>JALZWO010000247.1 GCA_023300375.1 Granulosicoccus sp. | reverse complement strand
CTGTCAGAGGCAGCAACTCAATCCCTACGCTGGTATTACCCAGTTCAGGTTATGCGGGTTGTGCCAATTCGCGAATGGCGAATCGGACTCTCAGCTTTTTAGCACCCCGTTGAGTCATCATATTTTGCGGTTTGAAATTCACCGCGGTTCTATTGTGCGGGTTTGCCTCGGCTGATGCAAGACCCATCACTTACGTGGGTATCTTCGGCGAGAGCCATCAGTTTTTGTACTGAAGCGCTTATAGCTCCAGACGTACTGCTCTGGAGCTATGGCAATACAGCGTTCAACGTCACGATTGATAGCCGCTGCCGATGCGTGTGGATCAGCATCGAAAATACCTTGGTCTGTTGGTAGAAAGTGCATTCGCCAGCCTTGAGATTTAGGCAGTCTTTCTAGAACCAAGTACATAACGTGAGCCTTGCTACGCGCCGCTAAACGCGGGAGTAAAGTCATGGTTAGCGCAGGTTGATTGAAGAACGGTGCATATACCCCGTTGTCTTGGTCAGGCTCTTGATCAGGCAGTATCCCGAGAATATTGCCGTGTTTCAACACTTTGAGTGCTTCACGAATACCGCCTGTGTCCAGAGGTATAGGTTTGCCTCCGATGTGGGAGCGCCATTTGAGCAATAGAGGCCCTAATTCAGTCATCCTTGGGTTTTTGTAAAAATAGGAGAGATTGCCGAAAGCTGCTACGTATAGTGGAGACAGCTCCCAGTTGCCTATGTGAGGTGTGCAAACGATGACGCCTTGCTTGGACGCGATGGCGTCGTGTAGGAATTGTTCGCCGATGACTTCCCTGATGAGTAGCTTGGTCTGCTCTACAGGTCGATGCCAGACCCATCCACATTCTGTGAACTGCTGGCCGATATGCATCAGGCTATTGAGCGCCAGATTCTGTCGTTCTTTTTCGTCCATGTCAGGAAAGCAGTGCTGCAGATTGAATTCAGTAATACGGCGAGCGCTGCTGTTTGTTATCCAAGCTAATCGGGCAATACATCGACCAACCCAATGATTAAGCGACAGCGGCAGTGCAGCGAGCACGCGCAAAACAGCGCCAATGATTCTGGCATTCATGCAGAGTTCCGTTAGATGTTATGCAATGTGCAGGTAACAGCGACAGGCCCGTTAAGTGATTCAGACAGGCCGGCAGAGAGTTTCAACACCAAGTGTAGGTATTTTTGTGTCGTGTTGCCGATTTGTGCACACAGCTGTGCGGCCTGAAGCCCGTGCGAATCCCTGTGCTAGCCTTGCGAGATGCGCGGTGTTTGGCAGCGTTGTGCTAGAACCTGTGCTAGCAAAGACCTACCTGCCTGCCCAAAACTCAACGGTTAGGGGGTAACATCGTGAAGCTGGGCAGGCAGGTTCCTTAGGCTTATGAAGAGACTCCATGTCTCTTCAATAATCTCTAGCTCCATGCCAGTGATAGACTTTTCCTCGGGTAAGAATTGGATTTTTCAATCGAACTCTGCGTTCATCTATGAGCAAGTTGCCTGTGCTATTGCACAGAAACTGACGCCGCTTTCCTAGCTGTGTCAACCCGAGCGAAGCGCTAGTATCTACGACTGGTGTGGGGATTTCTATAGGAATTGCCGTAAATTCCAATAAGAAAAATCTGATATTTTAGTAGGAGAATTCCTACTTCAGTGAGGCGTATAACAAAAACCAAGTTCATGAAAGCATTGATTCAAAGGGTAAATGAGGCCTCTGTAACGGTAGCCGATGATTGTATCGCGCAAATAAACGTTGGCATGCTGGCGCTAGTGGGCATTGAGAAAGCAGATACAAAGCTGACAGCGTCAAGGCTTTTGGACAGATTGCTGAGCTATCGCATATTTCCCGATGACAACGGTCGTATGAACCTTGATTTGCGCCAATCTGGAGGTGGGCTATTGATAGTGCCGCAATTTACTCTTGTCGCCGACACTGCCAAAGGGCGCCGCCCCGGATTCTCCGGAGTTGCCGAGCCACAACTGGCAGAATCGTTGTTCGACTACTTGGTAACTACTGCGGAGCCAGCAGTGACCTGTTTTGGGGCAGGACAATTCGGTGCCGACATGCAGGTTGCTCTGATAAATGACGGTCCCGTGACATTTTGGCTCAACGTAGATCCCTAAGTTGAAATGCGTTTTTTGAGCATGAGTTCATGCTTTTTCTTGACGCGGTTTACACAATTTTCTTTGTTGTTAGGTTCTTGACCCCATTCTGTGTGATCTAAATAGGCCGAAACAACCCCTTTGCATCGATTCTTAGTCCACGTGGACGGCAACTGTGTGCCGGGAAAGTGTATGCTTTCGCGTTTCGCGGGAGTTTTGGGAACATGTCAGCTCGAATAGCCAAGTTGGAACGAAAGACGCTGGAGACATCCATCGCTGTTGAGCTGTCTCTGGACGGTTCTGGCAATGGAGACTTTACTTCGGGGGTACCATTTCTAGACCATATGCTCGATCAGATTTCCAGACACGGGTTGTTCGATCTCAAAGTCGCTTGCGATGGCGACGTGCATATTGATGACCACCATAGCGTTGAGGATATCGGTATCACGCTGGGCGATGCATTTAGTACGGCACTGGGCGATCGTCGCGGAATAGCCCGGTACGGGCATGCCTACGTTCCGCTGGATGAATCGCTATCGCGTGTGGTCATCGATTTCTCTGGGCGTCCGGGTCTGCATTTCCACGCTGATTTCAAACGACCCAAGGTGGGAAATTTTGATGTTGATCTGGCATCTGAGTTCTTTCAAGGCTTTGCTAATCACGCTAAGGCAACCCTGCATATGGATGTTATTCGCGGCGACAACGATCACCACAAAATAGAGACACTGTTCAAGGCATTCGGCCGTGCGCTACGCATGGCGTGTGCTATTGATGAACGCGCTGCTGATGCGATGCCTTCCACCAAGGGCAGCTTGTAGCACATTAGCTTCTTCACTGAATTACTGGAAAAATGACGATGCAACGCATTGCAGTCATAGACTATGGCATGGGCAACTTACACTCGGTGTCCAAGGCCATAGAGCACGTGGCGCCCGATCATGAAGTGGTTGTCACCGATAATGAAGCCATCATTCGGTCGGCAGATAAAATTGTCTGCCCGGGTCAGGGTGCTGCGGCAGATTGCATGTCTGCTATACAGCAGCATGGCTTAGCTGATTTACTGTCTGGAGCGCTATCCGGTCAGCCTTTTCTCGGTATCTGCATGGGGTATCAAGTTTTGTTTGATCAAAGTGAGGAAAATGGTGGCGTGAAGTGTCTGGCTGTTATGCCGGGTGAGGCAAAACGGTTTGAGCATCCACTGCATGCAGACGATGGCGTTCGATTGAAAGTGCCGCACATGGGCTGGAGTAAAGTGATTCAGGCTAAAGCACATCCGTTGTGGCAAGGCATTGAAGATGGTTCTCGCTTCTATTTTGCGCACAGCTACTACTGCGTGCCAGCGAATAGCGATAGCGTCTCAGGGTTCTGTGACTATGGGCACCGAATAGCTGTGTCTGTTGCACAAGACAATGTCTTTGCCTGTCAGTTTCATCCGGAAAAAAGTGCTGACGCGGGTCTTCGATTACTCAAGAATTTTGTGCAATGGGATGCTCAGATCTAGCTGATTTGACTTCTTTTTTTGTGCTTACATAATACAACTGGTGACACATGATTATTATTCCGGCTATTGATCTCAAGGATGGCAAGTGCGTGCGCTTACGGCAGGGTCGTATGGAAGACGACACAGTGTTTGATGACGATCCTGTTGCGGTAGCTGCGCGCTGGCTCAAATTGGGCGCTCGCAGAATCCATCTGGTTGATCTGGACGGTGCTTTTGCTGGGTTGCCTAGAAACGCCGATGTCGTTAAAGCTATATGTACAGCATGTGCTGGCGTACCGGTGCAAATCGGTGGCGGTATTCGTTCGATAGAGACAGCGCAGTCTTATCTTGACGCCGGTATTGAGTATTTAATCATAGGTACGTTGGCGCTCAAGCAACCCGAGTTCGTTGATCAGCTGTGTCGTGAATTTCCTGGACATGTCATCGTAGGCCTAGATGCCAATGACGGATTTGTGGCCACTGACGGATGGGCCGAATCTTCAACAGTAACAGCCGTATCGTTAGCTCAGCGTTTCGAAAACTCAGGTGTTAGCGCCATTGTATATACCGACATTAGCCGCGATGGCATGATGCAAGGGGTAAACACGGAAGCCACGGCGGCACTTGCTAATGCAGTGGGTATTCCTGTTATAGCCTCTGGTGGTGTGTCAACCTTGGCCGACATCGAGTCTCTGGGTGAGCACCTTCAAACAGGTATTGAAGGTGCGATCGTGGGCCGTGCCTTATATGAAGGCACGATAGATCTGGCTGAGGCGCAAACACTTGCTGACGGGTATCAAGACCGTATGGCTAACCCGCAGGGGATTTGAATGGGAGTTGCAAAACGCATTATTCCTTGCCTAGACGTTGATGCCGGTCGAGTAGTTAAGGGCGTTAATTTCGTTGATATTCGTGATGCTGGCGACCCTGTCAACGTGGCCCGTAAATACAATCAGGCAGGCGCTGACGAAATCACATTTCTGGATATCACCGCCAGCTCCGATGATCGCGATACCATCGTGCAGGTGGTTGAGCAGGTTGCCTCTGAGGTGTTCATCCCGTTGACTGTTGGTGGTGGTATTCGACAGGTAAGTGATGTTCGCAGGCTCCTTAACGCAGGGGCTGATAAAGTAGGAATTAACTCGGCGGCGGTTAATCGTCCGGAACTGGTTAGAGAGGCCTCTGACAAAGTGGGGTCGCAATGCATCATCGTGTCGCTAGATGCAAAAAGAGTATCAAACCCTAATGAGCCGTTGCGTTGGGAGATTTACACCCACGGTGGGCGTAAGACCACTGGCATTGATGCGGTGCAATGGGCAATCCAGATGGCTGAGTATGGTGCTGGAGAAATTTTATTAACTAGCATGGACAGGGATGGGACTAAAATCGGTTTTGACCTTGAACTCACACGCATTATTAGCGATGCAATAGAAATTCCGGTTATAGCCTCTGGTGGTGTCGGAAATCTTGATCATCTCGTTGATGGAGTGCTCAAAGGTGGGGCGGATGCCGTTCTGGCAGCCAGTATTTTTCACTTTGGTGAGTACAGCATCGCCGAGGCTAAAGCGCACATGGCGACCCACGGAATTGAGGTCAGACTTTAGTGCGTTGCAGCGGATGACAATGTGCTTTTTACGCTACACCTGCGTGATAGACTGACCAACCTCAAGACGTCCTTGTGACGCAAGCCTCAATAGTCAGCTAAAAGCCCATGCTCGATGCCATATCCTTCAACGAAGCGGGCTTGATTCCTGCGATTGCGCAAGATGCCCAGAGTGGACAGGTGCTGATGGTCGCGTGGATGAACGCGGAAGCCCTTACAGAGACAGTGGCAACCAAGCGAGCAGTGTATTTTTCTCGTTCGCGGCAGAAAATCTGGCGTAAGGGAGAGGAGTCAGGGCATGTTCAAAAGGTGCATGACATTCGCCTCGACTGTGATGGCGATGTGCTTTTGCTGAGTGTGGAACAGATTGGTGGCATTGCTTGTCATACCGGTCGCAAGGACTGCTTTTACAGGCAGCTGGATGATGCTGGGCAGTGGCAAACGACGAGCTCAGTTGTCAAGGATCCGGCACAAATATACGGAAAGGGCCATGAGTGACGTACTTCAGCGGTTAAGCAATGAGATTGAGCTGCGCAAGCACGCAGATTCAACAAATTCCTACACATCGAGCTTGTTTGCGCGCGGTGAAGACGCCATATTAAAGAAGGTAGGCGAAGAGGCCGTCGAGTTTATTTTGGCGGCCAAAGAAGAGAATCCGCAACACTTGGTATCCGAGGCTGCCGATGTGTGGTTTCACATGTTGGTGATGTTGAGCGCCAAAGGCCTGCAGGTATCGGATATATTAAGAGAACTAGAACGTCGCGAGGGGGTTTCCGGACATACCGAGAAAGCTTCACGCGGCAACGTTTGAACACGAAATAACGGAAAAAAACACAATGGGTATGCCTAGCGTTCCACAACTACTGATCATCCTGGTAATCGTCGTACTGATTTTTGGTGCAAAGCGCCTGAAAAACCTTGGCGGCGATCTCGGATCGGCGGTAAAAGGTTTTAAGCAAGCCGTCAAGGAAGAGGATTCTCCAAAGGCTGAATTAGAAGATGCCACCACGAAAGCCGCTAATGAAGTTGAAGATGCGGTGATGAATAAAACTGACGATCAAAAATCGGCGTAAAGCCGCTTGCGTCCGTTAATTTGCCACCCATTGCCTCGAGAGAAGACGCGCCGTGTTTGATGTCGGTTTTACTGAAATTGTATTGATTGGTATCGTTGCGCTGATTGTTATTGGCCCCGAACGGCTGCCTGCAGTGGCCAAAACGGTGGGGCAGTGGACTGGCAAACTACAGCGGTTTGTCAAGGGTGTGAAAACAGATCTGGCATCGGAGCTGGAAACGGGCGACCTGAAAAAACTGATCGGCGACCAGCGTGAGCAAATCAACGACCTGCGTGACATGGTGTCTTCGACCAAAAAGGGATTCCAAGAAACCTCTGCGTCAATTTTGAAGAGCACCAACGAAGGTTTAAATGAGCTGGAAACGACTGTCAAGAACGCCAACAGTGATCAACCTGCAAATCCGGCAACTGAAACAGCTGTTGAGCCTGAAACAAAGCCTGCCGTTGCCAAAGAGGTGAGTGTCAATAAAGGTGAGGCTGCGCCCAGCAAAACGCAGGACAAAGCGGCATCGAAAAGCTGGGCTTCCAAACCTGACAATGCTGCCGCCAAGCTCGACAAGGGCGTTGGCAAAACGAGTTCCGACAACACGTGAGTTGCGCTTTTACCATGCATCACTACAGTGATCAGAGCACCCTATGAGTTCGCCAGATTCAGCAGTTGATCAGGAACAGGGCTTTTTATCGCACCTCATAGAGCTGCGAGATCGCCTGTTAAAGATGTTGCTGGCGGTAGGTATTCTGTTTCTGAGCCTGTTTTGGTTTTCAGATAAAATTTATACAGCCCTTGCGGCACCTCTGTTGCGCCATTTGCCTGATAGCCAGATGATAGCGATCGACGTTGCTGCACCGTTTTTTATTCCGTTCAAGCTGACGCTTATGTTGTGTGTCTTCTTGGCGGTGCCTTATTTGTTGTACCAAGTGTGGTCGTTTGTTGCGCCTGGGCTATATGCCCACGAAAAAAAGCTAGTCGTGCCTTTGTTAGTGTCTAGCACTGGGTTGTTCTATCTGGGCGTAGCCTTTGCGTACTTCGTGGTATTTCCTCTTGTGTTTGGATTTTTTACAAGCGTTGCCCCTGAAGGCGTCACTGTTAGTACCGATATCGGGCGCTATCTGGATTTTGTGATAACACTGTTCTTTGCCTTTGGTATTGCCTTTGAGGTGCCAGTGGCTACGGTACTTGTGGTGGCCGTAGGTATCACCACACCAGAGCAGTTAGTCAAGATACGCCCTTATGTTTTTGTAGCAGCATTTGTTATCGGCATGTTTTTAACCCCCCCGGACATGATCTCTCAAACGCTGTTGGCTATACCCATGTGGTTGTTGTATGAAGTGGGTATTGTGTTCTCGAGAAAATACAAGAAGCGTATGCGTGCTGCTGGAATATCACGCGACAACCTTGATGATGAGGACGACGGCGAACCGGACCCTACAGACCCTGTTCCAGATCCCACTTCACCGTCTGGTTCATCAGTGACAAGCAAGGGTACACCTCGTTCAGAATCTCATGACCCGCATTACAAGCCACCTTCACCATCGGCTGCGCTACCCGTCAAGCCGGCGTTAGAGACGCCTGATAGTAGCTCTGATACACAAGACAAGGCTGGCGAGCGCAAAATCGGTGAGGTGGATCCCGCCCTGATCAAAAAACCTGATGCCAATGGCGCCTATCGAAACAGCCTGATGGACTCTGATGAAGTCGATGATTCTTCGACCGATACCTTGGATGATTCGGCGTCATCTGACGATGGCGATAAACGCTAAAAGGCAAAGCAGGCCGCGGTGACCTTTGTTTTCACGTGCAGCAAACGTTTTATACGGTTCAGATGCGCGTGGCTGTTTACTCAACTCTTAAGTCATACCCATTAATGGAGCATGAACATGTCCGCTAATCAATCAAGCAGTTTGTGTCCTCGGCGTCCTGTCCTGTTAATCATTATGGATGGTGTGGGTGTGAATCCATCCAAGCTGGACAATGCAGTAGCGATGGCCGATACGCCAAACCTTGATCGGATTTACGCCAATCATTCAACCTGCTTGCTTGAGGCCTCGGGTCGAGCTGTCGGATTGCCTGAAGGGCAGATGGGTAATTCAGAAGTAGGTCATCTCACTATTGGCGCAGGCACTGTTTTGAGGCAAGATCTGGTGAAAATCGGCGATGCCATTAATGATGGTTCGCTAGATCGCAATAAAGCCATCGTAGAGGCGCTGGGTCGATGTCGTGAAAAGGGTCAGCCATTGCATTTACTAGGATTGGTATCTGATGGTGGTGTGCACAGTCATACCGATCACCTTCTAGCCTTGATAGCCCTTTGTCAGAAAAATGAAGTGAAGCCTGTGCTTCATGCAATTACCGATGGGAGAGATACCGCACCAGGAAGCGCAAAGGGATTCATTGATAGCGTACTGCCCGCTTTAGCCTCAGCTAAAGGTGTTTTGGCAACGGTATCAGGTCGGTATTATGCTATGGATCGTGATACGCGCTGGGAGCGGGTACAGCTTGCATTCAAGGCAATGGCTCAAGGTGAAGGCAGGCGTGCAAAGGATCTTGATCAAGCGTTGTCAATGGCAGATGAGAATGATGAGACCGATGAATTTTTGATGCCTACTGTGCTAGACGCACATGAGCCGTGGGATGCGCACACTGAAGCATTCTTCTTTAACTTCAGAAACGATCGTCCAAGAGAGCTTAGTGTAGCGATTGGGCTTGATGATTTTGAGGGATTTGATCGTGGGGAGTTTGCCCCTGTCTCGCTGACAACCATGACGCGCTACGAGTCGAGTTATCCGTTTGCTTGTGCGTTCACAAGGGATGAACCCGGAGTGACTCTAGGTCAAGCAGTTGCTGATGCAGGCATTCGGCAAATACGCTCGGCAGAAACAGAAAAGTACCCACACGTAACTTTCTTCTTTAACGGTGGCAAGGATGAGCCACTAGCTGATGAAGTACGTTTGTTAGTGAATTCGCCTAAAGTGGCAACGTACGATCTGCAGCCCGAAATGAGTGCGCCAGAGGTGACCGATGGCATCGTCAAGGCACTGGAAGAGGCTACGTCGGGGCTAGTGGTTGTTAATCTTGCTAATGGCGATATGGTCGGTCATACCGGAGTACCCGAGGCTGTTGTCAAGGCGGTAGAGACTGTAGACACCATGGTAGGGCGTATGTGGGAGGCTGCAGTGAGCAATGGTTACTCCATTGTATTAACCGCAGATCATGGTAACGCGGATATGTTGGTTGATCCTGTGAGTCGCAAACCACACACACAACACACCACTTTTCCAGTGCCTTGCGCTATCTACGATTCTGAGCAATGGGAGTTAGGCAATGGCAACGCTCTGCCCTCTATCGCTCCCACTATTTTGCAACTGATGGGTATCGCTAAGCCGGGTGATATGCAAGGTAATTCTTTGCTGCTTAGAACAATGAGCTGATTTCTGCTTAGGCGAGAACGTCGTTCTCGCGAAGGCGGGAATCTGGCCTTTATATACACCTATGGATCCCCACTCTCGTGAGGATGACGAGTAATCGTGAGAGTGATGAGTAAGAAAAATTGCCAGTCTTAATTGGCTTCTGTGTGACTAATTCGCATGCGTAGGTAATCGATCTCGATATCAATAGTGGTCGCAATCATAAATTTGAAAGTATCCACCACGTGCTCAGCGGGTAAGTCATAGCGCTGAGCAAGGTTAGCAGCCAGTGCCAGCACATCGGCTTCTCTGTCTTTTTTTACTAGTAATGATAACAGGCCATCACGCTCGCCAGCCGTGTCAATAAATGCCTCTGGTTGATCAAGAAATTTCGCTTCTGCAACTGACTTGCCTAGATTCACTCGCTCCATAATAGCTAGCAGCGCGACGACATCGCTGGTCACTGTTTCGCCGTAGGTGTCTGTGTCCACGCCCGCTGGGCAGGCTTGGGTAAGCCATTGCTGATAGAAGCCAAGAATTTTTTGTCCTGAACCGCTTTGCATAGCTTGCAGAGGGCTCTCTGGCGGCGTTCGATCAATAACGGGGGAGACTTCAGAGACGGGTGTGAACGCCTCTTGTGAGGCAAAAGTATAACGCCCTAACTCTGCATGGCATCGTTCAATGCGGCCCAAGGCGTATTCAAGCAAAGTGAGTGAGGTGTCTGACACCACAAGCCTCGTCTCATACACTGGGGCATTGACATGAAACCGCGAACGCTTCTTCAGGGCAATGACAATCTCGTTGGCCAGAATATCAAGACCGGGGCGGATCTTACCGGCCAGATCGAGGTGCGGGTGAGGCAAATTCGACATGGTCATTCCTATAATGAGTTTAGGTCAGTATATACAGGCAGCATTACGTGTTCTGGATGTTCTTGAGGCTAAATAGTCATTGCCTCAAGTTCCTCCCAACGTACATAAGCTTTGTCGAGCTGCGTTTGTAAAGTCTCAGCCTTTTTGATGGACTTATCAGCCTTTTGCTTGTCATCATAAAAGTTTGCGCTGTTCATAGCGTCATGAATACTCGCTATGGATGCTTCAAGCTCATTGATTTTTCCAGGCAAAGATTCCAGCTCAAGTTTATCTTTATAGCTTAGCTTGGCGGGTTTTGGTTTCGCGACTGCTTCTACAGGTTTTGCTGCAGCGATAGCAGCGCTCTTCATGTGTTGAGACAAGTCTCTGGATTGTTCAAACACCGGTTTGAGTGTTTTCGAAGTAGCGCGTTCACGTTCAAAGTCCGTGTAGCTTCCAGCCACATCAATGAAATTGCCGTCACCCTGAAAAATCATACTGCGTGTCACCACGTTTTCGATGAGTTCACGATCGTGACTGATCAGAATAACGGTGCCTTTGTAGTCAGCTAACAGGCTTTCTAGGAGTTCCAGTGTTTCCACATCCAGATCGTTACTGGGCTCGTCGAGTACGATTAAGTTGGATGGCTTTAAAAACAGTTTTGCCAACATGAGTCGGCCAGTTTCACCGCCTGAAAGGGCGGTTATTGGAGCACGGGCGCGTGATGGCTCAAACAGGAAGTCCTGCATGTAGCTCATGATATGTTTAGGTTGGCCATTAATCTCAACGGTATCTCGGCCTCCGCTAACGTTATCAGCTGCTGAGAGCTTTGGATCGAGCATGGCACGAAGCTGGTCGTAATAAGCTACTTCCAACTGTGTGCCGCGCTTAACCGTACCCGTTGTGGCTTCGAGTTCGCCGACCAGCAATTTGACCAGTGTGGACTTGCCGCAACCATTGGGTCCCAGAATACCAATGCGATCGTCACGCATCACTGAGGTTGTTAGCGAACGGATAATGTGTGTGTCGCCACGCAGAAAATTAAGATCTGTGGCTTCAAAGACAATCTTGCCGCTATTCTCTGCCTGATTGACAGACATGCGCGCTTTGCCCACTACGTTGCGTCTGGCAGCGTGTTGCTCACGCAATTTTTTCAATGCGCGAACACGGCCTTCGTTCCTGGTGCGCCGAGCTTTGATGCCTTGCCGAATCCACGTCTCTTCTTGCGCTAGTTTTTTATCAAACAAGGCATTTTGGTCAGCTTCTATTTCAAGAGCACGGGCTTTGTTTTCCTTGTAAAGCGTGTAGCGGCCCGGCCATTGTGTGAGGTTTCCACGATCAATTTCGCAGATATCATTCGCTAATGCATCCAGAAAACTCCTGTCGTGGGTAACAAACACGAGTGCGCAATGTAATCCCTGCAGGTGAGCTTCAAGCCAGTCAACGGCGCCGATGTCAAGGTGGTTGGTAGGCTCGTCGAGCAATAAAATATCAGGTTGGGACACCAGCGCACGAGCCAGAACTACGCGACGCTTAAGGCCCCCAGATAAACTCTCTACCAGCGTGTCAGCACTGAGCTGCATGCGTGACAGCGTTTGCTCAACTTGCTGGATCATAGCCCAGCCATCTTGTGCGTCAATCTTATCTTGTAAGGTGGCTAGTCTGTCGATCAAAGACTGCTTACCGTCTGGCGTGTGCGTTTCACCTTGTCCTAGGCGTTGCGACTCGCGATTAAATTCAGCTAGTACAACGCCGATAGTGTCTAGGCCACCGGCAACGACATCGTAGGTTGTGCCTGTGAAGTCGACAGGCACCGACTGCGGTAGGTAGGCGACTTTCAAGCCAGATTTGACGATGATCTCGCCGGTGTCTGGTTGATGAATGCCAGCTAGCATTTTAAGCAACGTGGACTTACCTTCGCCGTTGCGGCCCACCAGTGCAGTGCGGGCGCCTGACTCAACTGTCATGGACACTTTATCCAGAACGGCTGTTGGTCCGAAGGCAATGGACGCGTTCTGCACCCTGATCAATGACATGCGATGATTTCTTGAAGCGGCTAAATGGCAGCTGGCAAGAATACAGTATTAGCGTGCCAACGCCAGAAACTTGTGACTGTGTTTTGCACAACCGGTTTGCTGTAGTGTGTGTTGTTCTAAGGAATCGACGACTCTCTGATTATTTTCTGCCCACGTATTGAGCCACCAGGGTGCGGGGGACTCGGTAAGATCCAGATAAATGGTGGTGTAGAACAAGCCTACATCTTTGGAGGGGTCGCGGGCTTCGTGAAGTTGCAGACGGAAATCGATGCTGGTCAGCGTATGGAAATCAGCCCAGAGTTCAGGTGCTGATAGCGCTCCCCCGGCAAGACAAACATGCATGACATATTGTTTGCCTGTTGAATAGCCAACAGCTCGGAAGCCCGTTGTTTCGAAGATGCCTAGAACAGTGCTGATGTCCTCTGAGACCAGTTTGCAGCCATACACATCCATTCTATGCGCTTTGTTATTAGTTAGCTCTCTCAGGCTCGTGTTAAGTGCTATGGATGAGCGTTTGGCTTGTGGCGCCGCAAAGGCTGCCATTTTGATCAGTTTGCCAATTTCAATGTACTGGCTATCACGGCTGAGACGGTGCGGGCATGAAGGAGATCGTGCGCCTCCTGGCAAACCTAGCTGCTGCAATAGCTCTCCTAAGGCTTTACAAATCGGCGGTGTTGGGTCGTGGCGCATGTTACGCGAAGGTGTCGCTATCATGCGTCGACGATCTTCAACGAGTTGCAAATTGTGTGCGCGTGCAAACGCGCGAAGGTATCGCAAAGAGCGAGGTTGTAATTGCGGCATATCTGGCGGTACGAACATCGCCTTTTTGCCAGAGCGAGTGTCACAACTGACCATTGTGCGCATACGTGACTCGGCACTGGGTTGCACCTGTGTTGCAAGGTACGCAAGCTGAGCCACCCAAGGCGCGTCATCTGTATCTGTGTGGTGGCGGTTCTGTGTCATCGATGTGCACTCACGTTATCCGGCGTATGTCGGTTCACGGGAGTCATCATTTGAGGTACCCCGCGTTGTCTTTAACGGGAATGCCAGATTCGCGCCATTCACGGAGCGCTCTGGAGGCTTTCGCAGGCTGTTCGAGGAAGACTGTTTGCTTGAGTGAGCTTAAACAGCCCAACTCTAGCCGTCTTTCCTAGCCCTGGTCGCTCGTCGTTTTTTCCCACTCGCCCTGAGTGAAAGCTTTTATGCTCAACGCGTGAATAGCGCCTGACTTGATATGGTCGTTGAGTACTGCATAGACCAGTTTGTGACGTTTTATAACTGACAGGCCTTCAAAAGAGTTGCTAACGACGCGTGCTTCAAACTTGCTGCCATCGCCTGTAATTTCCACTTGGGAGTTATCGATGGCTTTCTCCACCAGATCGCTGAAATAATCCATCCGCATAGTTTTGTCCTCTGCTGCGCCAAGCAGTATAACGCGGGAATGACACACAAAAAAAAGGGCCCGACATGCGGACCCTTTCAGGGGGTGAGAACGCAGCACCAACAATTGTTGGAGAGCGCTCTAAAACTCTAGTAGTTACTTTAGATAAGTCAATTAAATTACTGAAAAATAAATATTTAATTATTCTCAAATGTGTGAGTAACTGATATTAGTTAGGGTTTTTCGTAGAATACATATGACGTAGAGTAGTCACTGAATTCAAAATAAACTTTTTTCTCACCACTATCAGGTGTGCCATTGAGGTTGGCGTCCATGATGCCGTAGCCAAAGCGGTAGGGCCTGGATTCACCGCTATTGGTGCCAGCAGCGGTAGAGAGTTTATCTATTTCCATGAAACGTCTGACCAGCTTATCGCCTGCATAGATCTCGATAATACCGTCTGTTCCGGTCCAGTTCTGGATAGAGCGTCCGATGCTGTTCTGAGACTCTTGCGTACAGGCTGACACTAGCACGGCAGATGCAAGCGCTGTAAGTGTGGCAAAGCGAAGGTTCATTATTAAGCTCCTGAGAGATTCTTGAGAGGATAAATATAGGGGCATTATCCGTGAATTCTCTAGGTAGAGGCCAAGATTACGAACAAATTCTGTCTTGCTGTGCTCGATTTACTGAATCATCGGCATTGGTGGTCGATATAGCGGATACTTGGCGCAATACAGATGAGATACCAATATCGTGACAGATAAAAACCAGAAGCCCTTTGGCGTCAAGGTTGAATTGCCAGCAAATGATCCGTTCAGATTTCCACATTTGTTGGGAGATGAATGGGCGGGAACTCGTTGGTATGCCACTGCAGAAGAGCGCGATATCGCCATGGCTGCGATTATCAAGCAGCCAGGTAATTATCGACGTGGCGACAAGCCTTCTATCCTAGTCACGCCAGTGGATGCTGCTTAGGGCTATTTGCAGCCCTGACCGCTTTTAGGGTAATCCGAAAAGCTCAGTGCGATAGAATTTGAACCGCTTTGCATGCCATTCGAGCGTCGCAAGGAATCGGCAGCGAGTTGTAAATCATCCATCGTCTGACCAGTAAATTGTCGTATCGAGGCCGTGGGCATCACATCGCCGCGTTGTGAGCTTAAGTGTGCGCTCAAGTCCTCTATACCCGGATTATGGGCAATGAGCATAATGTGATTGATCTTGTCAGACACTCCGAGCACCGCGTTCAAAAGGACGCTGGATGAAGCCAGGTACAGCGATTTGTCAAAATTGACTTCTATAGAGTTCGAGCCAAAAATTGACAGAACATGTTCAGTGGTTTGACGTGTGCGTTGTGCTGAGCTCGAGAGAATTAACTGGGGGACGCTGCCTCGATCAAATAGGCGTTTTGCCATCATTGGCGCATCGTGGTGACCTCGCTCATTTAATTCTCTATCGTAGTCACTCTGGTGGTTCTGCTTCCAGCTTGATTTCGCATGGCGCATTAATGTGAGAGTTATCAGCGACATCTGCTCTTCCGGGTTTCTTAGGTGGTCTTGATCTTTGGTCTGTGAAGAGTAGCAGTTTGCGTGTTGATCACACTGAACAGTTATTGCTCTAGAACACTATCGCTTTTGCGAATGTACCCGAAGCCATCGTCAGTGACAATTTTGTACCAATCATTTACTGCGCTATCGAGCTGCATCTCAGTGCCCGGTGCAACGCGTTTTACTAGCTGTGAATAGTTTGCAGGCTCTCTATAAACGGCTATGGGGTAGTAAGTGCCCAGTACCCTGATTGTTGGCGCTAGCGCATCGTATCGCGAGCTACTGGTCACAAGGGCACTTTGTTGAATGGGCTCGGTTATGGGTTGAAGGCTGAATGAGCGATTAACGGAGACAGGGAATACAGCGATCTGATCGTTGGCTACCGTTGTTGTTCGAGCAACACTGACAGTGTTGCCAGTTGGTATGGGTAGTGGCGAGCTGTTGTTGGCTGCAACCTGGATTACTGAATTGTTTATTTTTCCTTTGCGACTAAGTGTCTCAGGGAGCAGTTCTTCTGGTATGACAAGGGTGTCACCTACGGCAAGGCTGCGCGGGTCGTCGATGCCGTTGAAACTGGCAATGCTTTTCCAGTCGGAAATATTGCCGGTGATGCTCATCGCGATGTCGCTAAGTCTGTCGCCAGACTTTACCTCATAGGTGAAGCTCTTAGGTGCGGTGTACGCAGCTTCTGGCGCGGTTGCTGTTGTTGTAGCGGTGGTAGCGCAACCTGTCGCGGCTAGAGCAATTAACCCACAGATTGACATTCGTAGTGCACTGGCAGTTTTTATCATTTTTATTCCAGTCTCTTGTTGTTCAGGCGATTCAACGTGGGACTATTTTGCCAAGCGTTGACATTGCTGACTGTTAAATACCGCGCTCTCTGCAAGATTACAAAGTGAGCTGGATCACAAAATTCTTTTTTTGCAAGTTTGGCGATATTACACCCAAAAAAAAGCCCAGCTTAAGAAGCCGGGCTTTTTAGGATTGACTCGCTAGGATTCACTGAATATCACGTGAGTGAACGTAGCCCACGCCTTTTTCGGTTTCTACCTCAAACCAGGTGCCCATAGCGCGCGATACCTGCAGCTGAGTGCCCGGTGATACGCGCATAAGTAGACTTGATGAGAAGTCGGCGTCGTTGTATACCGCTTTAGGGTAATAAGTGCCTTTAACCGTGATTTCTCCCGGAATGTTCTGGTTTTCAACTATTTGAACCGCGTCGCTTTCCAGATTTGCCGATTCTATGGCATCAGTTGACTCGTACGACGATTCAACGACTTGAGTATCATCACCGACGCCTGCAACGGCTGCAAGGTCACTGACAACTTCAACAGCGGGTTCTTGTAGCGCTTGTGCAGTCGGTAATGCAGCAGCTAGTGTCGTATTGGCTGTGTCAGTTAGCGTCTCGCTAGTCTGTGTTGCACTGTTAATAAAAGAGTTCTCAGCTGTGTCTGCAGCGCTAGCAACAACGACTTCCTGCTCCTCGGCTTGGATAACCAATTCCACAGGCTCTACTGACGCCACGGCTTCGCTTGGATCTCTTAGTAGTGAATTGGGTACCGCAATGCCCTGACCAGGGCGAACGGTTGTGGCTTGTCTTTCAGTGAAGTTGTTCTGACTGGCAATTTGCTGCCAGTTGGTTGCATCACCTGTGGTGCGTTTGGCAAAGTCCCACAAGGTTTCATTGTCTTGTAAATCGATGACAACTGCGTCCTGCACAGTTGCGCTAAGGGCGTCTGTTTCGGTGTCGGCACCGGCCGTTTGCACATCGGCTGTCGATGTGTTTTCAATGGCAGTGAATCCGTCAGAACTATCGATATTGTTAGCAACGATGGCTACGCCGTCTGGGTTGTAGCCTGGCTTGACCAAATCACCCGGTATGAGAAGTTTCTGGCTAGGAAATACTGCGGCGTTTTGCTGCAGATTGTTTAAATCGGCTAGAACGTGCCAATTGTTCGCATCACCCGTAGTTTTCTTAGCAATATCCCACAGAGTTTCGCTCTGCGCTACCACGTGTATGAGATCTTGCCCACCAGTTGCACTGGTGTTGAGTGTGCCATCAGCATTTTGCTCTATCGCGAGCGACCTGCCTTCTGAAGAACTATTTTCATCGAGCGGCGCGATTTCTAGATTATTGTCGTCAGCCGAGTTGTTGTCGACAATCAGTAACCTGTCATCTGATGTATTTCGCGTCGGTGAATCGCGTGAGTCGCGAAAGCCTAAGTAGTAAGCGGTGGTGTTCCAAGTTTTACGGCCTGCATTGGCGGTCGCTTTGCCCACCTTCACGAGGCTGCTATCGTTAGGATTTGGGGTGCTTGGCGCAGTGGAGCAAGCACTCATCGAAACAAGAGCTGCTGCCAGTAGGCTGCGTTTTAATAGGTTAGGTATGCTTTTCTGCATGAAATTCTCTCACCAGCAATGTGTAATTTTTTTAGCGTTCGAGTTCTTGAAGCGCTGGCTAAGGCCCTTTGGGGCAAAGAACTGCCTGCACGCTATAAACCCAACCGTACCCTACAAGTAATAGTATCTAGAACGGTATTCGTCAATGTTAAGTGCGTTATCAGGTGAGAATTATTTTAAGGTGCACGGTGGGCATACGCAGTTGCTCTAGAGCAACTGCGGGTTAACTCACTTTTTAGCCCATGTGTCGCGTAGGGTTACGGTTCGATTAAATGTGGGCGTTGTTGGCGAGTGATCCCGCCTATCTGTGACGAAGTAGCCTAAACGCTCGAACTGGAAATGAGTTTCAGGTTCTGCAGCTGTCAAAGAGGGCTCAATAATGCACATTGACATGACCTTCTCAGATTCTGCATTGATGATATCGGTGAAAGACTCAGCTGCAGCTGGATTAGGTACCGTAAATAAAGTGTCGTAAACCCGTACCTGAGCATTGACTCCCTTTTTTGCGCACACCCAATGAATGACGCCTTTAACTTTGCGCCCTTCAGGTTTTTTACCTAGCGTGTCTGGGTCATGTGTGCAACGCAACTCGATGATGTTACCGGTCTCATCTTTAATTATTTCGTTGCATTTGATGACATAAGAACCCCGTAGTCGAACCTCGCCTCCTATGGTCAAACGTTGATATTTTGGTGGAGGCACTTCGGCGAAATCATCTTGCTCTATCCACACGGTTGATGAAAACGGTATTTCTCGCCGTCCGGCAGATTCGTCTTGAGGATGATTTGCAAAACTGAGTGTCTCTGAATAATCTTCGGGTAGATCTGTAATGACAACCTTGATGGGGTCTAGCACGGCCATTCTGCGTGGGGCCTCAACGTTGAGCTGATCTCGAATACAGTTCTCCAGAACCATCATCTCGATCCAGGCATCGTTTTTAGTAACACCAATGCGCTCGCAGAAGTCGCGTAAGGAGGCAGGTGTGTACCCACGGCGGCGAATGCCCGTAATGGTGGGCATGCGCGGATCATCCCAGCCGCGAACATGGTTCTCTTCTACTAGCTGAATAAGCCGTCGTTTGCTGAGCATGGTGTACTCAAGTGCCAAGCGGGCAAATTCTGTTTGCTCAGGTGCACCGGGTGCATCTATCTGCTCCAGTACCCAGTTGTACAAGGGCCGATGGTCTTCAAACTCGAGAGTACAAAGAGAATGGGTGATTTTTTCTATCGCATCCGACACGCAATGCGTGTAGTCGTACATGGGGTAAATAGACCAGCTATCACCCGTGCGCACGTGGGCTATTTTCCGGATGCGGTACAAGGTAGGATCGCGCATATTCATGTTGCCCGATGCCAGATCGATTTTTGCGCGAAGCACATGGGCACCGTCGTCAAACTCGCCTGAACGCATGCGTTTGAATAAGTCCAGATTCTCTTCAACCGAGCGATCGCGGTAAACGCTGGGTGTGCCGGGTTCGGTCAACGTGCCTCGCATGGCTCGCATCTCGTCTGCACTGCTGCTGTCCACGTAGGCTTTACCCGCACGAATAAGGTCGCAGGCGTAAGTGTAGAGTTGTTCGAAATAATCAGAGGCATGATGAAGCTCGCTCCATTCAAAGCCTAACCAGCTAACGTCTTCCAGAATGGCTTGTGCGTATTCTTCGTTTTCACGTGCAGGATTAGTGTCATCGAAGCGCAGGTTGCAGCGCCCGTTGAAGCGGCTTGCCATGCCAAAATTCAGGCAAATGGACTTAACATGACCGATATGCAAATACCCATTGGGCTCAGGCGGAAAGCGAGTAACCACTTGTGCATCATGCTTGCCCGCAGCCACATCAGCTTCGATGATGTTTCGTATGAAATTGCTGGCCTCAACGGGCTCGGTTTTTGACATATTTAGCTGGCGCTTGGGGTATTGGATCTGAGCGGCAATTATAGCTGTACTGGCAGGGCTAGACCTGTCTTTGTTGGCAGATAGCCGCAAGCATTGAGCTATGCATGATTATTCGACACTGCGTAGTGTCGATTTAACTTGCCTTCTGCAGCCTGTAGTGCTCTCGAAAAGCGCGAACAGAAACAATATATTTTTGTGTCTCTTTAAACGGCGGCACGCCATCATAGCGATCAACGTTGCCTGGGCCTGCGTTGTATGCGGCCAGTGCCAAGTCTAGATCGTCCGAGTAGCGTGCGAGCATCGCTGCAAGGTACTTTGCGCCTCCAGCCAGATTCTGTTCGCCATCGAAGCTGCTGGTCACTCCCATATCGCGAGCGGTTGCAGGCATCAGTTGCATCAGGCCCTGAGCGCCTGCTCGAGATACAGCTACCGGATCGAAACAGGACTCTGCGCGAGCAACCGCTTTGAGAAGGTCGGCTTCCACACCTGTAGCTGCTGAGGCGGTTGCAAATTGTGCATCTAGCTGGCGTCCTTTAGCATCCAGTTGGGCTGTACTCAAACCGTGGCAAGGATTGGCTATCACCGGTTTTCTGAGTGTGCCTTTGTAGCTGGTACGCACGACTTGGCCGTCTCTGATAGGCGCGTCACTGAAGGTCACAGTGCCATCAGCAGCCTGATGCTTGAAAGTCCGTGATTGGGCAATGGCCGAAGAACTCATCTGCGAGGCGATAACAAAGCACACTGCTGTGAAGGTTAAGGCAGGCTTGCAAATTAGGCTGCACAATGCGTTGGGTGTGGTTGAGTTGGGCGCTCTCATAGAACCGGATTCGGCGCATTGAGCAAACCCCTTAGTCGCACGTTTGCGCAGTGCGAACTGTGTCACGACAATGGTCCCTTGGTAGTTCTTGCTTTATACCCTCTGCATCGCCACAGCCGCTAGACTGGGTGAGGTGACCTAACATAACGATTGATCTGCAATATGTCTCTTTTTGTGTTGATATACGCGCACAAATGGCGATTGCTGGAGTTGTTCAATGACTATTCACTACACGGTTGGTATCAGCGATGCCAACGCTCATTTAATTGATGTTCGGTTGTCGTTAACAAATCCTAATCCGAGTGGTCAATTGTTGCAGCTGCCCAACTGGTTGCCCGGTAGCTACATGGTGCGTGATTTTTCGCGCAATGTCGTATCCATTACTGCCAGCAGCAAGGGTAAAAACCTGGCCTTGGTCAAACTGGATAAATCAAGTTGGCAAGCGCCAGCTGGGTTGACCGAGCTGGATGTGAGCTATCGTGTCTACGCTTGGGACTTATCGGTCCGAGCCGCACACGTTGATAGCACGCATGCATTTTTTAACGGCACTAGTGTATTTCTGCAGGTAGAAGGTCAGACTGAACAACGCAGCTCGGTCACTTTGCAGCGGCCTGTGCATGACGTCAACGCAGGGTTTAACGTTGCCACAACACTCAGCGCTGTCACTGTGGATGCCTCAGGTTTTGGTGAATACGAGGCGACGAATTATGATGAGTTGATAGATCACCCGGTTGAGATGGGGGATTTTAAACGGCTTCACTTCGTCGCTGGAGGTGTTCCTCACGAGGTGGTGTTTACTGGGCGCTGTTACTTTGATGAACAACGTGTTGTCGATGATCTGCAGCGAATTTGTGATTTTGAAATAGAGTTCTTCGGTGCTCCTGCACCGTATGATCGCTATGTGTTTTTGATCATGGTGGTTGATGCTGGCTACGGTGGGTTAGAGCATCGAGCGTCAACAGCGCTGATGGTGACTGGTGAGAATCTACCTGCTGTGGGTGATAGTAGCGTTAGTGATAAGTATCTTGATTTTCTGGGTTTGTGTAGTCATGAATATTTTCATAATTGGAACGTCAAGCGTATAAAACCTGCGCGTTTTGTACCGTATGAGTTGCAGACAGAATCGTATACCGAGTTGCTCTGGTTTTTTGAAGGCATGACATCCTATTACGACGATCTGATTCTTGTTCGTAGTGGACTCATCACACAGGAACGGTATCTGGGTGTTCTGTCAAAAACACTAACTCGAGTACAGCGTGGAGCAGGGCGCTTATCACAAAGCGTCACCGAATCCAGCTTTGATGCCTGGCACAAATTTTATAAGCAAGATGAAAACGCACCCAATGCCATCGTCAGCTACTACGCTAAAGGGGCGTTGATTGCGTTGTGCCTTGATAGTCTGATGAGATCAAACAGTGAGGGTCGTGTCACGCTCGATGCACTGATGCTGAAGATGTGGCAACGCTGGACGGAGACAGGTGAAGGTATTGGTGAGCGAGAGCCTCAAGCATTGGTGGCTGATTTGCTCGGTGTAGATTTAAACGATTTTTTTGAAGCTGCATTGTATTCGACAAAAGAATTGCCATTGGACGCGGCGCTCGCGTTTCATGGTGTTCAGTTGCAATGGACACCACGTTTGTCATCCAGTGATGTGGGTGGCAGCCGCGCTAAAGACATTACCCAGAACAAGAGCTGTGTATGTTGGTTAGGTGCCAATGTGCTGGATGCGCCGGGAGGCGTGCGCGTGACTCATGTCATGAGTGGCTCCCCTGCCATGCGCGCCGGTTTAGCGGCGGGTGATATTCTGATTGCCATGTCAGGGTTTTCAGTGAATAAAGAGGCTGTTGATAAACTATTGGCCCGGTTTGCGAAACTCTCTTCCATCAAGGTACATTATTTTAGGTTGGGGCAGCTTTACCAAAGTGATTTGCCTATCGAGCAGGCACCTGCAGACACCGCCGTGCTCAGTGTGGTGGACCAAGCTCTGGTGGATGTGTGGTTAACCCCAGCAACGGCAAGCTAATGCAAACCTGCATGCCTGATGTCAATACGATTGTAAAAGCGGCTTCATCCGGGCAGCTCACCCACGTTGACGTTCATGGATTCGAGTCACTAGGCAGCACCAGTGAGTGGCTGCGATCTCAACACCACACGTTTGAAGCCTTGCTTGCACTAGGGCGAGCGCAAGTGTGTGTAACTGATTGGCAACAAGCTGGAATTGGGCGGCGCGGCAATGTATGGCAAACCTTACCTGCTAACATCACGATGTCGGTTTGTGCGCGTTTGTACAAGGCACCCCAAGAACTTCTGGGTTTGAGTCTGGTCACTGGTATCGCCGTGGCACAAGTGTTTGAAGAGCGTCTGCAACTGCCTGTTATGCTTAAATGGCCAAACGATGTAATCCTCAACAACCGAAAACTAGGTGGGCTGCTCACCGAGATCATACAACCGACAACAGCAATTGAAGGGCAAGGAATGGTGGGTGGCGGTTCGCGAGGTGATAGATCAGCAAGCGATGTGTTAACGGGTATCGGTATTAACGTTAAACGTGACGAAAACGTAACTTGCTTGGGAATAGGCGCTACCTCTATCAGTGAAGCTGGTGTCGAGCTATCGAGAAAAGATCGGGATGAATTTGTGGGGGTGTTAGCCGATAAGGTACTGGGTCTGCACAGTAAATTTGTGTGTCACGGTTGGGATTTTTTTAAAAAAGAATGGTCAACAAGAGATTGGTTGGCCGATCAACCTGTCTCAGTTGTGCGAGATAATCACTCCACGGAACGTACAGTTGCTCGTGGGGTCAACATACACGGGGCGTTGCTCGTAGAGCGATCCGGTGAGCTTGTGCCGCTGTATGGCGGCGATGTATCAATAAGAACGACGTTATGAGAATACTGGTAGACATAGGAAATTCGCGGTGTAAAGCGGCGATAGAGGATGATGACGGACTACATCCATTGGATTCGTTCGCATGGCACGACGTCTTTTTGCACGACGTGCTCGACGAAATCTGGTTAAAGCCATTGGGTGCGCGTCTGCCAAGCAGCGTTGTTGTCTCGAATGTGGCTGGCGAACGTTTGCTGCCCAATCTGGCTGCCTGGTGTAGCGTGCGCTTGGGCGTTGAGCCTACCGTAGTCGTGTCTAGTGCAGAATTTGGCGGGTTGAAAAATGGTTACGAGAACCCCTCCACATTCGGGGTAGATCGCTGGGCGGCAATGATAGGTGCTCGTGCTGAGTATGAGGGTGCCTTATGCGTTATCGATTCCGGTACGGCAACGACTATCGATCTGATTTCTGCTGAAGGGCAGCATATGGGCGGAGCGATACTGCCTGGCATCTACACCATGCGGCGTTCTCTGGGCAAATACACGTCTGCTCTGTTTGCTGCTGACGGTGCAATTAGTCCATTTTCTGATAACACGGCTGCAGGTATTGCTGGAGGCACTGGTTTTGCTTCGGTGGGTGCGATGGACCGATTCGTGGTTGAAGCTTGTAAGGCTGTGGGTACAGTGACGACGGTGGTGACAGGTGGAGAGTCTAAAATTTTAGAGTCTTTAATGTTGAGCCCTGTACACAGTGATCCTTTGCTGGTGTTGAAAGGTGTGTCGGTTCTGGGTGGTGCCTATAGCGATCGAGCAAGCAATCAAGTGGTTGATATCAGGCAATCCAGCGTAAATTGATTGGGTATTTGCTTGCGAAGGGCTAAATATGAAAAATATTTTACATCCTTGCCCTCTGTGCATTGCCGAACGCGCACAAAATGCCTATACTCTGCGCTCCCGTTGAAGCAGCGGGTTTGAAGTTAGCGAATAACCAGCAGTTGGCGTGAATTTTGAAAGCGTCCTAGTTCGTGATTTAACATGCCGGTATAGCTCAGTTGGTAGAGCAACTGATTTGTAATCAGTAGGTCCCGAGTTCGACTCTTGGTGCCGGCACCAGTTAAATCAAAACTTTACAGGCCTTCCAGCCATCGCCCTAGTGGCTCTCC
>JALZWO010000246.1 GCA_023300375.1 Granulosicoccus sp. | reverse complement strand
GCCAACTGGCCGTTGCCGGCAATAGATATTTTTTGTATCGTTTTCGAGATTAATGATCCTGAAAAAAGGGCAGCTGTGGTCGCCTCCTTGAGACAAGAACCCGGTGTAGAAACCGCCCAAATAGTACAAACCTTTGATGTACAGCAGCAAGATAATAACGACTCGTATTTATCGCTTCAACACGGTGTGCATTCGATCCAAGCTGTGAGCTCTCATCAATGGTCACGAGGTAAAGGCGTCAGAGTTGCAGTTATAGATACCGGCATGGACAACACCCACCCAGATCTTGTGCTAAACAGCGAAACAACACAAAATTTTGTCGATAATGACGAAATGACATTTCGCTCCGACACGCATGGAACAGCTGTTGGTGGCGTTATTGCAGCCAATGCAGGCAACGGTACCGGCATGCTGGGTATCGCACCAGAGGCAACATTATTGGCGCTCAAAGCGTGTTGGCACTCTGACCAGAACGAGGGCAAAGCGCGCTGTAATTCCCTCACGCTGGCAAAGGCGCTAAATTATTCAATACAGCAGAAAGTAGACATCATAAATTTGAGTCTAACGGGGCCTCCGGACCCCGTGCTGGAACGACTAGTACTAGAAGCGCTGTCACGAGACATCGTAGTGATAGGAGCTTTACCCGCTCATGAGGGTAAAGCGTTTCCAGTGTCCATTCAAGGCACCATCGCTGTAGCTATACCCGGTCAAAAAACACAATCTATATCCGCACCTGGACGCCGCGTTCTCAGTACAAGCCCGAACGCACAATACGATTTTTTTGATGGTAGCTCATTTTCCACGGCACACATTACAGGACTGGCTGCATTGGTTCGCAGTTTGTCACCCTCATTAACGCCAACAGAACTGCTTACGTTGCTCGAACTTACAGCGAGCCCAGACACACGCGCAGCCAACGCCTGTAGGGCGATCGAATGGATAAGACAGCAGGCCGATACTACGGCTTACAATGATGGTTGCAGTTGACTATTAGCATAGTATTTTCTAGTTTTTCTTTATGTCTCTGTTTCTGTATCTACTACTTTTTCAAGAGTCGATTTAGAATCATTTTTTCGAACATGCAAAGCTTCACATAGAAAATTGGCAAATGCTTTTATTGAATGCTCAGATATGAAATTTCCACCGTTTATAAGATTAAATCTAAGTTCATGTATTTCTGGATTTTCTGAACTAAGCATATATAGTTGGCGAAGCGGAAATCGTAGGTTTACTAGCATTTCCCCATGTTCGAAAAGTCGAATTATTTTCAACCCTTTGGAGTTTGACTCTCTATGAGCTTTATCAACTTCATAGTAACCAGTCACTGGAGAAGTGTTGAACGTATATACGCTACCTATTCCACTTGCGGCGTACGCTGCTTGTTGCGCTAGTCCGCCACCTAAAGAGTGCCCAGCTGTAGTTATTCTTACTTGTGCACCGTAGTCGGATTGCACTTGCTCAACTAGGCGAGGTAGTCCTTGCCTCACAATGTCATAATGGTCTGAAAATCCAGGAATGAATCTGGTGACCCACCGTAAACTTGCCCACCAATCTCCTATCGAACGCGTAGTGCCACGAAATACGATCAGATATTCGTCTTGGCGATCTCGTTAAATCACTTAGAATAAAAAACGCGACTGCTCCGGCAGATTGTGGTTACCGAGTGAGTTGTGACGAGTTGTTGGTGTACATTCAATTTAAAAATACAGTGTCGCCGGCGTAGAGGTCACTGACTACCTCAGCCAAGTTAATCTGTGAACTACCGTATATCCACCAATACACTAGACTCACTATCGAACGCAGCAACACACTGTCCAGATTGATCTCGAGCGACGAAAGGGTGAGTGACAAAGGTATTCTGACCCAGTGTTTCTCCCGGAGGGATTGAGCCTATGAGCTCCTCTTCGCCCTCATAGTTTATCCAGAAAATATCAAGAATTTCTTCCTTGGAATTAAGAAAGTTAACGACATACTTATCATCATCACGTAATGAGGCGAAGCTTTCAACATCGTCGCAAGCAATCGAATAGACGGGGTGATCGAGACTGGTTACTGACGTTATTGCGCAGCCAACATTGAAGAAAACGACCGATGCAACGATTGTGAGTCTCTTGATAGTTTGCATGTGCTTGATTGCCATTCCGATGCAGTAGACAGGTGCATAAAGATAACTGTGATTGCTTACAATAGCAATATCGGCAAATTTTCATAGACAACGGTGAATTGACACACTCACCTTGAGCGCAAGGCCATCATTCAACACAGTACGAAATTGTGACAATACATACTTCGGTGCCTGCGTGAACTAACGAACAAGCCTTAACTTACAAGCATTGACATTCAAACAGCGAAAACCAACAGCCTAGCCTCATTCATGAGCATTGCTAAAAGCCGCCTGCCCTATTTTAAGACTTGAGATGATTTTTCACAGAGCCAAAAGCGGAAGTGCCTAAACACCCTCAGGTAGTTGTAGCGTTCAATGCCCCGAAGAGATCAATTACGCCATGTTTCTACTTTTTACAGGGTCAGTTACAATATCCCGCTTTTGACTGAGCATCACAGATGTGACTTTCGACCAAACAGCCGTATTTCTTATTTTAGCCGTTGCCATGATCCTGTTTGTCTGGGATCACTGGCGCTACGACGTGGTCGCAGGCTTTGCACTCATCAGTGCCGTCTATGCAGGCGTAGTACCCGCCGAGCATGCGTTCGAAGGGTTTGCTCACCCAGCTGTAATCACTGTAGCGAGTGTGCTGGTGATTAGCCACGCACTGCAGTCTTGTGGCGTTGTGGAGCTTTTTCTCAAGTATCTTGCTCATGCGCGTGGCTCCTTAACCAAACAAGTGGCTGCCAACACGTTTGTTACTGCCCTGCTCTCCGCATTCATGAACAACATCGGCGCTCTAGCGCTGATGCTGCCAGTGACCATCCGTGATGCGCACAAGGCCAAACGCTCAGCGTCTCAACTTCTCATGCCTTTGTCATTCGCCAGCCTTCTTGGCGGGTTGGTCACCCTGGTAGGTACGCCACCAAACATCATCATCGCAACATTCCGCGCCAACAATGTGGGCGAGCCCTTCAGCATGTTCGATTTCACCCCTGTTGGGCTGGTGGTGGCCATATTCGGCATTGTCTATCTGGTTACTATCGGCTGGCGCCTCTTACCGAGTAGGCAGCCAGATCCAGCGCATGGAGAATCGGAACAATTTCAAATCGCTCGTTATGTCACAGAAGTAAGAATTCCAGAAACCTCACCACTGGTAGGCACCACAGTAGGTGAGCTTGAAGCGCGTTGTGATAACGACGCCTCTGTCATGGTCATCATACGTCGAGACAGGCGACGCATGGCTCCCCCTGCAATAGAACGATTACAAGCTGACGATCTGTTGATTCTGGAAGGCCATACCGAAACTCTACAACCTCTTTTTGAAAACCCGGGCTTGCTGGAAGCTGGTGCTGAAAAAGTGGATGCGGAATGGCTTAAATCACCAGAGGTACGCGTTATAGAAGCTGTGATTATGCCTAATTCAGCCATCGAAGGATTATCGATGCGCTCACTGGATATGCACAAACGTTTTGGCGTCAACCTACTGGCTGTTGCCCGTGACGGGCGTGCTGCACGCACTCGATTGAAACTCATCAAATACAAAACAGGGGATCTGCTACTACTGCAAGGAGAAACCAGCGCTTTAGAGGAGCTATGCCAAAACTTTGGATGTCTGGCTATCAAGAATCGAGGCCGTGAGATCGTTGCCCGTCGTGGGGCATTGCTCATACCCGGAACATTCGCA
>JALZWO010000245.1 GCA_023300375.1 Granulosicoccus sp. | reverse complement strand
AACTGGCGACGACCTACTCTCACAGGACCTATCGTCCCACTACCATCGGCGCACAAGAGTTTCACTTCCGGGTTCGGAATGGGACCGGGTGGTTCCTCTCTGCTATGGCCACCAGAAGCCAATATTCGCTTTATCTCAAATACTGACTTCTAGCTGCCTAGAAGTTTGGGGTTCTGTGTTAATGCCATTCTCTGACATCCATGTGAAGTGATTTCGGACTGTTATTAGACTGCTACTGACTTGCAACCTTCTAAAGACTAGATTCAAAAAAATCTGAATAATTACACTCTCCTCTTCCTCCCGTCCCTACCATCAATGGTAAGTTCAAGAGAGAAGAGAAGGAATTAAGTCGAACGGATGATTAGTACTGGTGAGCTACATGTATTACTACACTTCTACCCCCAGCCTATCAACGTGGTCGTCTCCCACGATCCTTCAGGGAAAATTTATCTCAGGAATGGCTTGGCGCTTAGATGCTTTCAGCGCTTATCCGTTCCGCACTTAGCTACCCAGCAATGCTCTTGACAGAACAACTGGAACACCAGAGGTGCGTCAAACCCGGTCCTCTCGTACTAAGGTCTGAACCCTTCAATTTTCCTACGCCCACAGAGGATAGAGGACCGAACTGTCTCGCGACGTTCTGAACCCAGCTCGCGTGCCGCTTTAACCGGCGAACAGCCGGACCCTTGGGACCTTCTCCAGCCCCAGGATGCGACGAGCCGACATCGAGGTGCCAAACTTCGCCGTCGATATGAACTCTTGGGCGAAATAAGCCTGTTATCCCTAAGGTACCTTTTATCCGTTGAGCGACGGCAATTCCACATTCTACCGCCGGATCACTAAGGCCTACTTTCGTATCTGCTCGACTTGTAGGTCTCACAGTTAGTCTGGCTTGTGCCTTTACACTCAACACACAGTTACCAACTGTGCTGAGCCAAACTTCGCGCTCCTCCGTTACTCTTTAGGAGGATACCGCCCCAGTAAAACTGACCGGCTGCCATTGTCCCCACGGCCGGATGACGGCTCGGGGTTAGATTATCCAATATTAAAGGGTGGTATCTCACTGATGACTCCACGTGCTCCTAAAAACACGCTTCAATGTCTCCCACTTATGCTGAGCATTAAGATCGAACAACCAATAACAGCTTACAGTTAAGGTCTATAGGGTCTTTCCGTCCTTCTGCGGGTGTCCGGCATCTTCACCGGAACTACAATTTCACTGAGCACCTGGTCGAGACAGCGCCCAACTCGTTGCACGATTCGTGCAGGTCGGAACTTACCCGACAAGGAATTTCGCTACCTTAGGACCGTTATAGTTACGGCCGACATTCACCAGGACTTGGGTTCAGAGCTCTCACCCCTTACCTTAATCTTTTGGCATTGGTCACGTGTCACATCGTATACGTCGACTTGCGTCTTAGCACAATGCTGTGTTTTTGCTAAACAGTCGGTTGGGCCAGTTCACTGCGGCCATGTTCAATTAAGAATTGGCACTCCTTATCCCGAAGTTACGGAGCCATTTTGCCGAGTTCCTTGACCAGGTTTCACTCTTGCGCCTTGGTATATTCTACCCATCCACCTGTGTCGGTTTACGGTACGGGCCATTAGTGTTAGGGCTTTTCTTGGCACTCTGTCCAGCTATACGGGTCACTTTACGATCACCTCAGAATTCAATCACTTAGTAGCTTTTCATTATGCGTCCTCCTAACTGGGTTCAGGAATATTAACCTGATTACCATCCCCTACGCCCATCGGCCTCGGGTTAGGTCCCGACTAACCCCGGGACGAAAAACGTTGCCCGGGAAACCTTGGGTTTACGGCGGGACGGGATTTCACCGTCCTTATCGTTACTCATGTCTGCATACTCACTTCTAGTCACTCCAAGGTCAGTCACCATCACTCTTCACTGTTACTAGAACGCTCTCCTACCGCCTAGATAAATCTAGGCCCAGAGCTTCGGTATTATGCTTATCGCCAATCATTTTCGGCGCAGAGACTCTCGATGAGTAAGCTGTTACGCATTTTTTAAATGGTGGCTGCTTCTAAGCCAACATCCTCACTGTCTAAGAATCTCCACCTCCTTTCCACTTAGCATAATTTAGGCACCTTAGCTGCTGATCTGGGCTGTTTCCCTTTCGAAAATGAAGCTTATCCCCCACTTTCTCACTGCTGCGCTCTTCCCTATGGTATTCGGAGTTTGATAGGGGTTGGTAGGCGGGTATGCCCCCTAGCCCTTTCAGTGCTCTACCCCCATAGGTCAACACGCAACGCTGCACCTCAATGCATTTCGGAGAGAACCAGCTATCACGGGGTTTGAATAGCCTTTCACTCCTACCCACAACTCATCCGAAAGTTTTTCAACACTTACCGGTTCGGTCCTCCACGTGATGTTACTCACGCTTCAACCTGGTCATAGGTAGGTCACCTCCGCTTCGGGTCTAGCACCTGCAACTATACGCCCTATTCAGACTCGGTTTCCCTACGCCTCCGTCCCGGAAGGACTTAGGCTTGCCACAGATACTAACTCGCAGACTCATTAAGCAAAAGGCACGCAGTCACCTTGCGGCTCCTACACCTTGTGGGCACAGGGTTTCAGGTTCTATTTCACTCCCCTCACAGGGGTACTTTTCACCTTTCCCTCACGGTACTTGTTCACTATCGGTCGC
>JALZWO010000244.1 GCA_023300375.1 Granulosicoccus sp. | reverse complement strand
ATACTGAACCACTTCAGCATCGTTGTCTTGTGTCACGTGAATACGGTTTCTGCCCGATTGCTTGGCCACATAGCAAGCTGAGTCGACGTCGGCCAACACACGTTCCATGTCCGATTCCTTTCCATCAATCGGTGTGATACCAATACTCAAGCTTACATTGAAACTATGCTCTTCATAGAAGAAGGTGTATTCGTGAATAGTGGTGCGCAGCTCTTCAGCCAATTGGCGAATATCTGCAAACGAGGTGGCTTGAGATATGATTGCAAATTCATCGCCGCCGAGTCTGGCAAATAAGTCGCCACGACGTAGGCGAGCATTGATCATGCTGGTAAGTTGTATCAGCAATTGATCACCTGCGTGATGTCCACACGTGTCGTTCACTAATTTGAATCTATCCAGATCCAAGTACAGCAAGCCGAATTTCATTTCGCTACGTGAAGCAACTGCTATGGTTTGCTGCAAGTGCATCTCGAAGGAGCGACGGTTGTGCAAACCTGTGAGATCATCGTGATTAGCAAGGTGTGCAATACGTTCGTTGGCGCGCGTCACTCGTGCTGCCACTACAAAGGATATGATAATTGACAAGGCAAACGCTGTGCTAACGAAAATAATCAGTAGCTGGCGGGTTTCTCTGTATTTGGCCTGATTATTAACTATTGCCTCGTCAGCCAGTAGCTTTTCGAGCTTTACCAGTTCGTTGAGATGGTTGAGCAATACAAGCTCTTGCAGATGAACTTTGTCTAGTGCTGAACGAAAAGTGGTTAGATCCGCTTTGACGGAGAAAATACCAGAACCTGCCTCAGAGTAGGCATCATCTACCCGGCGGTCTGTCTCGGTTATTCGCTCAAGCACGTCGTGCTCGCGCTCATTGGCGCTCAGTATTGCTAGCTCGGCCCGGATAGTGTCGTACACCGCGGTGTATTCGATCAACTTGTCGAAAATACGGCGGCGTTCTAAGGGCTCTTCGGTTTGCCCGAGTGTGCGCACAGCGCCTGAGCGTAAGCGAATAACATCGCGCATTTGATAGGCGCTTGTGGTCTTCTGCTCCATCGAATCAATTAACTCTGACATGTCAGAGTTCACCGATTGCAGCGCATTCATTGATAGCCATGTCACCGCAATCATCAACGAGAATACGGCTAGAAAACCTATGCCGATGATGGTTTTGGTGTGATCCCTGTTGGTGTTTTCAAACTTCATGTTTTATGGCAATGATTATCCGCTTGAACAAATTAGAGGTCTTTTTTTCCCCTATGAGTCCTTAGCGGCAAGTGTTTACTAGGGTTTACTAAAACTTCTGAATTTCTTCATTGGCCGGATATCAGGGTGAGCACTAACTTTATTTAACAGACGAATAGTCCTTGTTCATACCATGACGCGTGCTTAGGCGAATTGCGTGTGATTGACCTGTGTTCCTAACATGTTTTGGGTTAGGCAAATAACCCGTGTATCCACCATTGCTCGGGCTTGTGGCGCAGGCGATAGAGCCAGTAGTAGCTACCTTGGCTGTTACTGGCGATAAAGTAGTCACGGCGTACATCCATGTCATCCCACCAGCCATTCTCGATACGTTCGGGTAACGTGCGTAAGGTGACATTCTCATTGAGTGCCAATGGCTCATTGAGTAGCCACAGCGGCCGAGCAGGCCATCGCTGTGTTACCGAGTGTGAATTATGTAGAGTAGACGCAGAGGCTTTCTCAGGTCGGTGATCATCTTCGGTTAACGCTGTGTAAACAGCAGCCTTGCCCAAGCGAGCCATGAGTTGATCCATGAGCTGTTCAACAGACTGGCCTTGGGAGTGACTCTTGTGAAACAGATCACGTGCGTTGCGGGTCAGTGGTGCCAGTTCCACCGACTCTAGGGTTAAGCGAATAACGGGCGCTGTTAATACCTGAGCGGCCAGCTTTTCAATCGCTATTTTGAGTAAGTGCTTAACATCGGCTGTGGCGTCTAGGAACCCAATGCTCACAAGATGTGGTTTATGTTGATGGTGATGAAGATGAATAGCTAACTGACGAACGCCCATGTCGTGTGATTTGAGAAATCCACCGAATGAGCCCAGCAAGCGCTTTAGCGGAAAATTCAGCGCTCCGGTGTCTTGTGTCTCTAAAGGTAGATCGATAGCTTGTGAAAATTCTTCCGCGACTCGATAGGGTGTTAGTGGGTCGGGCAGTCGCCCATCGAGCTTATAAAGTAATGAGGTGCAGGCATTGCCAAAACGACGGGTGAGGGCGGCAGGGGCGAGACCCTGTAACTCACCGATGGTGCGAATGCCCGACTGGCGCAGCCCTTTGAAGGTGAAATCGTCCAGTGGCAGATGAGCGACAGACTGATTGGCCAGACTCTGCTGTAAGGCTTGCAGGCTACGCACCGGTTTTCGGTAGCCTGCACGGGCAAACAAGTTGGCAGCGGCTGGTGTAGGTGCAATGCCCGGCATGACCGTTACCTGTTGCTCGCGCAATTGCTGGCCAATTCCCTTTAACAGGCTTTGTAAACCGCCGAACAACTTCAGGCTGGCCTCTATTTCTATGAGTAAGGTATTGGATGATTGCGGCACCACCTGAGACGAATACTGCAAAGCCCACAACGTGAGTTGTTCTAGATGAGCCTGTTGTTGATCTTCGCTGTAGTCACTGATAGTGAGGTTGGGAACCAGCGCGTAAGCGTTCTTGAGTGCCATCTCGGGGCGCACGCCCTGAGCTTGCGCGTAGCCATTGCAGGCAAGAATACGTCGGCGAGGCCCTATCGCTAGTACAACTGCTCGCGGTTCATCCTTATCGGCCTGTGGTTGGCGATCGATAGGTAGCTGTGGGAAATACAGAGAAAGCCAAAGCACAGGGCTATTTAATACCGCGTAATGCCCTGTGGGGACTGTGAGGTAGCGATGCGTTGGCGTGGATAGGCCACTCAGAGCCTTGTGGGACATCAAACAGCTCAGGCTCAATAGTGACAAGCTGTGGATTGCCAGCGCGCACCTTGATGATGTCGAGGGTGAGCTGCTGTTGCGGATTCATGCTTAGACAGATACGTGTAGCCACTGGAGAGTGCTCCTGACTAGCTGATAAGGGGCGGTATACCGTGGCCCAGCTATTGCCGGTTTCTGCAGCTAGTTGCAGACGCCGCTGACGTTGAGCGCTGCTCTTATCCACCCAGGCTATAACAGCGCCAAACAAGCCTGAGCGCAGAATTTGCTCTGTGGCCCACAGCGTGTCGATATCATTGTCGGTGTTTACAATGAGCAGTGTATCCAGTGCAATGCCTGCATTGCTGAATGCAGGGGCATAGGCAATGTGGGGAGGGTTGATCATGGCTGACCAACCGGGCACCTTGCGTAAGGCAGGTAGTAGCAGGCTAAGCTCGCCTATGCCTTGTTGGTTGAGAAGAAGTTCAGTAACGCCACCGATACTCCAACCTTGTGCTGGTAGTGCTTTATCTAGCGCTGCAAAGCCTGTGGGAATACCCAAGGTGTTGGTGTAGCGCTCACGGCCACGCCACACACCGGTTTGGGTTTTTAGTAAGGAATCGAGTGCAGCCCGTTGCATGGAATCACAGTGCGCCTATAACCAGGGCGCGATTAGGAGTCGCGACGTAGCACGCCAACATAGACGCCTTCTATGTGGAATTCTTCTTCGCGAAGATCAACACGGATAGGTTTGAATTTATCGTTTTCTGGTAGCAGCGTCACAATATTACCCCGCCGACGAAAACGCTTAACCGTGACCTCATCATTAACACGCGCCACCACAATCTGATTGTTCTCTACGTGTTCCGTGGCGTGTACAGCGAGCAAGTCGCCATCAATGATGCCGATATCTTGCATGCTGGTACCGCTAACGCGCAGCAGGTAGTCGGCGTGGGGGTAGAAGAGGTCTGGGTCTACGGGTAGGTATTCTTCAACGTTGGAGTCAGACATAATAGGCTCGCCAGCAGCGACCTTACCCACCAAGGGAATGCCATCGGTGGCGTCGAATTCAGTTAATACGCGAATACCACGTGAAGTGCCAGGTATGAGCTCAATAGCGCCTTTTCTCTCAATGGCGCGTAGATGATCATCGGCTGCTGTGGGAGAGCGGAAGCCAAAATGCTCGCAAATATCGGTACGTGTGGGTGGGAAGCCCGTACGCTCAATATGCGATTGGATCATCCGCAAAATTTCTTGTTGGCGTTTGGTGAGATCCTGCATAGTCGGTGTCCTTTTAATCAATCTGTTTTGCTGAGTATATTTACAGTTGG
>JALZWO010000243.1 GCA_023300375.1 Granulosicoccus sp. | reverse complement strand
CATATCGCCATCTGGGTCGCTATCATTAGCCGTGATGACATTCGCTGTACTCACCGCATCTTCAGTTCCCGTCAGAGCATCATCAACTGCATCTGGCGCTGGGTTGGTAATTGTGAATGCAAATGTATCCGTAACAACTCCGCCTTCGCCGTCATCGGCAGTCACAGCAACTGAATAAACACCGTCACTATTGGGGCCAAGTTGGCTTGCATCCCCTTCAAGCGTACCTGTGATCTCGCCCGTTGCCGGGTCGATAGACAGGCCAACTGGGAGGCCAGCTGCAGAGTAAGTCAATGTATCCCCATCAGGGTCAACAAAGTTTGACGTGGCTGTATTTAGGGTGATAGAGACAGGCTCGCCGTCAACACCGAGCTGAGGACCAATGGCTGTATCAACAACAGGGGCTGGGTTGGTGACAGTGAGTTCAAACGTATCTGTAGTCGTGCCGCCATTTCCGTCTTCTGCCGTAACTGAAATTGTGTAGACACCACCATTCAGTTGGCTGGCCGAATTATCAATTTCACCGGTAATTTCTCCCGTTAACGCGTTAATCGATAAGCCTGCCGGAAGACCCGACGCGCTATAGCCTATAATATCTCCATCTGGATCTGAGAAATCAGACGCAATCGAAACGGTTTCTCCGTCCACAGCAACTGTATCCGGTATGGCCGCGTCCACAACTGGGACGTCATTGACATCGCGGAAATCTAGATCCGTGACCAATGGTACAGCGTTGCTGCCATCTGCAGCTAATGCAGGGACACCCGGTAGGGTGAAGTTCGTATCTGTAGCATCAAGGTTTGTGTCATTAACATCAAATCCGTCATTAACGTTTGTATCTTCAAAGACATTGAATAAACCGTCGCCGTCTGTATCCGTTACCGTATTGGACAAGCCTGTCGCAGGTGTTGTCCCGAGTCCTGCTTCGACAGTATCGTTCAAGCCGTCATTATCAGAATCTGTATCGAGATAATCCGCGATTGTATCAGGGCTATCAGCACCCGCATCCGTGTTTACAGGGGTTAGGCCAAGGCTGGTCGCAGATGTCGACGCAGCTGACGTATCAGCATCGTAATTATCATCAAGTCCATCACCGTCAATGTCCGTGAAATCAGCCGTGCCGCCTTGACCAGATGGCGCGATATAACCCGCTGTTGTCTGCGCTTCGACGTTATCTGTGATGCCGTCATTGTCAGAGTCGATGTCATATTGGTCAGCAACACCGTCGCCATCAGTATCCAGTAAATTGGGTAGGATTTGGATACCTCCAATGGCAATATCATCGGGGCCAACGCCATTAGGGTCTGAAACTTCGTAACGGAAGGTAATCTCAGGGTTTTCAATCGCCTGATTTAGAATTAATTGGACCTGATCCATTGCCCAGTTTCCAAAAGGAGAAGGATCAATAAAGCTTACGCCTTGGGCTGAAGGGTTGGTATTAATAAAACTTGCACCATTAAGCGCAGTGATTAAAGCGTCTCCGCCCTGATGAATCGAAGTACTAGATTGAAGCCCCCCGTCATCAGGTGTCCGGATACTCAGATAATCAACGCCATCAACTGATATAATCAAGGTGTTCCCTCCTGGCCCGGGATTAGCTCCATTATTCCAGCCGAAATCAAATGCAAAGGATTCGACCTCGCCACTCACCGTCTGAGAGATAGAAGAAAAACTGCCGTCGGCTTGAACGAAAGCCGCGGTCCCATATCCTGACAGATTTGTGCTCATAAAGCCGCCAACCACAGTCCAATCGGTTAAGTCGCCTGTTGCAAAATCACCATTGGCAAAACCACCATTTGCAAGCCCTACTGCCGGCGATTCAAGTGTATCCAAAATACCATCATTATCATCATCGACGTCATCAACATCTGCAATGCCGTCCAAGTCATGGTCAGGGTTAAGTGTGACCGTTCCAATATCTGTCCCGCCATTCCCGTCTGAAACCTCATAGTCAAAGACTACAATCGGAGGCGATCCTATCGGTACAGTTACATCCAATGTGCCGTCCGCCAACAAAGTGACAACCGTTCCGTTCGTAAGAGTATAGGTAGTCGGATTCATCCCGCCGATTGGCAAGGTAACCGATGGGTTAGCATGGTCGATAATAGCTGAAACGATGATCGCATCACCGTCCAAGTCAGTGTCAGCGCCAGTCCCGGAAATAACATCGACATTTGTTGTAACATCAGGCCTAACAGTAATTGGACCGTCATCAACGGCCACAGGAGGGTTATTCACACTCCGGAAATATAAATCCGTCACCAATGGCACAGCATTGCTACCGTCCGCATTTAAAACAGGTACCCCTGGCAGCGTGAAGTTTGTATCCGCCGAGTCTAGGTTTTCATCATTGACGTCGAAACCATCATTGATGTTCGTTCCCTCGAAGACATCAAATAAGCCATCTCCGTCAACATCTGTTGTGGCATCGGACAAACCAGAGGCTGGAGTCGCACCCAAGCCCGCTTCAAGCGTATCATTCATTCCGTCATTATCTGAATCTGTATCAAGATAATCAGCTGTGGCATCAGGCGTCACCGCCCCCGCATCCGTATTGACAGGGGTTAGGCCAAGGCTGGTCGCAGATGTCGACGCCGCTGACGTATCAGCATCGTAATTATCATCAAGTCCATCACCGTCAATGTCCGTGAAATCAGCTGTACCACCAATGCCGGAAGGCGCGATATAACCCGCTGTTGTCTGCGCTTCGACATTGTCTGTGATGCCGTCATTGTCAGAGTCGATATCAAGATGGTCGGCTATGCCATCAGCATCGGAATCGGTCAGAACGATTGGGTTAAAAGCGAACCCTTCATTTATGATGGAGTTTCCAAGAGCCGTTGCATCATAAGTGATATCAACGGGGCCTGTTACATTTGAAAGGTCAATTTCGAGGTGCCATTGCGAATCCCTTACTGGGCTGTTACCCAATACAGTCAAAAGCGTGCCAGAGGTGATAACCTCGCCAGATACATGGCTGGCTATCTCTCCTAAAGGGTCAACCAGTACAGCCGTTCCGCCGCCGGGCCAAGTGAAAGTGATTTCCTTATCGACATTCAAAGCCCCGAAATTGTTCCCAGGCGCGGCATTTCCGACACGGATTGCGTCAAGCTGACCATTGACAGGTTGCTGCAAAGTCAAAGTAATGTTGGCCGTCGTTTCCGACCCTTGGTTCCATGCAAGTTGCAACCCGCTGTCAGAGCTTACCTGTCTAACTTCTTGATCAGAATTTATTTCAAAATCCAACACCACAGATAGGTCGTTTTCATAGACTCCATCTACCGTGAAGGTACCGTCCCCATTATCAACAGCGGTGTTCGCATTTGCAGTGACGGGTGGAGATTCGACAACATCCAAAATACCGTCATTATCATCATCAATATCGTGATTATCGGCAACACCATCATTATCTGTATCGAAAATATCACGGAAATCGAGGTCGGCTGTGCCCGCAACAATTGTGCCTGTGGCGTCACCATCCGTATCAGGTAAAGTTCCATCTAGCGGCGTAATGCCTTCATTAACAACAAAGCCATCATTAATGTTTCCGTCCAACGCGGCTTCGTAAACATCAGCGAGACCATCGCCATCTGTATCCACATTGGTATAGCTAACATTTAACCCATTTTCAGTCGCGTCGCTTATCCCGTCATCATCAGAATCAGGGTCAAGGTAATCTGCGTTGCCGAGGCCATCTGTGTCCTGTGGCGTAATTAGAGCTTCTGCGGCTGTGGCAGCAGTTGATGTCGCGGTTAAGCTACCATTTCGTGTATCATAATTATCATCAAAACCATCTTGGTTTACATCAGTAATGCCCGTACCCGTGCCTGACGGCGCAATGTAACCATCCGTTGACTGTGCTTCGATATTATCCGTGATTCCGTCATCATCGGAGTCGATATCCAGATGATCTGCAATGGTGTCGCCATCTGTGTCTCGCGATTCATAAAAGTCGAACGCAAACCGACCAGAATTAACGCTGGTGCCATTGACAAGCGTATCGTAGCTCACATCTATAGCTTCAATGGCAACGTTAGTTGAAACCTGAAATTGGGCAAAATTACTATTACTCGCACCTACGATGGTAATTGAGTTTCCGTTTATCGTAATATCCGCAAATTCTGAACTCTCTAGGACCCACTCAAATCCAGCAGGCGCATTAACAGCCGTAAATGTAAAGGAGTCGAAATCATTTATGTTAGACGCTAATGTTGAGGAGGCAGAAAAAGCCACAATTTGTGGATTTGCATTACCGTTCGCATCGGTAAAGCTTAAGCTTGATTCAAGAACATTGCCAATTGATCCAGGGTTGGATTCAAAACGGAGAATTTGACCATTTTCTTGAGAGATTATTCTTGCTGCGTCTCCAGAAGAATTGGGCCCTGACAATACAGGCGCAGAGACAGTAATATTCGCAGCAAGCTCGCCACCGTTAAAGGCAGTCATTGTACTTTCGGAGGCATCACCAATTG
>JALZWO010000242.1 GCA_023300375.1 Granulosicoccus sp. | reverse complement strand
TACGGTCGATAATTTCTTCAAGCGCATTATTGGCTATGCCGCAACTTGCACTGGAAGTAGACACCACGTCATACAGTACTTGACCGCTAACACCTGCCTTGACAGCAAGCACAGCCGCTTCAAACGTTGCCGAAAAAATTGAACCAATGAGTAATTGTAAGCACGCCTTAACGGTTTACCCCACGCCTGCATCAGTACCAACGTGATGGATGTTTGCAGAAACGGCGCCCATCACTGCTTGAAATTTCTGCAACACGGCATCAGGTGCCGCAGCCATCATAGTCAACGTGCCATTTTGCGCCCCCAGAAAACCAACTGACTCTGGCGTGTCGATTAAATGAAGCTTGGTGTTTTTCAGCTTCTCTCCCAATGCCTGTGCTTCGGATGGCTTTATCGTCGCGCTCAGAATGATTGCTGAACCCTCTTTCAGCGTGGACACTAACCCATTCTCACCGAACAGTACATCATTGACCTCACCGCCGTTCATCACCATAAATTCTCACAGGCGTGCCCGCCTGCATCAGCAAATGCCTTCATTCGATTGTCGGCAATATCCCAGCCTGCCATCTCAAATCCATTTTTCATCAGGTTCTTAGCAAGCCCGCTACCTATGTCACCAATTCCAATTACACCTGCACGCGTAGCCTATTCTCTTTGTAAATAGCGTTTAGAACTCTATAGATCATAAAGAAAACAGGAAGCATTAAAATGGCGAAATGCAGGACAATGCGACTGTACCCAATGCATTAAGCCAATATCCCTTACTCAAGTAACACGAATTCACGCAAACACATGAACGATAAAAAGCCCTTTGCACCCTCCGCCGATCGCAATCAGGAAGTTATCCTTGCGGCAATTACAGATGAACTTAACGATACAGATCATGTGTTTGAGTTTGGCAGCGGAACCGGTCAACATATTTGTCATTTCGCCGCCACCCTCACAAGCAATACCTGGCAACCCTCAGATCTGGCGGCCCGGCTTCCGGGAATGAGACAATGGATAGAGGAGTCAGGCTGCGCGAACATCCTGCCACCGATGGAACTCGACCTTAACTCAGAGCTTCCAACATCTGCGCACGCAACGGCATGCTACAGCGCCAACACATTACATATCGTAAGCTGGCCTTTGGTTGAACGGTTGTTCCTGCACGCGGCCACCCTATTACCAACAGGTGGAAAATTGTGCCTCTATGGACCGTGTAAATTTGACGGACAATACACTAGCGAAGGTAATCGCGCATTTGACCAACAACTGCGTAGCGAAGACCCAGCGAGCGGCATACGCGAATTCAATGACCTGAAAGCACTGGCAACTCAACACGGGCTCTCACACAAACGCACACTTAATATGCCAGCAAATAATCAGTTTTTTGTGTGGGAACGTGATGTCACTTAACGTCTAAATCGTAACTCAGCAGTTCAGGCCGTGATGGCCCCTGTAAAAGCTGCGATTAGCAAAACAACTGTAGGTAGCAAAGACAATACAAAACCCACTGTTCGCGTTGATGGATCTTTTACATAGGCTTGTCGATAAATCAGCCTGCCAACCAGATACACACTTCCAAGCAAGGCTACGAAGCCATCTGAATAATATAGATTGGCCAGCAACAACGCCGGTAAGAAACAGACCAGTTGTTCCAGTGTGTTCATTTGAACTCGAAATGCACGATCGAACATTTCATGCCCCTGCACCGCGGGGGCCTTGACACCATAAGTCTCACGCGCCTTACCCACAAGCACACTGAAAACGATGAACTGAAAGATCGCAAGCACTGCAACGATAGTAACGAAATCCATGAGTATTTCCGACTAGTTAATGGTAGAAATTCAGGCTTGCCACAGCATCGCGTTGACACACTCAAGTCCCACTGTTTTTTAAGAGTAGCAGATGCTACCCAGTTCAACACCCGCACAGAACTAAAGAGGTATTCAAGGATTAGAATGCTTTGTAAATTTGATTAGCCGTAAATGCAGATTGGTAAATCCGAGACATGATCGGCGCACTGGCCACCGCCGAAAGCCTTGTGATTGGCAACGGCAAATCAGCTGGGTCCATGCCCGTTAATAGCCCGGCCAAGGTTTCACCAAACATCGTCCCGGTGGTAATTCCCCGACCGTTGTAACCAATCGGGGTGTACAGATTGTTGTCAAGCTCATGAATTCGCGGCAAATGGTCTGGAGTCATTGCTATCTGGCCGTGCCAGGCCTCTTCGAATTCCACCGGCCCAAGCTCGGGGAAAATGCGTTGAATCTGTTTTCGCGCCCAACGATTTGATAATCCAGCATCCTTACTGCCTATCACTTTACCCATTGAACCCAGCAGCAAACGATTGAACGCATCACGACGAACGTTGAACATGATCTGACCGGTATCCCACAAACCTTGCTTGCCAGGTAGAATGCTATCGGCCTCTGGCCCGAGCGGTTTGGTTGCGAGTTGAAAATAATGGATTGGGGTAAAACTTCGGTTAAGGTTCGGCCATAGCTCATCGGTATAGGCGTTTGTTCCAAGCACAACCGCCTTGGCTGTCAATTCACCTTGGCTTGTTTGCACTCGCCATAGATCGCCATCACGTTGCAGGCGAGTAGCGCGAACACCTGTACTAATAAGAGCGCCAGCACCTCTGGCGGCTCGCGCCAACCCACGACAATAACTCATCGGATTAATCGTGCCGCAGCGCTGATCCAGCAGACCACCATGAAAATGATCAGTACCTGTCATCTGCGTTACCTCTTCACGACTTAACAAATCGACAGGCTCACCCAGACGTTGCCATTCCTTGTGCCGTTCTTGTAAATCAACAAACCCCCTAGGGCCATGCGCTGCGTGAATGGTTCCCGTACGGGTGACTTCACAGCGCATCTGGTGTTTTTCAATTAACGAGAACACGTATTCAGGCCCACTGCCAAATTTTTTGATGAAACGAGGCCCATAAGTGGTGCCGAGTTTTTCGCGCACTTTTTGAGGCGGTAACCAGAGTGCTGCGTTCACCAGGCCACAATTTCGGCCAGACCCTCCAAAGCCAATTTGCTGTGCTTCAATGATATGCACTGACAAACCTTTCTCCGCGCAGTGCAAGGCCGTTGAGAGACCCGTAAATCCAGCACCGACGATGGCAACATCGACTACGCCACTAGCATCTAGTGGTGCCCGGTAATCAGGCTCTTCAGCCGAGACATCCCACAGAGAAATGGCTTCAGACGTGGTCATATATTATTGCTCCTCGCTGGCTGTTTCCGCCTGAACAGTCATGTTCCACAGCCTGCCCTACTTTGCCAGCAGGTCAAATATTGACACAGACCCGCCCCACTGTCATTCTCAGTTCAGTAAGCAAGCATTGAACTCAACAATGAACAACAAAATTGACCACATAGCGATTGGCGCAAACACTCTCGACCAAGGTGTTGCAGAGATGCAAACCCTGCTTGGAGTCACAGTGCCTCGCGGTGGCAAACACGAAGCGATGAGCACACACAACTGTGTCATGCAGTTGGGCAATGAATCCTTCTTTGAACTTATCGCAATCGACCCTGAGGCACCATCGGACCCAGGAAGAACTCGTTGGTTTACGCTTGATGATCCTGCTACTCAAATGCGATTGTCAGCGCGTCCACGTCCACTGTGTTGGGTTGTCGGCACCGACGATCTTGACAGCGTGATAGCAGCAAGCCCCGTTGATCTGGGTGAGGTTGTATTGTTTACACGTGGAGATCGTTCATGGCGTTTGACTGTGCCAAACGATGGCACCCTTCCAATGGGTGGATTATTGCCAGCTTTCATTGAATGGTCTCCGGGTCCACACCCCTGTACAACGCAGCAAGACCTCGGTGTGCAGCTAGATAAAGTACATCTTATGCACCCTGATCCTGTTGCCTTGAGTGCCTTACTCAAGACACTACAAGTTGATCATTTGGTAGACGTTAATGCAGGCGAGATGAGCCTGTCGTTCGTGCTATCCACTCCGACAGGCTCCACCAGGCTGACATAAACGTTTCTTGTCAGGATCGGTCACGAACACAGTTGCGTCTTAAGACAGTTATGTTCCTGAACCATTAATGGCTTAACGCGCATTGATGTTGGTGACTACGACCTTGCCAATAACACTGGTTCTTGACGCTTTGATTAGACCTCGTGAGAGGCCTAGGATGCATCGTACTCATCTACCTACCATTGTAGTTTTGATCAGATCAATTTGCGCCTCTCCCAGTGCTTAACCAATAGAGAGCAAGCTGTGAAAATAAATTGAACTAAATTCCGTTATAAGTTTGTTTTCAAATTGAGTTTAACTATGCACTCGTAATATTTTTGTTATCTCTTGTAGCCGAACTTATATATAAGCCACCAGTCGTAGTTTGTGCCAGTACGTTAAAAGACTTGAAACTCAAGTACAAAAACCTCCGGTTGTAGTTGTTAATCCTTAAATGCTACTCGCTAGTAAGTATGAAAACTACATAGCAAACCAAAAGGAGTTGGTTCATAAAACCAAAACTATATATATGAAATATATATTCAGGAGATATACCCTTGTCCATACTTAATAAAAACCTCATAAAACCTACACTTGCCTGCAGCTTGCCTGTACTGCTTGCCATTAGCGCATGTGGTGACGGCAGCACACTCGGTGGCATTGATTCGGCTTTGTCCAATGGCGAAGATGTCAACATCACTCTAGAAAACGATGAAAACGGTAACCTTGTTATCGGATCTTCTACTAACGACACCAACAACGACGGCGCGGCTGCAGCTGCCGCTGGCGGTGTTTTTGTAATGAGTAACATCCTTGACGAAAATACAATTGTGGCTTACAGCCGTGCAGAAGATGGCACAATTTCACTGATCGGTGAATACCCTACGGGTGGTTCCGGTGGTGACTTTGACGGACCAGAAGGTCTTGATCCTCTCATCTCTGCGTATTCACTGATAAACACACCAGACAACGACTATTTGATGGCAGTAAACGCTGGTAGCAACACAATTTCTGTGATGCAAATCAACGACGACATGAGCCTCGAACTGGTCGACACAGAATCAACTAGAGGTGTTGGACCAAACAGCTTGGCAATGAATGGCAACTTGGTATACGTCACTAACATTGATGCTGATGGTGAATTTGAAGGAGAGCCTGATCAAGAAGGTTCAATTTATGGCTATACATTTGAGAATGGCGATTTAACTCCTCTCAATGGCTCTCTTCGTGAGCTTGACAATCGCCCTGCTGCAATCAGATTTGCACCTGACGGCGAACACATAGTTATCACAAGCATCAACGCAGGTTCTGCGGCACTGGCCAGTGGCAACGATGATTCAGTAGTTGTATACGGCATTTATGAAAGTGGTGTACCAACTGAGGCAGCTCTCGATGGTGCAACATCAACGCCGCGCGGTAATGCAGAAGGGCGTAACCTACCGTCAGCAATCGGTTTCGAAATGGTCGATCGTTCTAACGGTACTTTCGCAATCGTTACAGAAGCACGTGAATTTCGTTCTGAAGGTGAGCCACCTATTTTCCCTGGACTACAAACGGGTTCTGTATCCGTATTTCAGCTAGGCGAAAACGGATCATTAACTGGCACCCAACTTGATCTGCTTGCAGGACAAACATCGACAGTAGGTCAACGTACGGCATGTTGGATTGTTATGTCACCAGATGGCGAATACTTCTGGGTATCTAACGCGCTAGATGCTTCAATATCTTCTTACCGCTTCACTGATGACACTGGCAACATTGAACTTATAGAAGTTATCGCAGCTGCCGGTGTTCAACCTACAAGCCCAGACCCAGCTGTTGCATTCGCAACAACTGACGGCTGGATTGATCTCGATATTTCGGACGATGGTAACTACATCTATCAACTGTTTGGCCTAGCAGGGGCTGTTGGAGTCTACGCTGTTGATGGTGGCAACCTAACATTAGTTGAGACAGTTACGGGTGATCTTCCAGTACAAAACACTCAGGGAATAGTGTCATTCTAATTTCCATTAGATAGTTTTAATAACTAAAACTAAAAGCTAAAGCTAATAGCCATTAGTAAAAATAACTCATAGTTAATCACTAATGGCTATTAGCCTAAAAGCCACAAACAGAAAACTAAGGTATTTATAATGAAACGATTTACACAATCTAAGAATGACTCTCGTTACTACAAAAAGCGAGCTATGGGAGTGGCGAGCGCCTCACTACTACTTACTGTCGCTGCTTGCTCCGACACAGGCCTGTCACTAGAAAGTATTCAAGCCGATCTCGACGCGGGAGAGCAAGCTGATATTGGTTTATCAATTAACGATGACGGTAACTTGGTTATCGGCTCTGGTACAGGTGGGGTATCAGACGATGGCGCCAATGCTGCTGCAGGTGCAATGTATGCGCTGACCAATCAGCACGATCCATCACAGCAAATATCCAGCCCAGATCTTGCCAGTGAACCTGACCGCATTAACCAAATTGTTGCCTATTCACGTGATGCCAATGGCGAGCTTGTACAGATTGGCTTGTACGATACGGGTGGTCTTGGAGAAAATATCCGTAACAGTGGCGCGAATCCACTGGCCTCTCAAGATCCGTTGATTGTTTCAAAAGACAGACGTTTCGTATTTGCAGTAAATCCCGGTAGTGAATCAATCAGTTCATTCAGCATTAACGATGACTTCACACTGACACCAGCTTCACTCAATGTATCTACATCAGGTGAGTCTGGTGCTCAGAATCCTGTATCACTGACTGTTTTCGAAGATATTCTTTATGTAGTGAATACGGGTAACTTTGTCGATGCAGCAGGCGTGGAACTCGACACATTACCAGCTGATCGAAACCGCACCAATGCAAGCATCATCGGCTTTCGCATTGCAGAAGATGGTACGTTAACTGAATTAGCAGGGTCTGAAACCACTACAGTTGGCGCCAACGCCGGCTCTATCGAATTTACAGAAGACGGTAGTGATTTATATATCACGCAGCGTCGAACTAACGAAATTATCCACATTGGGATGGATGATAACTTTCTGCCAATTACTTATGACAGTGGCGAGCAGCGAGTCAATGCAATCGCTTCAATAACTCCACAGCCTTTTGGAACAGATCTATACCCTGCTGAAAATGGAACATTTTTGTTAGTATCCGAAGGCAACAACGGCGCACCAGGATTAAGTGCTTTATCTAGCTATCGCGTTGAAGACAACGGCTCTCTAACCGGCATATCGTTGAGCTCTGGAGTGGTAGGTGATCCATTGGTCACCGGCTTCACTTTCGGTTGCTGGGTTGAATTTGTTGAAACACCCACTGGAGACTTCGCTTATGTCAGTAATACGCCAGACGGCACTATTACAAGCTATGCAGTTGGCGATGAAGGTGGCTTAACGCTGCTTGAATCTCTCGCAGGCGATGCTGGTATCACAGGTGATGATACCCAAAACGGTGGTGGTGTTCTAGATGCTGAAATTGTTTACCCTTATCTGTATCAGGTCGTAAACAACGATGGTCGTATTGCACAATTTGAAATTGGCGCAGACGGTTCACTAGAAAGAATGCAGGACGTTGAAATTACTGATACTGAACTGCTAAGAGCAAGAATGTTTGTCGGCCTCGCTGGATTCTAAAATTCTTTAGTTGGCTTTTTGTAACTTTAGGTGGCTCCATGTTTTATATGGAGCCACTTAAGGGAATCTCATACGACACTTAAACTATTACAACCTAAGTTTCGTTCAGCTAATACAAGCTGGTACGCGTCGTAACAGATTCGACAAACTCATGGGCGCTGTGTGACCTTACAATGAAATTCAACATACGATCAATTTCCGCCTC
>JALZWO010000241.1 GCA_023300375.1 Granulosicoccus sp. | reverse complement strand
GGCTCATTGGCCAGGGCCATGGCAATCATCACGCGTTGACGTTGACCGCCAGAGAGTTCGTGTGGGTAGGCAAGAAGACGTGACTCGGCGTTACGGATACCCACAAGGTCTAGCAGCTCCAACACACGCGTTCGAAGTGCCTTGCCACTCAAACCACGGTGTAGCTTTAGCGACTCAGCTATTTGTTTATCGATCGTGTGTAGCGGGTTAAGAGAGGTCATGGGCTCTTGGAAAATCATGCTAATTTCATTGCCACGCACACTTCGCAACACTGACGGCCCCGCACCCACAAGCTCTTGCCCACGGTAGCGGATGCTACCGGTAGGGTGATGAGCGAACGGGTAGGGCAATAACTGCATGATAGACAAAGCAGAAATCGATTTGCCCGAACCACTCTCGCCAACCAATGCCACGCTCTGGCCTTTCTCGATAGTCAGGCACAGGTTATTAACAACCGGTGTTGCACCGTTACCAAAAGCGATCTGCAAGTTTTCAATGGTGAGCAGAGGCTGTGTCATGAAGGCGCCTTTTCGATGTGTGCATCGTTTTGCGTGCTGAATGTCTTGCGAGGATCAAGTGCATCGCGAATTGCCTCACCTAAAAACACCAACAAACTCAGCATGACAGCCAGAACCACAAAGGCTGTAAAGCCTAGCCATGGGGCATGTAAATTTTCTCGTCCTTGCTTGAGTAATTCGCCTAGCGAGGCAGACCCAGGCGGCAAACCTAGACCTAGAAAATCTAAGCCGGTAAGGGTGGTTACCGACCCGCTAAGAATGAACGGTAAAAACGTAACCGTGGCGACCATGGCATTGGGCAATGTGTGCCTGATCATAATAGCCGTGTTGGACACGCCAAGCGCACGTGCTGCTCGCACGTACTCAAAGTTACGAGCACGTAAAAACTCTGCACGCACTACACCCACTAGCGATGTCCAGCCGAACAATGTCATCAGTACCAGCAAAGAGATAAAGCCTGGCTGAATAACGCTAGCCATGATGATGAGCAAATAGAGCACAGGCAAGCCTTGCCATATTTCAATGAAACGCTGTGCTAGCAGATCGAGCAAGCCACCAAAATAGCCTTGTACCGCACCTGCGGTGACACCAATGATCGTGCTGAACAGGGTAAGCAATAAGCCAAAGCTCACCGATATACGAAAGCCATAGATAATGCGTGCAAGCACGTCGCGCCCTTGATCATCTGTTCCGAGCCAATGCCGGCTGGATGGTGCACTAGGCGGAGAGCTTTGTAAGTTAAAATCAATGCTCTGAGCTGAGAATGGAATAGGTGCCCAGTAGATCTTGCCTTTTTCTTCTATGAGATCAGTGATGTAAGAGTCGCTGTAGTCAGCATCAAATTCAAGATCACCACCAAACGTACTCTCAGCGTAGTTAGTAAAAACCGGAAAGTACCAAGCATTGTCGTACTGAACAGCCAATGGCTGGTCATTGGCTATGAACTCAGCGCCAAGGGAGCACAAATACAAAATACAGAAAATCCAGAACGACCAATAGCCACGACGATTTTGTTTGAAGCTGTTCAGTCTGCGCTGATTGATGATGCTCAGTGGCATGGCTAGAAGCTACGCGAGTCAAAGTCGATACGCGGATCAATCAGGTGATACATAACATCACCCATCAATTGCAGTATCAAACCCATCAGGGTGAACAGGTACAAAGTAGCAAACACCACTGGGTAGTCGCGATTGATTGTTGCCTCCCATCCAAGGAGGCCCAAGCCATCCAGAGAAAAAATGACTTCAATTAGAATGGAGCCGGTAAACAGTATGCTAATGAATGCACTAGGAAAGCCTGCAATAACAATCAACATGGCATTGCGGAATACATGACCGTAGAGCACTTGGTTTTCGTTCAAGCCTTTTGCTCGAGCGGTTTGTACGTATTGCAAGCTGATCTGGTCGAGAAACGAGTTTTTTGTGAGCATGGTTAGACTGGCAAATCCGCTAATGACCATAGCGCTAACGGGCAGCGTGATATGCCATAAGTAATCGCGAATACGCGCTGCCCAATTCATCTCATCCCAGCCCGGTGAGGTTAGGCCCCGTAGGGGAAAGAGGTCGAAGTAGCGTCCCCCTGAGAATAATATGATGAGCAATATAGCGAATAGAAATCCGGGAATGGCATACCCAAGCACAATGGCGCCACTGCTCCAAACATCAAATTTTGATCCATCCTTTACGGCCTTCTTTATACCCAAAGGAATAGAGATCAAATAGATAAGCAGGGTGGTCCATAAACCTAGGCTAATAGACACTGGCATCTTTTCAATCACCAAGTTGATGACTGTTTCATCTCTGAAGTAACTACTGCCAAAATCAAAACGCGCATAGTCGCTAAGCATGGTGAAAAATCGTTCGTGCACTGGCTTATCGAATCCGAATTGCTGCTCTATTTCGGCAATGATGGCGGGGTCGAGTCCTTGTGCGCCTCGGTAGGCCGACGTGCCGCCGCTTTGTAGGTCGCCTGCTGACCCAGAAAATGCGGCGGTGGCACCTGCTGAATTACCGCGCATTTCTGCTAGCACACGTTCAACCGGGCCGCCTGGTGCAAACTGAATGACGGTGAAGTTGATGATCATTATGCCAATCAGTGTTGGAATAATGAGCAGTATCCGGCGGAGGATGTAGGCAAACATGAGTTAGCAGCTCAACCGAACACAAGTTGAACGTGTAACAGCGCAGCAAACGGGATGGTCAAATCGTGAGCTGGTGTTATCACAGTGGCTCAACCTATCGATCAAGATCCAGTTTGGCGTCCAGTTCCGCATCTACCCACCAACCCGTTGGAAAACCGGTAGCGCCATAGCTAATATAGGTAGGTTGGGTTTCAGGTTGACCAAAACGATTCCAGTAAGCGATGCGATGCTTGTCCACATAGAACTGAGGAACGAGGTAATGGTTCCAAAGCAAGACCCGATCCAGCGCTCGAGTTGTAAGCTGCAATTTATCTAATGATTCGGCGCTGATGATCTGTTCGATCAACTCATCCACTACCGGATTCTGAATGCCACCGTAGTTGGCTGAGCCGCGTTCATTAGCAGTATCAGAACCGTAGTAAGAACGTAGCTCAGGGCCTGGTGGTGGGAAGAAATTCAGCAAACCTGAAATCATGTCAAAGTCGAAGTCATCCACTCGCACTTGATACTGAGCAGCGTCGACTATGCGTACTGAGGTGGCAATACCCGCTTTCTCCATGTTTTGTAAAAACGGTGCGGCTACCCGTTGTCCATCGGGTTGAACCAGCAGCAGCTCCAATGACAACTGCTTGCCGTCTTTCATCATTTTTCCATTAGAAAGTGTCCAGCCAGCTTGGTTGAACAAGGCCAGTGCTTCGCGTAACTGCTTACGGTTACGCCCACTGCCGTCAGTAACAGGCGCTCTGAATTCATCAGTTAAGGCCTGCTCTGGTATTTGATCCTTAAATGGCTCCAGAATGGCTATTTCCTCTGCTGTTGGTGGTCCACTAACACCGTAGTCAGAATTGCGGAAGTAGCTGTTGATGCGTTCATACTGATTGAATAAGATCGTGCGCTTGATGGTCTCGAAGTCATACAATAAATTGATTGCTTCGCGAACGTTTTGATCGTCAAATGGAGGACGTCGCAAGTTAAAGAAGAACGCCTGAATAGCGCCGGGTACATTGTTGGCTGGAGTATCCAGAATGATCTCGCCATTATCGACTTCATCAACGTTGTACCCTGTGGCCCAACGCTTGGAGCTGTTTTCTGAACGAAAGTCGATGGCACCGGCTTTGAACGCCTCTGAGGAGATTTCCAGATCTCGATAGTAGTCATATCGAATAGTGTCTATGTTGTTCAAGCCTTTATTGATAACAAGATCCTTACCCCAATAATCTTCCACACGCGTAAACGTGAGTGATCGGCCTGCATCGACATCACTGATGTAATACGCGCCACTTGATGGTTGGGGATCGAGAAAAGTCTTGCTGATGTCTTTATCTTTCCAGAACTCAGCTGACAGGGGCGCAAAGCCTGCCACCGCCATTAATGGTTTCATTGTGCCGGTTGTGTTAAAGCTGAATTTGATGCGGTGCTCGCCTAGCACTTCAACGGCCGTGACGTCTGCATAGTGCGATTTTACAAATGGACTGCCATGTTCCTTGATGGTGTTGAACGTTAATTCAAAGTCGGCGGCAGTGATGGGTGTGCCGTTGTTAAATTGCGCCTCTGGCCTCAAGTTAAATGTGATTGAGCTTTTGTCGGCTGGATAATCTACTGACTCTGCAATGAGGCCGTAAGCGGCTGATAGCTCATCGCCTGAGCTTACCATTAAGGTATCACTGGCTAGCCCTAGCATCCTTGGCGTTGTGCCTTTAAGTATGTAGGTATTAAGGCTGTCGAAGGTGCCGAAAGCACCCAACACCACGTTACCGCCTTTGGGCGCATCTGGATTGACGTAAGGCCAATGTGTCATGCTCGTATCGTAGAGAGGTGAGCCAAATTCAGCCATGGCCCATGCACCCGTAATATTATCCTGCGCTGTTGCTGCATGTGGCATTGATGCCAACAGTAAACTTGTTGAGCACAGTGCAATGGCTCTACACAGTTTTGTCTCAAGAGATCGACGCTGCGTTTGAATGCGATTGCGTAGCGGTTGCATTACTTGTGCAGTGGTTCGAGGCGTGACAATTTGATTCATATTTGCGGGCCTTGCCTGTTGGATACCTAATGATGGAGTTTAGCAGTGTCCTGCTAGGTACTAACGCTCGTGAGGGTGTATTCACTTATCAACAGTAAACCCTCTGAACATCTGTTCAATAACGGTACCAGTTTGACAAAGTCTCCACGCAGAGCATGCAGTACTTTTGCCCATGCGTTTGGCTAGCTGGCCGTACACTTCTGAAGCTGTGGGGAGGTTATCGTCGGCAAATGAGACGCTTTGGGGACAATAACGTATGTAATTAGTTCCCATGTCCTTTGTGTGCATTTCTAACTAATTGTAAAGGCAGGTGGCTTCAAATGTTACCGATAACATTTTACTTGACAGTGTGTGTTACATGCGCGAAGGTATCCATCCTTAAGCTCAACGGTGAAATTTGTGGACAGTAGCTTTTACAGTAGGGTGTGCAGCTAGATATGACGCAAGGCACCCGATCAGGTTTGCGTTTTGACCACATCGAAAAGCATTTCGGTGGCACCTATGCTCTGCGTGATGTGTCCATGGATGTTGGCCGTGGAGAAATCATGGCGCTACTTGGCGAGAATGGCGCGGGAAAGTCTACGCTCATAAAAATCCTAGGCGGAATCCACAAGGCTGACGCGGGTCAGGTATTGATTGATGGTGAAGCCTACGAGCATTCCCCCGGAGGATTTGGCAAGCGGCAAAAGGTGGCGTTTATACATCAAGATCTGGGTTTGATTGAATGGATGACCGTGGCTGAAAATATCGCACTTGCTCTGGGCTTCAAGCAGCGATCAGGTTTAATTCAATGGAAAGAAGTTGAACGCTTTGCTGCCGATGCGCTGGCTCTGGTCGATTGTGATTTTGATCCGACAACGCGTGTTGAAAATTTGTCTCGAACCGAAAAATCGTTAGTCGCTATTGCTCGGGCACTCGCTGTTGATAGTGAATTTCTCGTGCTGGACGAGCCGACGGCTTCATTGCCGGCCGACGAGGTCGAACGACTCTTCGCTGCTATCAGGCCATTGCGCGAACGAGGTGTGGGAATGATTTACGTCAGCCATCGTTTGGACGAAATTTTCCAGATAGCGGATCGTGTCGCTGTACTCAGGGACGGTGAGATGATTGGTATCAGTACGATCGCCCAGACCAGCCCAGAAGATCTGGTGTTGCAAATTGTTGGACGCACAACCCGTAGTACAGAGAAAACAGTACAGCCCGCGGGTAAGCCTTTGTTGTCGCTAAAAGAGTTCAATGCCGGAATCATAGGACCATTAGACTTTACATTGCGCCAGGGTGAAATCGTTGGCTTGGTAGGTCTACGCGGTGCTGGCCATGAGGCAATATCCAGAGCCCTTTTTGGTATACAAGGCCATTCGGGTCAAGTGACTCTTAACTGTAAAATTTTGGATCTGCAATCCCCTCAGGAGGCTATGAGCAGCGGTATCGGTTTGGTTGCTAAAGACCGCACCGAAGAGTCCATTGCAATGAGCATGACCATTCGTGAAAACACATTTTTAAACCCGGGCGGTGTTGGGCGTAAATTACTGAGCTTGCTGACGCCATCAAAAGAGGCAAACCAAGCTACAAAAATTGGCGGTGAGCTGGGCTTGTCGCCTAATGATCCCACGCTGGCAATTGAGGCGTTGTCGGGCGGTAACCAACAGAAAGTTGTTATTGGGCGCTGGCTTGCCACTAAACGCCAACTACTGATTTGCGAGGATCCGACCGCGGGTGTCGATGTGGGAGCTAAAGCTGAAATTTATGCGCTGCTGAACAGAGCTTTAAATCAGGGTGTTGGTATTTTAGTGGTTTCCACTGACTTTGAAGAAATTGCCACGATCTGTCATCGCGCTGTTGTCTTTAGTCAAGGCGCTGTGGTTGATGAGCTGGTAGGTGAACGGCTCACCACTCAAGAAATTATTCAATGTGCTGCAGCGAGCAACGTGCAGCGATTACAGGAAAACACTAATGCAGTCTCTTGAAAGTGGCGCGCTTGAGCCCACTAAAGCGGAGCTTAAAGGTCTTGGCTTTGGCGCTCGTATAATGCGCTTTGTGCCGGTGTACGGGCTTGTTATATTAATGGTTCTGTTAATTGGGCTGTTTACAGTACTGTTGCCCAACACATTTCCAACTATGTTGAACCTACGTGCCATTGTGTCTGACAAGGCCATCATCGCATTGCTGTCTTTAGGCGCAATGATTCCTATGGCCGCAGGGCGAATCGACTTAACCGTTGGTTACGGTATTGTGCTTTGGCATATTCTGGCGATAAGTCTGCAAACTATGCTCGGTTTTCCTTGGCCTCTAGCCGTCGTTGTGGTGTTGTTGCTAGGTGCGTTCAGTGGTTTTCTGAACGGCATGCTAGTAGAGGTTGCCAAGATCGACAGCTTTATAGCGACCTTGGGTACGGGTACCGTGTTGTATGCATTAGCGCTGTGGCATACGGGTGGACGGCAAATGGTTGGAGCTTTACCAGAAGGGTTTTACGATATCTCCACAACCTTTATCTGGGGCCTACCTATCACGGGTTATTACTTGCTGATAATCACGCTGGTATTGTGGATATTGCTTGAATACACGCCAATAGGCCGGTATCTATACGCTATTGGTGCAAATCAACGAGCTGCCGAACTCAACGGCATTCCCACGCGCAAGTATGTCATTGGCGCTTTTGTATCGTCTGGCACTTTGACAGCATTAGCCGGCGTCATTCTCGCCTCCAAGTTGCGTATTGGGCAGGCCTCAGTCGGGCTGGAATTTTTGTTGCCAGCATTGGTGGGAGCATTCCTTGGATCAACGACTATCAAGCCGGGTCGAGTGAATGTCTGGGGCACGATTGTGGGTGTTACGATTCTCGCGGTGGGTATATCTGGCATTCAGCAATTCGGTGGTTCATTCTGGGTAGAACCTATGTTTAACGGTGTAACTCTGCTACTCGCCATTGGCATAGCCGGATACGCCCAGCGTCGAAAGGGTGCGGTGAAGCGCTGATAAAAAAATGGTGAGTTGATGACTGTTCGGTCATTGAAACGCCTGTAAAGCACATGACAATTCACATTTACAACAAGAGAAAATTCATGAATAAAAAAACCTTTATCGCAAGTGTTATTGCCAGCACCATGATGAGTGCCGTTGCCGCTCAAGATGCTTGGGATGGTCCAACGACAGGTCCGGCAGGAGCTGAAGGAAAATCCATTGTCATTCTTGCTGGTGACTTGAAAAATGGTGGCATCCTCGGAGTGACAAGTGGTGTTGAAGAGGCTGCCAAGGCTATTGGATGGGAAGTCCGAGTGCTAGATGGTGCAGGTTCTATTCAGGGTCGTACTGCTGCTATTGGACAAGCTATGGCACTGCAACCCGATGGCATTATTATTAATGGCTTTGATGCGGTAGAGCAACAGGCCGCTCTTCAAGGTGTTGTGGACGCGAGTATCCCCATGGTCTCTTGGCACTCTGGCCCGGTAATAGGTTGTGATGCACCAGGTGGTATCTTTGCCAATGTGTCTACCGATGCAATGACCGTGTCTGAGGTTGCTGCTAACTGGGCAATAGAAGATGCAGGTTCTGATGCGGGTGTCATTATTTTCACAGACAGTACTTACCAGATCGCCATTGATAAGGCTGACCGACTCAAAGAGGTCGTAGAAGCTGGAGGTGGAACGGTGCTTGAATACGTTGATACTCCCATTGCTGATACGTCTTCAAGAATGGGTCCATTAACCATATCGTTACTGCAAAAATACGGTGATAGCTGGACACATGCTCTGGCAATCAATGATCTTTACTTTGACTTCATGGGGCCTGCGTTAGGCTCTGCCGGTATCAGTAGTGAAGATGGTCCGCAGGCGGGTTCTGCTGGTGATGGTTCAGAGGCCTCTTTTCAGCGTATTCGCACAGGTAGCTACCAGACGATTACCGTTGCGGAGCCGTTGAACTTACAAGGCTGGCAGTTGGTGGACGAACTCAACAGAGCGATTCAAGGTGAGGAGACTTGTTCGGGCTACATTACTTCACCAGCGTTGGTTACGCAGTCGGGCTTAGAAAAATCAGGTGACAGTAATACGTTTGATCCTGACCTACCTTATCGTGACGCGTATTCAGCGACTTGGAATCAGTAATTCAACCAGGTGCGTGCATTCGGTTCACAGTGGCCGGATGCACTCTTGTTTAATTAGAGATTAAGCGCTGCCTTAAGGGTAAATACGGCCGCTCGTCATTTTTTAGCCAAAGGGCTAGTGCTGTAATTCGTCATTCTTTATTCTAAAGGCTAGTGCCGTAATTCGTGATTCCCGCGAAGGTGGGAATCTATTGCTCGATGTCTATGGATTCCCGCCTCCGCGGGAATAATGTTCTGTACAAGTGGTGATTTTAGAATTTAAAGCGGCTGGCTTCTTCCCAAGACTTGTCGCTTGGGGATATTATTAGGGCAACCGTTAAGCTCAGTCCACGCCATTCAGGCAAACAACATTTCAGGTGCATTTGTGGAAAAACCAGACATTTTAGCTTTCGAAACCTTCGACGAATGGGATATGCAACCCATGCAGGAGATGTTTAACGTTCATCAATTTCCAGGTGCTGAAAATTTGCAAGCATTGGCTCCTGAGGTGCGTGAGAGCATCAGGGCATTTGCGTTCAAAGGTCATTCCACTTTGGGCGCAGACATTATGAATGCGTTTCCAAAACTTGAACTCATTGCAAACTATGGTGTGGGTTACGACACTATAGATGTTGCGCACGCTAGCTCGAAAGGTATCAAGGTGACGAATACCCCCGATGTCTTGACGGACGATGTTGCGGACTTAACCGTTGGCATGTTGTTGGCCTTAAACAGGGACATACCTGGCGCGAGCAACTGGGTAACGTCTGGCAACTGGGCTAACAAAGGAGCATACCCCTTACAGCGAACGCTATCAGGCGTGCGCGTAGGCATCGCAGGATTAGGTAGAATCGGTTTGGCGATTGCACAACGGTTAGCTCCATTTAATACTGAGCTGCATTATTATTCTCGTGCGCAGAAAGACACGCCAGGTTGGAGTTATCACAACGATGTTGTTCAGCTTGCGAAGGCTGTTGATGTGTTGATTGTGGCTGTCAGTGGAGGTCCTGATACGGCCAAGATAATTTCTAAACAGGTTATCGACGCGGTTGGGTCAGATGGACTGATCGTGAATTGCTCGCGTGGTAGCACTGTCGATGAAGACGCTTTGCTAGAGGCCCTTGAGAATAAGGCAATTCGCGGTTTTGCTTCTGACGTGTTCAATAATGAGCCACGTATTGATGAGCGATTTTTGACACTTGATAACGTGTTGTTGCAGCCTCATCAGTCGTCAGCAACCATTGAGACAAGAAAGGCAATGGGTAAGCTGCAGCGCGATAATCTGACTGGTTTTTTTAACAATGGCGCGTTAGTGACACCTGTCAATTAAGCAAGCAACA
>JALZWO010000240.1 GCA_023300375.1 Granulosicoccus sp. | reverse complement strand
CCTGTCTCTGGGGGTTCGGAACTGCAAAAAGTTGTCAAGGCCGGCCTCGTTAAGCGCTGTTTTCTCACCGGTATCAGCACGTTGTCCCACGTAGCTGAGAAGCCCGTCCTCTTCTATGACGTTTTCTATGAGTAAATCCCAACCCTCATGGCTGGTTATTCGATCACCACTTTGAAATGCCACTCTTGTGAGGGGGGCGGTTTCTTTTGCATAGATGCGCGTTTCGCCGCTAGCGAGAAAAACGACGGTTATTTGACGAAATTCGACCTCTAGAATGGTTCCTAGTCCGAGGTCGGTCTCGGCATCACTGATCCAGCGTTGACCAGCGGTAAATTCTTGAGTCATAGAGTAGTTGGGCGATGGTATCGGGAATTGGACTGACACAAGGCCAGATCGCGCTTTGCGGCGCTAAAATGCGCTTCAAACGCAATTGTAACGCGAATAACTCATTTAAATTACCAGTCCAGTGCACCCGAAGCTTGTAATCGGAGCGCAAACTAATTATATTGAAATTGTGACGAAGGTTTGGGAAACCAATTCTGAATCACGTTAGCGACCGTTAACGTCTTGCAAGAGTTTTTACAGCTAGGCAAACCGTTTTGGTTATTGTAAAGGAATTAGTAGTTTCAACGTTGTTTGCGGAAGTATAGTACTTGTCGCCCGTTGTCACCCGATTCCGTTTGTTGTTTTATATATACAGGGTATTATCTTGAGTACTGGTACAGTTAAGTGGTTCGACGCGGCGAAAGGTTTCGGCTTTATCGCTCCTGAAGATGGCGGTAAGGACGTATTTGTTCACCACACAGCCATCACTGGTGATGGTTACAAAACACTCGACGAAGGTCAAAAAGTGAGCTTCGATATCGAACAAGGCCAGAAAGGCCCAGCAGCAGTCAACGTATCTGCTATGTAATCAGATCCAGCGATCTGTTTTGCACACGGAACCCCGCTAATGCGGGGTTTCGTCATTTCAGGGGAGGGTAAATATAGGCAGTGATAAACTTCAGCCCTAATGCAGCTCCTTGCAGAGTTGTTTTTTTGAGTAATCCCATCCCGCTTTGTTTGTAACTTAGGCGACGCGGCTGATCTGTCGCCTGCGCAAGCGTTGCAACTTGAAGCGACACTTGAATGCCAACCGCTTTACTCCAGCGATCACTGGCTCTTCAATTTCCAATCGTGCGAATAAACTGGAAAAATCTGGTTCAAACATCTCGCATCTGTCCAGATGTAACTCACTAAATCGATCGTTACTGTTACCCACGGTTAAAAGCAGCCTGTAGCCTTGGCGCTTGAGCTTGCCAATTGCAGAGGGGGAAAAATACCCGAAGGGATAGGCAAAAGTGTTTGAGTTGAGCAAACTCTCTAGTCCTTCAGTTGTCAATGCCACCGCCAGTTCTTTATCGGTGCAACCACTTAGGTTGTAGTGTTCATTGCTGTGGAAGCCAAATTCAATACCTCGCTTTTGCATCTCGCGAATTTCTACTGGCGATGAAAAAATATTGTCAGGATCCACAGTGAGGCCAACAATTGTAGATTCTATGCGTTCAATCAATTGTTCAATTTGTGCGGGTTCAAAATGCGATTGAATGTAATGAATAATGCGTCGACGCGGCAATTTATTGAGACCGGGGTATCCTGGGTAGGAATCTAAAATCTCGCGGGTGTGCTCAGGCTGTTCGTTCATCGCCTGATTCAGCCTGTTAACCCACACCATGCGGCCACGCACGGCGTTGCCAATAAGGTAAACCGTGGCAGGCATTTTACGTTGCTCGAGTAATGGCAGCGCGTTATCTTTAACGCTTGCATAACCATCATCAAAAGTGATGAGTAGCGATGGCTTATTATCGCTAGTACCTTGGGAGCCGTTGCTTTCGTTCATACTGCTAGCGCGGCGTGACCTCAGGTGTTCGCTCATGCTAATCACATGATAGAAACGTGCGTAGTAGTCCAGATGTATGGCAAACAGGTCGGGCGGTACATTGATATCCAGCTTATCGGTAAAACTGCTGCTGTTTGTTTCCACAGCGTGATACAACACCGCACGCGTTCGTGATGAGCAGTTAATCACCCATGATGCAAGGCCAGCGCGATACACGACTAAGCCGATGGCTCTAAACGATGCTCTAGCGAACGCTTTTACTTTTGATTTCATTGAGCAGCCCAGCGTTCAAGCTGAGCCATTACCTGATGTTCTGCGGCTACTGTGCGATGTCTCCAGCTGAACTCTTTGCCCATGGATAAGTCTTGAGGCTGGCAACGTAACGTGCCGTTCAGGGCTTGCTCAACTGCGTCAAGGTACAAAGTGGCCCCAGCCTTTACGCCCTTACAGAACAGATGAGCTTCGGTGTCGCCTTGCTCGTATTGTATGCGTGCAGTAGATGCCACATCACCACCATCAACAGAGGCAACGAGTTCGTGAACAGTTACGCCCAGATGCTCGGGATCATCAAAATACACCGGCCAAAACAAGGTGCTATCACCTCGATAGAACGGTGATAGTCCTGTGTGCATATTCAGTGTAATGAGCTTGGCAAGACTGAACGTAGGTTCATGAATAATTGCCGTGCCGTAAACAACGATCACAGCAGGATTCACTTCCGCGATGAGTTGCTGACACTGTTCGCTGTTGTGAGACGCAACCACGTGGACTTTGTCGCCGCCAGGCATTTGTGGAGTCTGTTCGTCTGGGAGCAGCAAACGCCTCAAATGCTCAGCGTCTGGGCCATAGCTTCCCGGGTAACGTGCACGGGCAATCCGTTCTACGAAATTGCCGCGTTTGATGAGGCGTTGTAGCCGTTTATGTATTGGGCGTGCCGGTGGGTCAGCGCAGATTATCCGACTGACCTTGTCCCCAAAGCGATCGAGAAACTGTTGCGCAAGGTAGCGATGCTCTGCGTTGCCGTTGGCGCCGCTGCCTCCCAACAAGATTACGATGCTCACAGATTTGTATAGCCGCGGGCAGTTTCAGCCAGATTAAAGCGGTTTAGCGGAATAATTTTTTGATGGGCTGTGGTTTGATTGCTCATGGAAGTCGTATCGGAAAGGTCGAACACTTCATTGCAGGCGTTTGTCGGGAATGCTAGCCGGTTCGCAGAGTAAGATTTAGCACTGCGCGCTCGATCACGCTTTCACTTCGGGTAAGCTTTGTACATCTCCATTTTTGGATTGTTCTTTGAAAATGCACACACTGATCATCAACTGCGGATCTTCTAGCGTCAAGTACGCGATATTTGATTCTGCGCTGAAGCTACTTTGCTCTGGTAAGCGTGAACGTCTGGGTGATACCGAAGGTGGCTCACGGGATTCGCATCGTGAGGCCATTACTGAAATTCTTGAAGAAACTGCACAATTTGATGTGCAAGTGGTTGGCCACCGTGTTGTACACGGAGGGCCTGACTATGACAGCGCCGTGCGTATTGATGCCCAAGTGCTAAAAGCCATCGAACGATTCATTCCAGATGCGCCTATGCACAACCCCTACGCGCTTGAGGCGATTTTAGCGGCGACCACCTCTTTGCCAACCGCCACTCACATCGCAGTGTTCGATACCGCGTTCCATGCTCGTATGCCGCGTCGAGCTAAAACTTACGCCATAGACCAGAACGTGGCTAACGAACACGGCATCAGACGTTATGGTTTTCATGGCATCTCTCACGAGTATGCAGCGGGCATAGCTGCACAGTTTCTGCAACGGCCATTAAATGAGACACGACTCATTACTTTGCACCTTGGAAATGGTGCCAGTGCTTGCGCGGTTGAATACGGACGCTCGGCTGAAACCAGTATGGGTAACACACCCCTTGAAGGTTTAGTTATGGGAACTCGCTCTGGTGATGTAGATGCAGGGGTGCTGCTTGCGTTGTTGCGTAAGGGATATGACGCTGCAGCACTCGATACCTTATTGAACAATAATAGTGGTCTGGCTGGTTTGAGCGGTCTGGGTAATGATCTACGTGATATCGAAATCGCCGCTGAGCAAGGCCATGACGGTGCGCGTCTTGCGATCAATGTATTTGCACATCGGGCGCGCAAATACATTGGTGCTTATGCGGCTGCTATGGGCGGGCTTGATGCCATTGTGTTTACCGGAGGTATTGGTGAGAACAGTGCCAGTATGCGAGGCAGAATACTGCAAAGACTGGAATTCTTGGGCGTTATGCTAGATGTGGATCGCAACCGAGATACCCAGATTGCGAAAGATGATGATTACGCGCGAATCACCACGGAGCGTTCGAAAGTAGAAGTGATAGTGGTCAAAACCAACGAAGAACTCATGATGGCAAAGTTGTGTGGCTCCCTACTTGCCAGTGAAGTTACCACGCTGTCTCAGAACATTCCCATCGCGGTCAGTGGTCGTCATTGTCATCTCACTAAGGCCACTTTTGCAGCGTTGTTTGGAGAGCACGCTACACCGACCTCGGTGCGCGAGTTGTCACAACCAGGCCAGTATGCTTGCGAACAACGTGTGAACTTGATCGGTCCACGAGGCCAGATTGACAACGTACGTGTACTGGGTCCGCTACGTGAAGTTGATCAGATTGAAATTTCGCGCACTGATGAATTTCGCCTTGGTGTGGATGCGCCGGTTCGTGATTCTGGCAATGTAGCCTCTTCTGCTCCTATTACTCTCGAAGGTTCAACGGGTAGCGTATCGTTAAGTGAAGGTTTAATCTGTGCCCGTCGGCATATCCACATGCATTCAGATGATGCCAAGCGCTTCGGTGTTGCTGATCGCGATGAGGTGTCAGTTGCGATTATTGGTGGTGAACGTGATCTGGTATTTGGTGATGTGTTGGTGAGGGTTAAAGATAGCTATGCATTAGAAATGCACATAGACACTGATGAGGCTAATGCTGCTGAATTGGGTAAGTCCAACACTGGACAACTTTCGCCAATCGATGTTGACGATGCCGTCTATGATCGTTTGAGTGCGGCACATGCTGAATTGGCTACAGGCTAAAAGTTCGTGCTTTCAATGTTTACGTATTTCTAGGAGTGGGTTTTAAATGAGTGTAGGTATCGTATGGTTTCGACAAGATCTACGCCTGATGGACAACCCGGCACTGCAAAAGGCCTGCGAAGAATGTTCTAAAGTGGTGTGTGTGTTTATCGATGATCCACTAGAACAAACTCTCAGTCAGCT
>JALZWO010000239.1 GCA_023300375.1 Granulosicoccus sp. | reverse complement strand
GGCGGACGGCCAGCACCTCTGGTTGTAGCCAGCCCTGTTACAGACAGACTCGTCGACAACAGGCTCAGGGCAGTGGGCAACGGAAATGCCCTTGCATCGGTTAATGTTGTGCCTTTGCTGGGTGGCATCCTAACTGACGTTCTCGTCTCCGCGGGCCAACGGGTAGAGGCCGACACAATATTGGCACGGCTCGATAACGAGGAACAACAGATTGCTCGTGATCGCGCTGCTCGAACCGCCGAGGAGGCACAAACTGACGCTTCACGACTCCAACGCTTGTTTCGTTCACAAACGGTCACCGAGGTCGAGTACAACCGAGCGCTAGCAGTAAGCCGCGATGCACAGCTTGCACTACGCGATGCAGAACTAACGTTGGCCAGACGGACCATAACTGCACCCATGGCGGGTATCGTCGGATTTGTTGAGCACGATCGGGGCAACTTTATTTCTGCTCAATCACAACTTCTTACGCTTGATGATCGATCAAAAATCGTTGTTCAGTTCTGGGTTCCTGAGCGATTCTCCAACAAGGTGCGTATTGGGCAAACCGTTAAAGCGGTTGCTCTTTCCACGCCCGGCTCACCAATAAACGGCACGATTACAGGCATCGGCAGTCGCATCGAACCCGACAGTCGAACTCTTGAAGTAAAAGCGATCATTGAAAACATCGGTGATGTGTTTCGACCGGGCATGTCGTTCAATCTTGAAATGACATTTCCCGGAGAGACCTACCCCGCAGTCAATCCGCTGGCCGTCCAATGGGATTCAAACGGCTCCTATGTTTGGCAACTGCAGAACGATACCGTGAAACGCGTACCTGCACTCATCATTCAAAGAAATCCGGAATCAGTATTAGTTGATGCAGAGCTGACACCCGATGATCAAGTGATCATTGAAGGTTTGCTGACCCTGCGTGAAGGCGCTAAGGTGAGAGTAGATGGCGCCCAGCCTACTGCTGCTCAAGGTGGAGGTGGCTCAGGTAAAAAAGAATCGCCATCAGAGACAGGCACTCCAGCAGCTCAGGCCAAATCTGATACCGAAAAACTGACAACTCCCAGCGCGAACACTAGCGGGGAAAGTGGCTCATGAGTTCACTCGCTACAAATACCAGCATGTCCGACGTAACATCGTTGTTTGTCAGACGTCCAGTGCTTGCGGTAGTACTCAGCTTACTGATCATAGTGGCTGGAATAGCAGCCGTTGGGGGCGTGGAAATTCGAGAACTACCGGCGGTTGAAAGCCCAGTAGTTACAGTGACAACCACGTACACGGGAGCGTCCCCTGAGACGGTAGATAGGGAAGTTACGGCCATCATCGAAGCCGCCGCTGGCCGCGTGTCAGGTGTGAAAAACATCTCGTCCTCTTCATCGTTTGCAAGCAGCCGAGTCACTGTAGATTTTCGTGATTCAACCAACCTTGATGTCGCCGCCAGTGATATGCGAGACGCTATCGCACGTGTGTCACGAGACTTGCCAGATGACGTGGATGATCCGCAGATTGTTAAAGCCGATAGCGACGCTCAAGCTATCATGCGACTAGCCATCACATCTGCAAGCATGAGTGCAGAGGAGATGACACTGGTAGTAGAAGAGCTTGTTGTAGATAACTTCATAACACTTAACGGTGTTGCCGATGTTCAAGTCTATGGTGACCGTGAACAAGTATTCAGTATTGATGTAGATCAGTCAAAGCTTGCCAGCCGTGGTTTAACCATCGCCGACATTGCACTTGCTCTTTCCGATGCAGCCTTCGATGCACCAGCCGGATCTTTATCCAGCGACACTCAGGATCTATCAGTTCGCGCTATTGCATCTGTGGATACGCCCGAGGAATTTGAAGACCTTATCATCAGCGGTAGAACACGCATCGGAGATGTTGCAACGGTGACGTTAGGCGCAGACATAGGCTCAAGCTCGTTACGCGCTAATGGCAAAACAGGTGTTGGCTTAGGCATCGTTAAACAAGCTGGTGCCAATACACTGGAAATATCAACTGATGTGAGAGCTGCAGCCGCACGCGTCAGCGAGTTACTGCCAGAGGGAATGGACATACGCGTCACCAGTGACGATGCAGTCTTTATCAATGGCTCTATAAAAGAAGTATTAACATCTTTGCTCTTGGCAATCAGTATTGTAGTGGCCATCATATTTATTTTTTTGTTGAACTGGCGCGCCACACTGATTCCAGCACTGACCCTGCCTGTCGCACTTATAGGTACGGTTGCTGGTATATGGATAGCTGGTTTTTCAATCAACATCTTAACCTTGCTGGCCTTGGTATTGGCAACCGGCATGGTGGTGGATGACGCTATCGTTGTACTGGAAAACATCGTTAATCGACGCAATCAAGGCATGGGGGCTAAGGCCGCTGCGGTCATCGGCACACGCCAAGTCTTCTTCGCGGTAATCACCACCACCGCTGTACTAGCCGCGGTGTTTGTGCCCTTATCGTTCCTACCAGGTCAGGCCGGCGGTCTGTTTCTCGAATTTGGCTATGTGCTAGCAATAGCTGTCACCATATCTTCCGTGGTGGCTCTGTCGCTTTGTCCCATGCTTGCCTCGAAATTATTGGCGAACACTCCTCAAAATCACACCCCCCCTGCACCCGTGCGCGCAGTGCATGCAGTTGGGCATCACTTGGCGGGTATCTATAAAAGCATCTTGTCTTTTTGTCTGGCAGCCCCGCTTTTGATCGTGTTGGCAGCCTTTGGTGTGGGTGCCTTAGCATGGATCACGCTGGATAAAATTCCAGAAGAACTGGTACCACGCGAAGATCGCTCCGTTGCACTGCTCAGCGTTTCAGCACCGCAAGGTGTGAGTATGGAATACACCGCTTCACAGTTGCGCAAGATAGAAGAAATACTTACTAAATTTCAGGCCAATGGGGAAGCTGAAAACATTTTCTCTATTTCAGGTAGAGGCGGCGCCAACCGTGGCTTTATGGTGCTCACACTGAAACCATGGGATGAGCGAGAGCGCAGCCAACAGGACATTGTCGCCGAACTTAACCGAGGGTTAGGGAGCATTCCAGGTGTCCGCGCTTTTGCCATTCAGCCTAATAGTCTAGGTATTCGTGGTGCAGGCTCAGGTTTAAAAGTGGCACTCACGGGTGACAACTATGGAGAGCTTGCTACTATCGCTGATGAGCTACTCTCTAAGTTGGAAGCAGATTCAAGGTTCGGCCGAGTGAATCTTGATTATGAAACCAATCAGGCGCAGTTATCTATCACCATCGACAGAGAACGTGCTACAGATCTGGGTATCCCCATTGATGGATTAGATTCAGCCATGCAGTCTGTGCTCGACGGCCGCGAGATAGGAGATGTGTTCATCGAAGATCGTGCAGTGGCTGTCAAACTAGTCTCAACGACACACCCGGTTAACGATCCTACAGACCTATCAAACCTGTTCCTGCAAGCCTCTGACGGGCGCATTGTTCCCATGAGCACCATCGCAACCGTAGAGGAAAAAGCGATAGCTGCCTCCCTACCCCGTGAAGGCCGATCACGCGCTGTTACTTTAACCGCTGGGCTCACGCCTGAATTTGCACTACGTGATGCAATGAATGAATTAGCCTCTCTAGCTGAGCCACTACTGCAGGCAGATATGCGCCTATTGCCACTGGCTGAAGCTGCAACACTCAATGAAACATCCAGCGGCCTGCTACTCACCTTCGGTTTCGCTATCGTCATTGTCTTCTTAGTTCTTGCAGCACAATTCGAAAGCTTTGTGAGCAGCTTCATTCTCATTTTTACCGTACCGTTCGGGCTGGCTAGTGCAATATTCGCACTTCACCTGACTGGCACTTCATTGAATGTTTACAGTCAAATCGGACTCGTGCTTCTGGTGGGTATTATGGCCAAGAACGGTATATTGATGGTCGAATTTGCCAATCAACTCCGTGATGAGGGTATGGCTGTTAAAGAGGCAGCGCTACAAGCAGCAACTCGCCGTCTGCGTCCAATCACCATGACCATGTTGTCCACCGTGTTGAGTGGCATACCTTTGGTGTTCGCCTCTGGTGCTGGTGCAGAAGCACGCACAGCCTTGGGTTGGGTCATCGTGGGTGGTTTGGGTTTGGCTACGGTGTTCACCTTGTTCCTGACACCAGTGGCGTACAGTTTACTGGCAGGTTTATCCAAGCCAAAAGCTGCCGATGAAAAGCGCTTGCGTGCTGAGTTAGAAAACGCAGAATCCTTGATGTTAGGTAAGGGTGTTTAGTTTTTACGCAATATGAAAACTCTAGGGATTCTTGGCGGTATGTCTGCCGCCTCCACTCAGCTGTATTATGCGTACTTGTGCGAACTCACAAAAGAGCAGCTCGGCGGCTTACACTCGCCGGAGCTGCTGATTCGCTCGGTTGATTTTGCGAGGATAGAAAGCCTCCAGATGAGCAATAACTGGAAAGCTGCAGGCACTCTACTTAATGAAGAAGCAAAACGCTTGCAAGACGGTGGAGCTCAGCTCCTCGTTCTCGCCACCAATACCATGCATAAACTGGCCGATGAGATGATGCAAGGCGTGAACATTCCAATGATTCATATTGCTGACGCCACAGCACAGGCTATCCAGAAGGCAGGTTTGAAACGGCCGGGGCTCATGGCTACGCGCTTCACCATGGAACAACGTTTTTACCTTGATCGGCTTCAAACCGCGGGTTTGGACGCAGTGGTACCCAATAAGGCAGACCGAGCGACCATCCACACAATTATCTATGACGAACTGTGTAAAAATTTTATTAGCAGCGAAAGTCGAGCACACTATGAAATCGTGGCTCAACGTCTGATTGATAATGGCTGCGACAGCCTAATTCTAGGATGTACCGAAGTCGGTATGCTGCTAGGCAGCCATAACGTATCGGTTCCCGTATTCGACACTACCAAGTTGCATTGTGAAGCAGCTTTGCATGCGGCTACAGAGCTTGAATGATAGCCTGTAACCTCTGTTCTACCCACTAACTACTACTTTATGCCTAAGCACTCCATATTAATCACCGGCTGTTCATCAGGTATTGGTGAACACGCAGCGCATACCTTGCACCAACGAGGTTGGCGCGTTTTCGCCACCTGTCGTTCACAGAACGACTGCGATACCCTGAGTGAAAAAGGCCTAGAGTCTTTTGTGCTCGATTACGACAGTAGCCAATCTATCAACAACGCTGTTGCCAAGGTACACGAGCTAACCGATGGAAAGTTAGATGCGCTTTTCAACAATGGTGCTTACGCCATCCCGAGCCGTGTGGAGGATCTGCCACGTGATGCACTTCGATCTATATTCGAGACCAATTTGTTTGGGCAATTTGAGCTGATCAATGCGGTGTTACCCAAGATGCGAGAACATGGCCACGGCAGAATCATAAACAACTCGTCTGTTCTGGGGTTTGCGGCACAACCTTTTCGAGGTGCTTACAACTCAACCAAGTTTGCGATGGAAGGCTTGACAGACACGCTACGCCTGGAACTGCACGATACCAATATCAAAGTAGTATTGATTGAACCTGGCCCTATTGGTACAAAAATACGCGAGAATTCCATACCGCATTTTGAACGCTGGATTGATTGGAAAAATTCGCTAGTGCGTGAGAAATATGAAGAGCAGCTCATTCCTCGGCTATACACACCTGCCACAAAGAAAGATCGGTTCGAACTGAATTGTTCAGCAGTAACAAGCAAGCTGATTCACGCGCTGGAGAATACAAAGCCTAAGCCTCGCTACTATGTAACTACTCCAACACATGTTGCAGGTTTACTAAAACGCGTACTAAGTACTAGCTTGCTTGATCGCGTTTTACTGAGGTGACAAGATGGGCTTACGACACGACACCAATTTCGCCCTTAATTCAGAGTAAATCTGGCAGCTAATTCACCTAGTTTATCTGATCGCTCTAAAAGCACACGTGTTGTTTGCTGAGATTCTTCCGCTATTTGCAAATTTTCTTTAGCAACTTCAGCAGTTTCTCTATTGGTGTCAGCAATCACATTGTTACCCTTGACAGTCTCGTTGATAGACCCAGTAATGTGACTTGACATGGATCGTTGCTCTTCGACCGTGCCGGCTATCGACACCTGACTTGCGTTAATTTGTTCAATGGTTGTGCTAATTTCACCAATGATTTTTTCAGCCATTCGACTGTCTGTCTGGATTTGTTTAATTCTCTGGCCCACATCTTCTGTCGCACGAGCTGTCTCTTTAGCCAGTTCTTTAACCTCGTTAGCAACCACTGCAAATCCACGCCCTGCGTCACCAGCTCTGGCAGCTTCAATGGTAGCATTGAGTGCTAACAAATTAGTTTGATCAGCGATTGAGTTAATCACTTTGATAACCGCGCTAATGGCATTGGAGGATTCGGATAACTGAGTAACGTTGAGTTTGGCCTCGTTAGAGAGTCCAACCGCTTTCTCAGCCACACTAACGGCACTAGCAGAATTCTCTGCAATACCATGAATCGCTCTACTCATCTCCTCCAGAGAGGTGGCAACTGAACCAACACTTTCTGAAATTTGCAAAGCTGTGGAAGATGATCTATCCGTTTGTTCAGCGGTACGTAAAGCCGCTTTTTGAGAATTATCATTGAGGCTTGACAGCTTCCGTGACCCGTCAACCAAACTAACACTATGCTCAAGAATTTCCCGCATCATCGATTTTAGCTGTGTCACTGTGACATTGATAGCGTTCGACAACACAGCCAATTCACCGGTATATTCGCCCTTCATGGTTTGAGTCAAATCACCCTTTGCAATAGAACCCATAACCCCGCCGGCCTCGTGAATAAGGTTGTCTAAAGAATTTGATAGCAGTTTCTGATTTGAGATATCACTGGCATACTTAATCACTTTTATGGGATCTCCCGTCGAGTCAAACACGGGACTATAGATAGCCTCAAGCCAGAGCTTTTTACCCGTTTTATGCATCCTGGGAAACTGACCTGAGGAGGGCTGACCTTCGTTTAGTTTTTTCCAGAAGTTTATGTATTCTTCTGTATTTTGACTTATAAGGTCGACAAAAATTCGGTGATGTTTGCCACGAATTTCATTCAGCGTATAGCCGGTAACATCTAAAAAACTATCGTTAGCCGTTATGATGGTGCCATCCATATCGAATTCTATGACCGCCATATTTTGCCGTAAGCTGTCTACCTGACACTCTAGCTCGGAAAAACTTAACGCACGCTCGGTCACATCTTTTACAATTTTAACAACCTTATATATTTTTCCATTACCGTCTTTTATCGGTATGTCATTCTCTTGCAGCCACATTCCGCGCCCATCGTTTATGTAACGGCAATTCGCACTAAAACCCGATTCACCTCTGCGTAAAGCTAGCCATCGGCTCTCGTAGTCAGAAGCAGATATGTATTCTGGATCTACAAAATCTCTATGATTTCTGCCAACGATCTGGTGCATTTCACAGCCCATGATTTCAAGGTACTTGTCGTTGGCATTGAGAATATTTCCGTCCAGCCCGAGCTCAATTATTGCACATGAGGCACGTAGCGATTGCCCAATTTGTTGAGCCTCTCTGGCCTGAGAATCCTCTACCTCTTGCTCTTGCTTTTGCGGCGAAAAATCTCTCGAACGAAATCGATTAAACATAGTAGCGTGTTTCTGATAGAGGAATACTTAGACGCACGAACTGAATGATCTGGCAGTCAAAAGGTTCAGGATCACTAAACCCCATCACTACCGCAGAGTATACTGGCACGCTTTGACCAAACAATCGCAGAGCTAGGATCTTCTATGCTCTTTGGCGTTAACGGCGCATTTCGCCGACGCTCAATCCAAAATTACGTGTAGACCGTGAAACTAACCGTTAACATCAATGAACGCCATCAACGAACACACAATGGATCAAAGTATGAACCCACGCATTAAAGCGGACACGACCGCTATTTGCACAACCGCTTTCTCACACATACGCCTAATGAATGACAAACGCTGGCCCTGGTTTATTTTATTGCCCAATGAATCTCAGCGATTGAACGCTGCAAATACCCCTAGCGCTGAATTGCACGACCTACCAGAGAAGCTACGCACAGGGTTTATGGGCGATGTTACGCGGGTCAGTGAGCTAGTAAAGCAGCACACGCAATGCAAAAGCGTCAACATTGCAATGCTAGGCAACGTGGTACCTGACTTACACTGCCATGTTATTGCCAGAGAAGAAGGTGATATCAACTGGCCAAGTCCTGTTTGGGGTTTCGAACACGCGATCGCTTATTCAAATGATCAGCCGCACGCCCTACTTGATGCGGTTAAAGCCGGGCTGGTACCGTGACGTAGCACCCATCCAACAACCTAATTATGAATCAACTGGCCAGACGCCCATAATCGTTCGACTGTTGGCTAACTTAACTAAATCGCTATCAGCTGTAGCCGTATGCATTAAAATTGAAATATTGTCTTGCGACGAATGAACCCAGCGATTTAGCCACCCTGAACTCTGCAGCTGAGCAAAAAGATGACTTTGCGGATCAACGTACACCACTGCAAAATGACATTGATGTTCATACAAAATTGAGCTAACAAATTGAGGCCATAGTTTTTCAGAGCCTGCACGAATTGAAACAGCCGAAAACGACACATAGCTGAACTTAATTGGATTAAAGCGTCTTCGAGCGGCAGCGAATGGCGTTACAAACAAACGGGTGCACCAGCGAGCAGCAGCTCCCATGTGCCGAATACTAAAACGAGTAACAGAGGCGCTGGCAAAAATGACGGCTCCATCGGTATCCTTGAGTACGAATACAGGGCTTTTGGGCCGACTAATATCACGCAACTGATAGTCATTGTTAGTCGCCATCTGCAATTCATTCCATTGTTCCTGGCTTAGTTCATCCAGTCGTTGCACATCATTAAGCGGCTTTGGCCACTGCTTGTACATCATGTACATCGATAAACCAGCTACTTCAACCGCACCCATTGTCTTCAACAATTGCAATGAGCGCACGTTGTTTTTGTCGATACAACCGTACGACAGCATTGTTGACTCAGAAGGTTGTTTTTCTATCCACGCCAGAGCTGCCAATGCTAGTGATTTTCCGATCCCAAGTCGCTGATACGCCTCACTAACAGCAAGCACACCTCGATAGTAAGCAGTGACCGCTTGGTTGAATACCAATAGATCACGTTTATCCAATACATAAGCTCCAACTAACTGATCATCAATGAGAGCATGGAAGAACACAGGTTGATTAAAACGCTGCAGCTGTAGCGCAACATCAAGACGTCTATAAAGCAAACCATCAGCACCAAACGTGACAGATTCCACCAATTTGGGTAACTGATCATGCGCCTGCTCATCAACGCTTACGGTGAATCCAAAGGGAAGTCGGGATCGAATGCCAGGTGCAGAACCCAGCAAAGATTTTGCTTGATCATCAGTTTTTGACAATTTATACATCATGCCAACCCACATCTTCCATCAGTAATTCTGTCATTGGTTTGCGGGTTGTAATTGCTTTAAACAACATAGGGGCTAGTACAATGCTCATCAATAAAAACGGCTTACTATCTGTCAACTTCCAATTGATATCTTTAGTAGTGAACAAGCGTTGCCATGCCGCGCTGCATAATTTACCTTTCAACAATTGTGCTTCAACAGACGAAAGGCAGGACCAGAATTCCTGAAGCTTAACCGCGACTATTTTTTTTTCGTCAGCTTGAGTGTTGGTATTGATCAGAACTTCATATAAATCATCGAGTGTTAAGAAATGCACGCCACTCGTTGTTCTGGGATTGCATTCAATGGCGTGCCACTGCCCTGCTTCATTGGCCATGAAATCAAATGAAATCATTCCGGTATAGCCTATCGATTTTACAATAGTGTTAACAGACTCAGCAATGCGCTCTGGTACAGGCATGTGCTCAAAGCACACTGACACAGAGCCAGATGTTTGTAGGCTGCGATAGCAAACGGTATGCAAAACCACCCCATCCACTGCAATAGAAAAACTGCAACATGCAGCACCCAGCATCCGTTGCTGCACAATATATTTATTATTCCTTTGCATGGGTGTCAACAAGTGGGCGGAATTTAGAAAACACACACCCATCCCAGAGCAGGATAACCTTGGTTTCAACACAATGTCGTCGTTGATGCCTGCCATAGTCGAAAACGCAGAATCTGCTTTGAGGGTTTTGGGCACTGGCACATCGAGGCTATCGGCCAACTTGAAAAATTCATACTTATCGTGCAACTGAATGAGTGTTGTCTGATCCATACACAGCATTCGCACGCTTTGCGGTAACTTATCTTTCAGTATCGAAACGTACATTGCCTCTTCAGATACCGGAATGACCAGCGATACCTCTTCGTCAGTGACAATGGTTTGCAAGCAGCGCAAATACGCGTCCAAATCCACGGTTGGCGCTATCACCTTGATGCTCTTATCGACGGCGTTCGATAATCGGCAAAGGTGGAATCTAAAAGGCTCAGCAACTATCACGCGCCAGCCTTGAGACTTCAGTGCACGAGCCAAGTGCAAACTGACTGGCAAGCGGCCAAGGGTGAGTAGCGCTGTTTTACCGACTGAATGAGCCAATGTTTGCGTTCAGAATTTCTTTGCGTGAGACCAAGTGTATACTGAAGCTAACGTCGCGTATCTTAATCATGTCCCGAGCACCACTTTACCGCCCACCTGCGCCCATACCCTCCTCGCCTCTGCGCTCTCTTTTAAGAGTGATACGCCAAGGTGATGGTGATCTGTTGAGCCTTGTGCCAGAAGAGGCCTACGTCAAACCACTCACCTGGCTTGGGTATTCTCGCCGATCCATACTGCTGATTAACGATACCGAACTGTGTCGTCAAGTACTCCACGACAAACAAGGCATCTTCCCAAAAAACGATCTGATGGTGGGCGCTCTGGAGGGCTTGGTGGGTAACTCCCTGTTTGTCTCTAGTGCGGAGCAATGGCGACGGCAGCGGCAAATGATTGATCCCGCTTTTTCACAGCTTCGCATTAACGAAGCTTTTACATCGATGGTGGAGGCGGTTAGTGATTATGAATCAACACTTGACCAACACGTAGGTACGCAACAATCGTTTTCGCTCGATAAGGCTATGAGCCATTTAACAGCTGACATCATTTGCCGAACCATTTTTTCTCAACCCCTGAACTCTACTATCGCAGGTGATGTTTTCACCGATTTTCTACTATTTGAACGCAGTGTAGCTAGCGTGGATTTGAAGCAGCTCATTTTTGGTAAACCCTGGGCACGCATCAAGCAACCACCTGAGGTGGTTGCAGCCTGCCAACGCATTCGTCACCATATCGGCGCTATGCTTGATCCGCGCATCGAGGCGATGCACGCACAAGGTAACCAAGCCCAACAGCCAAACGATATCGTGTCTGCTGTTATTGCAGCTAAAGACGAGCAAACAGGTAAAGCGTTTACGCGTGAAGAGCTGATTGATCAGATAGGCGTGTTTTTTCTAGCTGGCCACGAAACTACCGCTAGTGTGCTCACTTGGGTGTTTTTCATTTTGTCCCAACAACCTCACGTAGCACAACGTATCGCCAACGATATCAATCACGTGACACAAGGGCAGGATCTACAAATGGAGCACATGCGACAGCTACCTTATGTTCGCCATGTTTTCCGCGAGGTATTACGTTTATATCCACCCATTACTTTTTTGCCACGAGTGGCTGCGCAAGCGACCCGCATTGCCGACAAAAAGCTAAAGCGAGGGGCCATGATCATGATTTCACCATGGACAGCCCATCGCAACGCCCTGTTGTGGAACAACGCTGATCGCTTTGACCCAGACCGCTTTCTGGACTCATCAGAGCAGGCAAACGCGACGAGTACATCTGACAAAGGCACGCACATGTCTTTTGGAATCGGCCCACGTGTTTGTATAGGGGCCTCGTTTGCCACCACTGAAGCGGTTCTTATTATCGGTAGGCTGGCGCAGCGTTATACATTCCATACTATGAATGCAGATACCGTACGCCCTGTTGCGCGATTGACTACGCGGCCTGCGATAGAAGTCCAAATGCAGTTGAAGCACCGAAAACCAGTATGAGTGTAAATACACAAAAAACTCAACCTGTCGTTGTTATTGGTGCAGGTATAGGGGGGCTTACCGCAGCGATTGCGCTAGCCACAAAGAAAATACCCGTAGTTTTACTAGAGCGGCATGCCTACCCAGGCGGCAAGATGAGACAGTTGTATGTTGCAGGCCAGGGGATAGATGCTGGCCCCACCGTATTCACTATGCGTTGGGTATTTGAAAACCTTTTTGCCAATGCCGGTCTGGAATTTTCGGAACACCTGCGTATGGATAAAGCCGACTTGCTGGCCCGCCATAGCTGGCAAGGCAGCGACTCACTTGATTTATTTACAGAGCTCGATCAATCCATGCAGGCTATCAGCGAATTCGCTGGCAATAGCGAGGCAGACAACTACCTTCGGTTCGCGAAAAAAACAAGACAGGTGTTCAACACGCTAGATCACAGTTTCATGCGTGCACAACGCCCAAACCCAATCGCGCTCAGTCTGCAAGGTGGGCTTAGCGGCATCGTAGACATGGCAAAAACTCAACCCTTTGTCACTCTGTGGAATGCACTGTCCAAAGACTTTAGCGATCCTCGGTTACGTCAGCTCTTTGCTCGTTATGCAACCTATTGTGGAAGCTCTCCATTTAAGGCTCCAGCCACTCTAATGCTCATAGCACATGTTGAAAAGGCTGGAGTGTGGATGGTGCAAGGTGGCATGCACACACTGGCGCGCACTTTGGCAAATACCCTAGAGCTACTAGGTGGTGAGATCCGCTACGGCACAGGCGTCGCAAAATTAAACATAGACGACAAGCAAATTACCTCAGTGCAACTTGAGAATGGAGAATCCCTGCTAACCAATGCCGTTATTTTCAATGGCGATACCCAAGCGTTGGCCACAGGCCTATTGGGAGAGCCAGCAACAGAATCCTGCACGTCACGACCGGAAGCCTCTCTTTCAGCAGTAACACACTGCCAGTACGCTGTTACGCGCGGCTATTCCCTTGCTCATCACACCGTCTTTTTTGGCAACGATTACCACGATGAATTTGAAGGTATTTTCGAGCGTAGTGAGATAACTGACAATCCGACGGTGTATGTATGTGCCCAGGATCGCAGCGGTAGTGCAGATACCTCGATAGCTGACGAGCAACACGAGCGCCTCTTCTCGCTGGTCAATGCGCCAGCACGTGCCATGAGCGATGTCGAACGCGCAGAGGCTATTGAACGTATGAAGCACACACTGAGTTCTCAAGGTTTGCAGATTGACGATGAGCAAGGCCAAAGTATCGTTACCGGGCCTAGCCAATTTGGACGATTGTTTCCTGCTAGCGATGGCGCGCTCTACGGACGACCAACACACGGCTGGATGGGATCATTCAAGCGTCCTGGATCACGTAGCGCAGTCCGGGGTTTGTACCTGTGTGGAGGCAGCGTGCATCCAGGAGCCGGTGTACCCATGGCCAGTTTATCCGGCCAACTGGCAGCCGACAGCCTGTGCACGGATGGATACGCCAAATCCTAGGGCAGCATTCCTTTATCGTGTATCACTTGCAAGCTGTTTACGCTGACTGTATAAAGAACAAAGGTTTACTGTCAATCTGGGTTGACGCTTTTCATGTTCATCTTTAACGCGCTCGTTGCCTTGCACATCGTCTCTGGCACCATCGGACTCATAACTATGTGGGTGCCCATAGTGGGCAAAAAAGGTGGGAAAACACACAAACGCTGGGGGCGAATTTTTGCTCATGCGTTGCTCGTGACAGGCATTCTGGCCATTGGCATCAGCCTTGTCACTTTGCGCTACCCACTGGAAACTCATCCTTTTTCCAATGATGCTGCCTTGGTCCGAGGCATGTTTGGCTGGATGATGCTGTATCTGGCAACGCTGACCATCATGCTAAGCCGCTATGGCATGTGGTGCATACACAATCGCCACAACCACTCCTCTAACCGTCATATACCGAATCTGGCACTGCAAGCAGCTACCTTTATCACGGCAGCAAATTGCGCCTGGCAAGGATATCTGATCAATCAGCCGCTAATGATGGGGATATCGATCATAGGATTACTGTCCTCAACACTGAACACCCGCTTCATTTTCCAGGAAAACCCGCCCCTTAACGAATGGTTGATTCAACACACGCGGGGGCTAGTGGGAGCAGGTATATCTGTATACACAGCATTCTTCGCCTTTGGTGCGGTGAACCTGATGCCAGAGCTTGCCTTCAACCCCATCCTCTGGGCAACACCCTGCACGCTTGGAGTCAGCTTGTTGCTATACCATCAGTTCAAAATTCACTTGCAACGACGAAGAGTACTTTCTCGGCAAAGCCCAGAAGTTATTTAAACCCTAGCGTTACCCGTATTCCAGAGCAGTGCCAGCTCATAGTTGAATTGACACGCACAACGGCAAACAACTCAGCGCTATGTCTTTACGAGCTTCATCGCTTCCAACGAATAATAAGATCGCTTACGTGGAATACCAATGACGATATCAGACAAAGCGCAATAATCTCTGGAGCAAAGCCTTTCAGTGTCGCCCCAAGAGCTAGCATCAAACTGCCACCAGCACCAATATTGACAAGCAGTGGCACAAAGGCGATTCCTTGGCCAGTGCGTCGCCAATAAACAGTTAACACTATGACTTCAATAACAACAAACAAGATCATAAAGTCTACAATGCGCCCACTACTAACGATGTCCAATAAGTTCATTTGCTGATCATAACTTGCCCGCGAAAACCGACTACCTGAATTTATGACTGAAAACCCACAACCAGACGCCTCTCTGCTGCGACGCCTGCTGGAAGTACTGGCCAAAGACATACTGCCACTAACAGAGCGGGCAGTACAGGCGGGTAATAAAATATTCGGCGCAGCCTTGCTACGAAAAAGCGATCACTCGCTGTATTTAGCTGCGACCAATAACGAGATACAGAGCCCTCTTCATCATGGCGAGATGCATTTGCTCAAGTTATTTCACGAAATACCCGCATCAGAACGTGCGCCCGTGAGCGAGCTGATCTTTCTTAGCACCCATGAGCCGTGCAGCATGTGCCTGTCTGCGATTACATGGAGCGGTTTTGACAATTTTTGCCATTTCTTCAGTCATGAAGATTCACGTGATGCGTTCAATATTCCGCACGATTTAAAAATTCTTGACGAGGTATTTGCACTCAAACCAGGGCAGTACAATACGAAGAACGAGTTCTGGGATAGCTTTAATATTGTTCAGCAGCTGGAAAACCTAACCGATGAGGCAATCCAGCAAGAGCTGACCGCGCTGGTAAACAGTATAAAATCTCGCTATGAAACGGCTTCTAATGTGTACCAATCGGGTAAAACCGCCAATCACATACCATTGAATTAGTCACAAAATGTTGTACCTATGCGGTTCTGTTGGTAATTCAGGATATGACAGAGTTCTGAAAATGTACAATTTTTGTGGTTTTACGTTCTCGCTCAGCACACTTGGAGCTGCAGTGAGATCATACTAACCGTACGTCTAAATCCGGTTCGATACCTTGGTAACAGTTTTCCTCCCTCAATGATGACCTCAGTAATTTCCAGTCGCACTCTACAACTTGACCAACAACCCTACAAGGCCAGCCAGTTTTGGAAGGTTTCGGCATTGCTTGTCCTACTAGGAATGCCTGCAGCCAGCTTGGCTTCAACTATTGTCGGGGTGGCAGATGCACCGCTAGAAGCCACTTTTTACTCAGATGCCTCCTGTCTCTTGGCTATCGATGCATTTGTGCAACACGGCAAAACCGTGATCGATGCTGATGTAGACGCCAGCGGCTCTCGCATGTTTATTCATTGCGACACTGAAGACGGCCGGCGGCTAACACTTTTGGCCAGAGGCGATGCTCTGGACACGGAAACTCGAGCGCCGCTGCTGAACAGAACAGAAATTGGAGAAGGTGACGATGGCATGCTCGCGTGGCTAACACGGCCTGGTGTGCACTACACAGACGATGCGGCTCCGCGACGATACGTTATCGGAGGAAGTGTCAAACTGAGAAAGTCACCGCCAGTTGATGCAGTGGGCACAGCCCCGAACTCCAGTGCGCACTCTTTTGCATCAGTTAATGGGGTACTAGAACCCATCGTCAAATCTGAAGCGCAGAGTATGCAGCTCACCCCCACCGAAGAGTCCACTCCAGAAGACTCTACGACAAGTGAAAGTGCCGAACAATCATCTGTCAACGTCCCTTCCGTGGATACATCCGGCGTGGACACGTCTACCACGAAGACTCCAAGCCTGGGAGCAGCTAATGCTGCAGAACTTGGTGAGGAAGCCTCAGTCGCAGAATAACTCTGCAAAACTGGGCCAACAATACTGGACAACAAGCCCAGTAGCACTAAGTCACGGCCTGATTCACTGGAGCGCTGTAATCGCCAACATAGGCACGCTCAACATTAATGTATGGCTCAAAAGCGACTAGTTGCGGATTGCCCCACCACCGTGCAGTAAGGCAACGATACGTTCACGTGTTTTAGGCGTTTTTGCCAAGGCTACGAAAGCTTTGCGCTCACGCTGATACATGTCTGCATCTGACACTTGCTCAGGTTGCCCATCCGCACTACAAATCACAGACGCGATACTCATGGCCACCGTTTTATCATGGGCAAAGAAGTCACCACGTTCGATACCTTCATCCATAAACTTGGCCATACGCGGCAAAATATCACCCGAGGCTAGTTCGAAAACCGGCCGCTCAGGTGCTTGATAGCCTGCAGACAAAGCATCCAGCGTTTGCACCGATTGTGTGTATAAGCGATCGCGATTCATAACCCACTGATCATGCTCAGGCTTGAAATACAGTAGTTTACCTGCGCCTTGTGGAGAGCTGGCAATAGCGCCATAGCCAAGGTTCATCCAGGCACTCCAGGCAGCCTTGTTCCAATCGCCCGTTTTTGCATACCAACGTAAGTAGGTTTCTTTAACACCGCCCCCTGAAGGCAACAAGCCCACGCCGCTTTCAACCAATCCAGCCACCGTATTCGCGTTCATGACTAATTGATCGCAGTGTAATAACACTTCAAGGCCACCACCTAACGACAACCCAGAAGGCGCACCCACGATAGGAACAGGTGCGTACTTGAGCGCCGCTACCGCCCTCTGGAATCGGTTCAAGAAGGCATCAATACCGGACCAGTTGCTACTGTCAATTAACGCAAGGAACGCATTAAGATCAACACCCGCCGAATAATGCTGCGCGTCGTTGTGCACCAGAATGCCCTTGCCATGATCAGTGGCTGCTTGCATAACGATCTGCATGGATTCATCAGTTAGTGCATTAGCCTTGGAATGAAATTCGATTAAACGATAGTCACCAGCAATACGATATAAGCTAGCAGCACGATTGCTAACAATGGGCGTCAGCGTTCTGCGTTGCAAATGAAACCTGACCACACCTTCAGGCAACGATACAGGCGCCGTGTTACCTGATGCATGACGCACCATCAACACTTTCTCATTTCTATTCACCTGATAGAAGGCAAGATCACTTTCAAGCACCGCAGGCACTGGCATATCGAGCTCGTTCATCAGTCCACGCACACGGCTCGCACCTAGGGCATCAATCATTTCAAATGGGCCACGAATCCAGTTGAAGCCAAGCTTCATGGCATCATCGATATCCTGAGGAGAATCAGTAACAGTGCCCAGTAAGCTAGCAGCGTAACCAAGCACACGCGCTAAAACATGCTGACAAAAACGCGCTTGCACATCATCACCCTGAACCAGATCTATCAAAGGCTCGCGTTGATCAACAATGGCTTGTGCTGCATCAAGAGCGCGTTGTGGCAGTTCGGTTGCAATTGAGCGATAGCTGCCATCTGATAAATTCCGAGCGAGTTTTTCACCGCCTTCACCACGTCGATAAAAACCACCATCACCTTTATTACCTGTCAGGCCAGTGGCTATCATGCCGTTGATGATGTCGCTCTCGGCACCTACCGCATGAAAAACATCATTCTCGGGGAGGATGCTACGAAGAGAGCGCACAACGTCTGCCATAAGATCAATACCGATCAGATCATAAAGCCCGAACACACCCGTTTTAGGGATACCCATGGGCCGCCCCATCAAAGCATCAGCAATCTCTATAGGCAAGTCTAATGACAGTGCCTCGTCAATCCCCACCTGTAAGGCAAACACGCCAACACGGTTACCTAGAAATCCAGGCGTGTCCCTACACTGCACAACACCCTTGCCCAATTCACGATCATTGAAGTCAGCCAGTTTTTGCATGATGGCATCATCAGATTGCTCACCACGAACCAGTTCCAGCAATCGCATATAGCGAACAGGGTTAAAATAATGTGTGATGGCAAAGCGTCGTTGAAAATCGGTGGGCAAGGTTTCAACTAACAAGCTGATAGGAATGGTTGAGGTGTTTGACGTCACCACGCAATCGCTCGACACAGTTTGCTCGAGACGATGATAAAGCTCGCGTTTAATATCCAAGCGCTCAACAATCGCTTCTACCACCCAGTCAACCTCGGCTAGCTTGTGGAAGTCGTCGCGTGTATTGCCAACCGTGATGAGATCCGCAGCACTACGGTGCATGAGTGCCGGTGGTTCAGCATCTATCAGGCGTTGCTTGGCTCGCTCACTGATGGCGCTGGCATTGGCACCATCGTCTGATGGCAGATCAAGAAGCAGTACTTCATGCCCGGCATTGGCGATGTGTCCGGCAATGCCCGCGCCCATGGTGCCAGAACCAATAACTGCAATTTTTGAAAACATGATGTCGAGCGTGCTGTGAACAGATGCCCTAGTGTACTAGTAATGGCGCACTTGCAATAGAGGTGTATGAACCAGACATCAACGAGCGGCCAAAGAGCCTTTAGCAAACAGCCACATCCTCTGCGTCAGAAGCTAAGGCCATTAAAACGTGAGGAGTAAAAGGCAGCGCGCAGATAATAGCCTCGGCGGTTGTGCTATCAGCCAACAAAACCTTACAAACGTCGCTACTGGCCAATGGTTCATCGAGCATCGCAGTGGCCAGCTGAACGCCATAGCGCGGTGAGTAAACTTGGGATCCCAAGCAATGTTGTATGAGCCCCTGTTTAAGGATATCTTCAGATGAGCCAACTTGCTTGGTATCCATACCCAACTGTTCAGCAAACGGCTGTTCTGCCAATCGACGTGCACCTGCTGGAGCAGGTATAAAAAGACCCATCAGACGTCTCTTTGGGCCGGCATCGCGTTCAGTTCTTAGGGCTTTGATAGAAAGACTGTTTATGTCTGCATCAAGGTCGATAAACGCACCCAATCCAGACTCAAGAACAGAATGCCTGGAATCCATATCGTTACCGAATGACAGTAAGGTGCTCTCCATGCGTTCGATAAGATTAGGACAACCTGCCCTCACATCGAGATCTTGTCCCTTTTCAAACAACTCATCATACAAAGCCTGCCCTTCAGCGACGTCATCTACATAGACTTCGAACCCGCCTTGTTTGCTCCAACCCGAACGTGACACGACGAATGTTGCATTGCCATAAGCCATACGTCTGTGCCGAAAAAATCGAATATCTGCAACATCATCACCAAACACACGCTGCATCAGTTCCTCAGCCTTTGGGCCTTGAACCGCCAAGGGCCACACATCAGCCTCAGTAACACACACATCAAGTCCAGCGCCTGCAGCCAATCCACTAGCCCACAATTTCACATCTGAATCTGCAATGGAGAGCCACCAATGGTCATCTTCAACGCGCATGCCAACAGGGTCATTAACCAGTAATCCTTTTTCATCAGCCAAAGGTAAGTAAACGCAACGATCAGCTGCTAGTCCTTCTATATTGCGTGGTGTCATCAGTTGCACTAGCTTGTCAGCATCGGGCCCCTTAAGACTAACCTGCCTCTCGACACTCACATCCCATACCTGAACGGCAGAACACAGATGCCAGTAGTCCGCTTCAAGGGACTCAAACTCAGTTGCTAGCAGCATATGGTTATAGACAGTGAACGCCGTAACCCCTTGCTCAAAAACGCGAGAAGTAAAAGGTGTTTTACGCAATCGGCGAGAGATGGCAATACGTGGATCTACGCTCATTGGGGATGTTCTCTTCCGAAAGACTCTGATGCGTGATAATACTCACTTGGGTTGTAGATAATCTGTCTTGAAAACGTCAAGCCATGCCGCTCTCAAGATAGGCAGTCGATCCAAGTGTTCATTGACGTAAACTATTGGGTCTTTGATCACAAAATCGTGCCGCGTGACTGACAAAACTACTGAACACATCGAGCTACATGTCGCAGGTGGCCTGTTGCTGGACGAGACGGCAATCGTTGAAGGCGGTTTGATGAGTGGAGCGTCTAATCCGGTAGCGTGGAGGCGATATGCAGGAGGTGTGGCCGCCAATGCCGCTCGTGCTGCCTGCTCCGTATACAAGAGCCAGAATTATCTTCCAGAATCTGGCCCAGACTCGTGCTCGAGCACGGCATTAGTCACGCTACACACAGCGCTGGGTGACGACAGCGATGCTGCTGCTCTACTGAGCACTATGGCATCGATAGATTTACTAGTGGAGTCACACTATGTTGATGGATTCAGCACAGGACGTTATAGCGCCATTATGGATAGTGGCGGTAACCTGTTACTTGGGTTAGCTGATGTCAGTGTTGCCGAGCAACTTCAAGCCAGCCATGTGCTAGAAAAGCTCAACCAATCTGCTCAAAATAGTTTAGCCAACACACTGCCAGGCACTCCTCCCTACACACTACTGATCGACGCCAATTTAAGCGCTGACTGTATCAATGGATTGACCAAAGAGGCGAGCGATGATCACTCATTTATCGCAGCCCTAGCAGTCTCGCCCCACAAGGCAAAGAGGTTATTACCAGTAGCTAAGCAGGTGGATTTATTATTTTGCAATAGACGTGAAGCCATAGCTCTTGCCAGTGCAACAGCCGGCTACCCCCATCATACTGAAAAAGCCATGTCGCTAGAGCAGTTGACCAGCTATCTGGTTGAACTTGGATTTTCCGACTTAATCATTACCGACGCCGGCGACGGATTGCTAAGTCGATGCCAAGGAGTTAACACCACAATGCAAGTACCCGATGTCAGTATCACTCACAATGTCAACGGCGCAGGTGACACTCTGGCAGGTGCCACGCTGGCAGCCATGACCACTGGGCTAGATCAATTGCGGGCGATAGAGCTGGTGGGGCTACCACTTGCCGCAGATGTACTAACCGGCAAGCGCTCACCGCTAAAAATGTAGCGATCAGCTCACTGGCACTTGCATCCTTACGCAACCCTTGGTACCCATAAAAATCTGGCAAAAGGCGGCCCAGTATCGAAACGCTTAGAGGCCTTAACAACGACACCTAAAGGCAATGGCACTTACTGTTTGCAAAAATACTAGGCAACGCCATTTTCGTGAAGGCTAAGAATCCAAGGTTTATAGCTGCGTGGATTCCCACTGACGTGAGAATGAATAGCTTATATAAGTGCCATCCTATTAAGGGTACTATTGCCCTCTCAAACCTGAACAACAAATCGCTATGACCCATTCAACCATCAGCATTAGCGCCGAAGTACAAACAGCACTGGCCAGTGGCCAAGGCGTAGTTGCTCTGGAGAGCACGATCATCACACACGGTATGCCCTACCCTACTAATCGCGATACAGCAATGGCGGTGGAGCAAGCGGTGCGCGAGGCTGGTTGTGTGCCCGCCACTATCGCTGTTCTCAATGGCATCCCAACGATAGGGCTTGATGACGAAAAACTTGAGCAGCTTGCACGTTCTGACAATGCGATGAAGTTGTCGCGTGCCGATCTTGCCATGGCAGTTTCAAAAGGGGTAAACGGATCAACCACTGTAGCAGCCACCATGATTCTTGCGCATCTTGCAGGCATCAAGGTATTCGCAACCGGCGGTATTGGTGGTGTGCATCAAGGTGCCGCAGAGAGCTTTGATATCTCAGCCGATTTGCATGAGCTAGCCAAAACCCCAGTATGCGTGGTTAGTGCAGGTGCCAAAGCTATTCTCGACATCCCTAAAACATTGGAGGTGTTAGAGACCTTAGGTGTTCCCGTATTGGCATTTGGTCAAGTCAACTTTCCTGCATTCTGGTCACGTGACAGTGGTCTTGCTGCTCCACTAAACATTAACTCTGTTGATGAAGTTGTAAGCTTCATGCAGGCCAGACAAACGATGAACATTGAAGGCGGTATACTCATTGGCAACCCGGTACCAGAAGCAGACGAGATACCCAGTAGCAAAATGAACGGCTTCATTGAGCAAGCCGTTACTGAGGCGCAAGAGCAAGGTATAAGTGGCAAAGCAGTTACGCCCTGGTTACTAGGGCGCATCGTTGACATTAGCGATGGGGCTAGCCTTGTTACCAATCAGGCGTTGATTATCAACAACGCCAAACTGGCTGGCCAATTGGCTAGTGCAGTCGCTTCGCTTTAATGCTGTTGCGTCACTTTCAACGCAAAAGCCTGCGCAATAGCTTCATCAACCAGTGAAGCATAGCGCCCAGACTCCCCGAAATGACCAGTACTCATGTGAGTCTTCAGCATCAGTAAGTTGTCGTCATCTCGAACATGTCGGTGCTGTGCTACCCACTTGGCAGGCTCCCAATACGTGACCCTTGGATCGGAAACACCAGCGGTCACCAACATAGGGGGATAAGGGCGCGACTGCACATTCTCGTAGGGCGAATATCGTCGAATAATGTCAAATTCTTCAACACTATTCAAAGGATTTCCCCACTGCGACCATTCACCAGGGGTTAGTGGCAACGAGTCATCAATAAGTGTATTGACGACGTCAACAAAAGGCACATCAGCAATCACACCTGCCCACAAATCTTCACACTGATTAATCACAGCCCCTGCCATCAACCCACCGGCAGAACCGCCAGACAACACAATCTTGCCGGCACTAGTGAATTGATCACTTATCAAGGAGTGAGCTACCGCAACCACATCATTAAACGTGTTTTGCTTAAACTCACCACGCGCCCCGTCATACCATGCACGTCCTTTTTCTTGCCCACCTCGAACATGAGCAATAGCATAGACAAAGCCTCTATCCACTAACGATAGAATCGAGCTTGAAAAACAAGCAGGAATAGACGATCCATACGCTCCATACGCGGTTAGAAAACACGGTGCAGAGCCATCAATGACAGTATCAACATGAGACAACACGGTGACAGGTACACTTTGCTTATCTGACGTTTGTGCTGATAAGCGCTGTACAACATACTGTTCTGGATTATGCCCACAGGGAATCACATCCTCTTTTAATAAGGCACGCTCGCCACTGCGCATATCCAGACTAAAGGTTTGTTCAGGCGTTGATGGCGACTGATAGCTAAAGCGAAACTCAGAGCTATCAAATTCCAGCAGAGGTTCAAGGCTCAGTGCATACGCTTGTTCATTGAATTTTACGGTGTGTATTTCAGCTGTTGCGTCTGAAAGGCGACGGTAGCAAATGCGCGGCAATGCGTGCTCACGCTCTAGCCACATAAGCCAATCTTGATAGGCATATACATCCAGCACCATGACGCCTTCAGGGGGTACGAGCCAATCTTGCCAGTTTGCACGTTCAGGTGATTGACATGACACAGACATGAGCTTGAAATTCTCAGCGCCATCGGCATTGGTTAAAACGTAAAAGGCATCCCCGACGTGTTCCACACTGTATTCAAGATCAAGCGCTCTGGGCTCGATACAACGAGGCGAGGCTGTGAGATCGTCGCAGGGTATGAACCAACATTCACTTTGATCATCAGTATCAACACTAATGAAAACATAGCTTGCTGACAAACTAGCCCATACAGAACACGAGAAACGATTATCTTTTTCGTGAAAAATCAATACGTCATCATTTGCAGAAGTGCCTAGTCGATGACGGTAAATCCGACTCGACCGATGATCCTCATCAAGCTTGGTATAGAACAGGAACTCAGATGATCCCCAGGTAATATCCTCAACATCTTCGATGATGTCTTCATCCAGTCCGGTTGTCAGATTGCGAACATACGCCGTATAGCGCTCTGCCCCACTGTTGTCCATCGACCATACAAGATGCGTGTGTGCTGGACTGTACTCGGCATCACCGGAATCGAAATACGCATGTGCAAGCGCTTCCTTATTAAAGTCGATGAGCACTTGCATATCTTTATCGCCAATCTCTTTGTGTCTTGCATAGCGAACATATTGCGGATGCTCGGCCCCCTCTTGGTAGCGATCCAGATAACACCATTGGTCTATGGCATCAGGAAGTGATTGCTCAACGTCTTGTATGCGACCACGCATCTGCGCCAATAGTGTTTTTTGTAAGGCTTTTGTATCAGCCATGCAGTGCTCAAACCAATCATTCTCGGCATTCAGATACTGGCTAATATCTTCAGGCAACAAACTGGGCTCATCTATGCACTCTCGCCAGTTGCTTGCTCGCAACCAATGATAATGATCAGTCCAAGTTGAGTCGTGTAGTTCACGCTCAAACGGCACGCGTTTAGCAATGGGTGGTTTCATAAAATAATTGCATTACCCACCAGCTCATGCAGACTGGTTACTTGAACATCACCCAGATTATGGTGAGGTAAAACCTGTGACAATTGTGTTTTGCAGATAGCGCAGATAGCGACCAGATGCGTAACTCCGTGTGAATCAACAACAGCTTGCAACGCTTGCGCACGTGGCAAAGCCCCTTTAATTCGAAGCTCCATCAGATCATCTGTTAGCAAGCCACCGCCACCACCACAGCAAAATGTTTTCTGCATCGTGGCATCGCTGCTCATCTCAATTATTTCAGGAACACTTGCTTTGAGCAACGCACGCGGAACAATGAATTGTCCACGTCTAATACCGCCCATTCCAGAGCCACGTGCCACATTACAAGAATCATGGAATGTGACTACCTTGCCATCGTTGCGCGTGGGATCAAGCTGAATGCGCCCAGCCTTCAATAGCTCGTAAGTCAATTCACAAATGTGTTCAGGCCTAGGATGTTCGGGATCAAGGTAGTCAAAGCCACCAACCAGAGTATCCATAAAACTATAGGCAACTCGCCAAGCATGACCACACTCGCCCATAACGATACGACTAACACCCAATGCCTGTGCTGCAGTGCTGATACGCTGTGCTATGCCTTGCATTTGATCGCGTTGACCTGTGAACAGGGCAAAGTTAGCGGCCTCTGAGGCTTGAGAACTAAAGGTGTAGCGAATGCCTGCAACATGAAGAACCTTAATCATGCCGATTAATCCATCAACATGAGGCTCTGCGAAAAAATCGGCTGATGGCGTCACGATCAACATATCAGCGCTCGCATCATCTAAAGGAATACGTATTGCAAGCCCGGTGTCGTCACTGATATCTTCAGCCAGATTGTCCAGTACATCAATCAACGCTGGCTTTTTCATACCCAAGTTGTTGCCCACACGGTTCACCTTAGCAATGATTTCCTGCGAGTACTGTTGTCCAATACCAATGCTGGCAAGAATATCTCTGCCAGCCATCGTCACTTCGCTGGTGTCTATTCCTTTGGGGCAAAATACGGTACACCGCCGACATTCGGAACACTGGTGAAAATAGCGATACCAGTCCTCCAGCATGGGTTTATCCAGTTCACGTGCGCCAACCAATTTGGGAAACCACTTGCCAGCAAAGGTAAAGTGACGCCGATAAACCGAGCGAAGCAAATCCTGCCTTGCTACCGGCATGTTTAAAGGATCACCCGTACCTAGAAAGTAATGACATTTGTCGGTGCAAGCACCACATTTGGTGCAGCTGTCCATAAACACCTGTAAACCACGTCGCTCTTTCAGTAGCGTACCTAAACGACTGATAGCCTTGTCGTGCCAATCAGCGACTAGAGCGCCCGGCAAACCCACCTCATGTTGTATCGCAGGCGTAGCCTTAGCCGTGCTGATATTGGCCATGGCCTGTTCTTGGATAATAGGAATAACGCGGTAGCGCCCTACCACTTGGGCGGCAGGTACAGAAGACTCTTTCATAGCTCAGCCTCGGTCTCGTTGATTAAACGTGGGGCTAACAATGACCCCAACACCATGCAAGAGTTTGCTGATTGGAAATACCAACAACAACACGAGGACTAACAACAAGTGAACCACCAAACCAGCATGATCGGGCAATGGCACCCAGGAGACCCTGAATACACCACGCAAAAACTCACCCACCTCGAACAAATTCACTGGCCACACACGCTTAAGAAGCGCGCCAGAAACAGCAATCGATATCAGCAGCATAAGGTGCAAGTAGTCGCTAGGAGCCGAGACATAACGCACTCTATCGACCAGCAAACGACGCAGCAACAAAACCGACAAACCAACAATGACGCACAGTGTGGCCCAACCACTGTATTGAATAAACGGTATCAAAAACGTGGGCAGGGACGTAAACACAAATCGCAAATGAACGATCGCCAGCCACAATAGACCATAGTGAAATAACAAGCTGGCTAACCAAGTTGTTTTATCTGCGCGTGCCAACGAGCGAAAAGCGAACAACTCAAGGCACAAGCGCATCACCACACCTGAACGCGTGCGCGGTGCTGGCGTTAGCGGTATGGGTAAACTATTACGTGCTTTAAGCCAGATGCCCACGCGATATGCGCAGCCACCCACAAGCCACACCAATGCTAGAGAATAAGATAGCGCTAGGGCTAAATCAAACACAGCCTGTAGGCTTAGGTAATCCAGCGTAGCGGCACGCTTGTTTTGCAGGGCCTTTGGGGAAAAGCTCGTATAAATACTTACTGTTACCCTTTTCTTGCCCGAATCGTTTGCCGATCTGTTTGGTCAAAATACGAATCGCAGGCGCAATTTCATAGTTGTCGTAGTACTCCTGCAAAAATTCTATAACCTCCCAGTGAGCATCCGACAGTGTTATGTCATCGGTGGCAGCCATATCAATAGCCAACTCTCTTGACCAAGAGGAACGGCTCATTAAATAGCCTTCGTGATCAGTTTCTACAGTGCCTAGTAATGTCGTCATTTTTTAATAGTCGTTACTACGCATAGCTTCATCGCGCAGCTCAGAGACAGCATTAGCGTGTCCGTCAAAGCCTTCGTAACTGGCAAAGCGATGCGTGTGCGGTGCCATTTCCTTATAGCCATTGGCTGTCATATGCCCCACCGAACAGGTTTTCATAAAATCATGTACGCCCAGTGGAGATTGGGTACGGGCAGCGCCCGATGTTGGCAACACACAATTTGGACCCATCATGTAATTGGCGATAGATCCAGCGGCGTGTTCACCCAGAAGAATTTCGCTGGCATTGCGAATGTACGCCAGATGCTCGTACGGGTGTTTCGACAATACCTGGCAGTGCTCGGGAGCATAATCGTTAATGAAGGCATACGCAGCTTCTGGGGAGCTCGCTAAAACGACACCTCCTCGCTTGCCGCTAAGCACGGTTGATGAGTAACCCGCCAACGTCTCGCTCTGCTGGTCCCAGTAATCGGGAATAGCATTAACAACCGCTCGAGCCAGATCGGCATCCCATGTCACCAAAAATGCACTGCTATCGTTGCCATGCTCTGATTCGATCGTCATATCCAGCGCTGCAATTAACGGGTTGGCCGTCTCGTCGGCAAGAATAATAGTTTCGGTAGGCCCTGCTACCAATCCCGGATCTATCAATCCGATAAGCTCTCGTTTAGCAGCGACTACCCATGAACTACCCGGGCCCACGATTTTGAAACAGCGCGGTACAGTGGCTGTGCCGAAAGCGGCAGCGGCGACGGCCTGCGCTCCACCGGCCTTGTAAACCTGCTCGACCCCAGCCAATCTAGCTGCCACCAGTGTGGCCGGGTCAACTTTACCGTCAGCACCAGGAGGCGTCAGGATAATGGGCTCTGGCACCCCAGCAACCACTGCAGGTATTGCTGTCATTAGCGTGACAGACGGGAACACACCCTTACCTCGTGGTGAATAACAGGCCACCGAGTCAATGGCCGTTGCACGCTCCCCCACCAGCACGCCTGGACGGATTTCTTTCATCCACATCTCGGGAGGGCGCTGAGCCTCATGAAAACGGCGAATATTATCTGCTGAATATTCCAGCGTTTCGATCATCGCTTTGTCGATCTGATCAAAAGCCTTGTCTATCTCTTGCCGAGTGGCGGCAATTTCGTCAGATTGCAAGGAAATTGCACCGTCATATTGCTGAGCAAAACGAGCAAGCGCCAAATCGCCCTCCTCTTTCACAGCCTTGATGATGGGCTTAACACCATCAAGAAACGATGTCAGATCATCTTCTGAGCGACTCAACAGCTGGGCACGCTGAGCGTCATCGAGCTGGTCGAGTAGGTGAAGTGATACCGTCGGATAATTACGCGAGGACATGATGTGGGCCTTTAGGGCGTTGCCAGCGGAGTACCAGTATAACTGCTAAAACAGGCGATCACTTCAACGCAGCACGAAGCCAGTTCAAGTCATTTAAACAGGCTCGCAAGCTTGGCTGATAGTGCAAAAGAGCTTCGATAATACCCGATGAGTAATTACCATTTAGGCTCTCATGCCCTGCAACCTCAAGGTTGCCACCAGCAAAATAGATATGGGCAGCATTTGCCATCTCGTCTTTACGTTTTAGCACCGCAGCTCTCGTAGCGTCATCAGCATTGGCTACTAAAACGCCTGGATGGTCAGCCACTAAAGCTGTCACATCATTGCCACTATCGCCGGCAAAAAGCACATCGTTTAGATGGAGCTTCGACTGTGTAGCCATGTACGCCACAGCTTCACGTTTGGTCGCAGATTGTGGCACAACATCCAGCAAGCCTTGATCGGTTAACGGATCATGACTGAATAACAGAGATGCCTTGATGCCATCGCCTGTTAATCGCTGTTGGACTTCTTGCTCGATCTGCACTTCATCCATACCGTGGACGTAGAAAAAACTGCACTTGTACCGAGACTGCCTATCCGCACTTTGACTACTCAGCGACGTTACAGATTCGAGTAATCGCTGTATGTGTTCACTATCGCACCCGTTCCAGTCCAGACCAATCAGGCCTTGCCAACTGACATCAAATTGCCAAGTGTCTTTTGTCCTCCAGTAGATGCTAGTACCCACATCAGCCGCGATAGCAACAGGCACTGCGAGGTCGTAATCTTCAATGGCCCTGAGCACAAGATCAAGATTGCGCCCTGAGACATAAGCAATGGCAAGCTCGTGAGTGATCAACAAATGCCAGAGAATCGCTCTAGCATGAGGCGATTCAGGCTGGTCTCCGTTGGGTAGCAGGGTTCTGTCTAGGTCAGAACAGACCAGTTTCATTCAACAGGCTCCGTTGTAGTATCAGCTGTTTGTGCACCACTGTCATCGGCTTGTTCAGTGGCCGGTGCAACACAAGCACCAAGGAAATCGTAATGCTCCATGGCCTCGAGGATACCAGCGGCAAAACTCTTCCTTGTCACGTATATCGTATTGTTCTCTGAAACTCCAGAGAGTTCCTCATGGCTACGATTACCCACAATGGCTGCCAGCATGTTGCCGCGCATCATGTCTTCATCAGCACCTGAGCCACCAATGGCGAGTGTGCGTTCGAGAGGAATTCCAAACTGCTCAACTACGTAGCGCATCGCCAAACCTTTTGATGCGCGAATAGGCACAACATTCAGAAATTTTCCGTGCGAGAAGATGACATTAACCGCCTGTGCCTCTTGATAGAGACGAGCGCTGATTTCCGCCAGAGATGGCGCAAGCTGCCCATCGTACAGATAGCTGATTTTAAACGGACTTTGTTGCTCGGCGTCTCGCAAACTAACACCTGGAATCTCACGCATTACCCGCTTAACTTGCTTGGGCGTCCATTGCTTCTCAATTTGTAGAGTCCATGCCGTATCGTCGGTGAGCTTGGGTGCAAAATTCACCTGCGTGCCAGTGCTTGTGATAAGAAAGTCGGGCTCGGGAATTCGATGTTGCTTTAGCAGCCGTAAAGCTGCATCAAATCGCAATCCTGTGTTGATACCGAATTTCATGCGTCGTCGGTTAGAACGCACTAGGCTAATGAGCTTCTGCAATGCGGCTTCATCACCAATCAAACTTCTATTCAAGTCTGTAAACAACACGCGATCAATTTTGCTGGCCGTAAAATCCTGACCCGCCGCCGGTACCCTGGGCCCCTCTTTGGCCTCTACGATGCCTGACAACATTTGCAAGTAGCTTTTTGCATGTGCGTCCCACGCATAGTGCTCCCGCACACCTTTTAATCCAGCCACTGATTTTTGCTGCCAAGACTCCCAATTGCCAATAACAGCATGCACAGCTTCAGCCATCGCCTTCGCATCAAGCGGGTCTATCAACAAACCATTTTTACAGTTGCCAATGATATCCACGGGGCCGCCATCTTCAGTGGCAATAATGGGCAACCCACTAGCGGCAGCTTCAATCAGCGTCAAGCCAAAAGGCTCTGTTAAAGCGGGGTTTACAAATACACCTTTCGATAGGGTGCACAGGCGATAAAGCACTGGCACATCATTCGAACCATGATGCTTGGGATACGCCACTTTACCGTACAGATCGTAGGTGTCTATAAGTGTGAGTAATTCTGTAAACACTTTTCTGGCACCATCATCCAGCTGGGCGATCTCTTCGCGATTACCCATCACAATCACTAAGTTGGCCCGGTCTTGCAAGGCAGTATCTTGACCATACGCATGCACAAGTGTTGCGATATTCTTGCGCGCATCTGCACGCGACAGGGCAAGAATCATCGGTTTTTCAGGATCGCGCAAAAATCGCTGTAAAGCCATCGCCATGTCTGAATCAGCCTCATCCCCAAGTGGCGGTTGAAATCTTGCCAAATTAGTGCCCGGTGGAATGACTCTCATAGCATCCGGACGATAGAAGTCATAGAGTTCGTATTGTTCCTCGATTTCTTGATGTGTACTGGTAATAACCCGAGCCGCACTAGCGAGCGTTTGCTCCTCAGCGGCAAGACGACGACTCATGTTGTAACTCTTTTCAATAGTCTCTTTGTCGACTCCACTGGCGAATAAGCGACGACGCTTAACTCGGCCTAGGGAGTGGCCGGTATGCACCAACGGCACGTCCAGCAAATACGACAGGCGACTACCCACGTAACCAGCGTCTGCATAATGCGAATGAATAACATCCGGCGATACACCTTGTTCAGCGTAATAAAATTTCAGATTATCGACGAAACTATCTAAATGCTCCCACAACTGTTCTTTGGGCAGATAAGCATCGCCACCAGCTTCAATTCGAATAATATTGGCGTTATCAGCGAGTTTTTCACTGAGTTGCGAATAATCATTGCTATGAGCGTGACTACTAACTTGGCGAGTCACCAGATCAACACGTCCAACGGCCGCCTCAGCCGCCAGTGCCCTTGCCAATTCAACCACGTAGAGCACTTGCCCCCCTGTGTCCGCATCACACCCTAGCTCTAAGTCGTCGGAACGAATCAAGCCATGAACGCTGATAAGACAGATATGCAAAGGGGTATCGGACATGTATTGCTCCATTTTTACTATTATTTCGAACCTGCTACTGCCTTGGATTGCCTTCAGGCCACTTCAACCTCTACTATAGGTGAATTGCTGATTCCGAAGTTCTGGCAATTGCCTCGAATCAAAAACCTAAAGCCACACGCCAGATCAAGAAAATGGAACATATAGACAGTTATTACGCAGCTTCCGCGAACAGCTCGCCACAACGAGCGGCAATCTCTGGCGAACATGAAACCGACGTCTGTGTTGTCGGCGGCGGGTTCAGTGGATTATCGGCAGCCATACACATGGCACGAGCCGGTCGACAAGTCACACTTCTGGAATCAGCGCGCATTGGCTGGGGCGCATCAGGACGCAACGGCGGTCAGTTGATCAACGGACTGAATGCCAGCCTTGAGTCCATCGAGAAGCGTTTTGGCGAATCATCAGCCCAATTTATGGGTACGGTGCTGCAGGAGGGTGCATCTATCATTCGCGACTTCATTAATGATTATTCAATTGAGTGCGACCTTAAATCACGCAGTATCTTCGTGGCTTTCAATGCACGCCAAATGCAGGCTCTGGAAGCCAAGCAGCGACTATGGGCCTCTCATGGCATGGATGATCATGAAATGCTGGATCGTTCAGCACTTGCAGCTCATGTGGGCTCCAGCCGATATTGCGGAGGTATGGTCGATCACTCAGGTGGACATCTTCACCCCTTGAACCTAGCCTTGGGCGAGGCACGGGCGCTGGAACAACTCGGTGGCGTCATCCACGAACAGAGCCGCGTTCTTAGCATTGAATCAATGCACGATAAACCTCTCGTCACCACAGCCGACGCACAACTGCGTTGCAACACGTTGGTGATTTGTGGCAATGCCTATTTAGGCAAGAATGTCCCCGAGTTGGCCGCTCGCGTCATGCCAGTATCAACACAAGTGATGGCAACTGAGCCATTAAGTGACGATCTTGCCGCACAGATCTTACCCAGCGACAGCTGTGTTGAAGATGTTCGCTACATTTTGGACTACTACCGTTTGTCGGCCGACAAGCGATTGCTGTTTGGTGGAGGCAGCGTATACGGCGGGACCGACCCTGCCGATGTGGAAGCCAAATTGCGCCCTCATATGGAAAAGGTTTTTCCACAACTCAAGTCGGTGAAAGTGACGCACGCTTGGAGCGGTAACTTTGCGCTATCGTTTTCACGCGTACCACAGCTCGGAAAACTCGGGCCTTCCACCTACTATGCAATGGGCTATAGCGGCCACGGCGTCACCGGCTCGCATTTGTTTGGTCGACTTATTGCAGAAGCCGCAGCCGGTAACACTGAGAGATTTGACCAGATTGCCAAACTGCCATGGTACCCATTTCCAGGAGGCCAGCGGTTTGGCGCACAATATTCAACAGTGGGCTCGTGGTGGTACGGCCTGCGCGATGCAGTTGGCCTGTGAATTGAAAAGGATTGTTACCCCGTTCCGAGAGGCGTGCTATCACAGTATGCTATCCCTCAACACGCAACCCTTTTTGCGTAGGAATTCTTCATCATGACATCGCACAGCACGTCCTCAGCAGCCAATACGAAAAAACGACTGGGCATACTTCAGGCAGGCCGCGCACCTGAGGAAATTATTGATCAATACCCTGATTACAATCAGCTATTTGTTGATCTGCTCGGGGAGTCGACATTCGACTATCAAAGTTGGGCGGTGTTAGACAATGAATTCCCAGATTCCATAAATGACGCTGATGCTTGGCTAATTACCGGCTCACGCTTTGGTGCTTACGAAGATCACGATTGGATCCCCCCTCTGGAACAACTGATTCGTGACATTCAAGCTAAGGGTGCACCCTTGATAGGTATCTGCTTCGGACACCAGATCATTGCACAGGCACTAGGCGGCAAAGTCGTCAAATTTGACGGGGGGTGGTCAGTGGGTCGGGCAGAATATGATCTAGATCCAGTGACGTTCGCTAATCAGTCAGAACCTATATCCGCGTTGATGGCATTTCATCAAGATCAGGTTGTAGAAATTCCAGACGGCGCTAAAACGGTTGGCAGCAGCGATTTTTGCAAGCATGCAGCTCTGGCTTACGGATCCACCATCCTGACTATCCAACCTCACCCCGAGTTTAATCAAAGTTTCGTGGGCGCCTTAGTAGAGGCTCGAAAAGACCTCCTACCTGAGGACATTGTTAACACTGCCACAAAAACCTTGACCCAGCCCATTGCCAACGATGGTATTGCCCAAACATTTCGCAATTTCTTGAACAGCACAAAACGGTCACCCTTGG
>JALZWO010000238.1 GCA_023300375.1 Granulosicoccus sp. | reverse complement strand
ACCGCCGATGTGGGTTGGGTTACCGGCCATTCCTACATCGTGTACGGCCCATTAGCTAATGGCGCAACCACACTCATGTTTGAAGGCATCCCCACCTACCCTAGCGTTAGTCGCTTTTGGGAAGTCATAGAAAAACACAAAGTAAACACGTTCTATACCGCGCCAACCGCCATACGTGCGCTCATGGCCCATGGTGATGAGCCAGTATCCAGTGTAGATCGCAGCTCGTTGCGCCTACTAGGTAGCGTTGGAGAGCCTATTAACCCTGAAGCCTGGGAATGGTATTCAAAGGTAGTGGGAGACTCTCGCTGCCCGGTAGTTGATACTTGGTGGCAGACCGAAACCGGCGGCATACTGATTACCCCTCTCCCGGGAGCCACCGCATTAAAACCAGGCTCTGCCAGCAAGCCGTTTTTCGGCATCGTACCCATGCTTGTCGATGAAGAAGGCAACGTGCTGGAGGGTGTGGCATCGGGCAATCTAGTCATTCCACGGGCATGGCCCGGCATGATGCGCTCGGTTTACGGAGATCATGCGCGTTTTAAAGACACTTACTTCTCAGCCTACCCCGGTTATTACTTCACCGGCGACGGTGCGCGCAGAGATGAAGATGGCTACTTGTGGATTACTGGCCGCGTAGACGATGTACTCAACGTCTCCGGACACCGCTTGGGCACCGCTGAAATTGAAGGCGCTTTGGTGCTGCACGAGGCCGTAGCAGAGGCGGCTGTTGTCGGGTATGGGCACGATATCAAAGGCCAAGGCATCTACGCTTATGTCACACTCATGAACGATGTAGAGCCCACCGATGCGCTAAAGGCTGAACTCGTGAGTCATGTGCGTGCCGAAATAGGCCCAATAGCCACACCAGACCTCGTTCAATGGGCCCCGGGTCTACCCAAAACCCGCTCCGGCAAAATCATGCGCCGCATTCTTCGAAAGATCGCAGAAAATGATGTGAGTAGCCTTGGAGACACTTCTACCCTTGCAGACCCAGGTGTTGTTGATGGGCTGGTTGAAAATAGAGCCAATGCGTAGTGATTAAGACCCGCTAGTCTCATCCATAAGGCCCGCCCGTCATCCCCACGAAAGTGGGGATCCACGCCATGACAATCTCAGGCGTCCCACCGACTTTCAGAGCTACAGCAGATCAATAACGCTCTGCAGCAAAGCCGCATCATCCCACTCACGCTCACCCTGAGCTTCGTACACAACCTTTCCGTTAGCATCCACGACAATGGTGGTGGGTAAGACTCTAGCCGACCACTGCGCCATCGTACTGACTTCACCGAGCACCACTGGGAAATCGATAGGCACCCTTTGCAAGAAGGGTTTAATAGCGTTGGCACCCTCTGCCACATTAATGGCTAGCATGCCAATACCTTGTGGCTCAACTATTTTGTAGGCGGCGTTCATCGACGGTAGTTCGTAAACGCAAGGCGGACACCAAGTTGCCCAGAAGTTGATGATCCAAGGTTTGCCTTTCAATGTTTCTGGGGTGTACTGGGTTCCATCCAAACCAAGCAGAGAGAAATTGGGCAAGTTCCTGTCAACCGGTGTTAACAGCGGGCCCAACATTTTCGGGCTGGGCGACGCCACCTCGCTAGTCGCCTGTTCGTTCACAGTTTCGATGGTTGCGTCGTCGCCCTTAAACTTGACCGCCAACGTGATGCCTACCAAGACACTCGCAAAAGCGATAACCGCCCCAAGTCGAATGTTCATCGGTTTTCACCACCTTCATTCGATCGATCGACGAACTGCAGCGATGCCGAATTAATACAGTATCTCAAGCCAGTGGGCTTCGGACCATCAGGGAAGACATGACCCAAATGAGCACCACATGCATCGCACATCACTTCGGTTCGCTTCATGCCTAATGTGGTATCCGACTCCTGTTCAATGACTTCCTCGTTGACCGGCTGGTAGAAGCTGGGCCAGCCACTCCCCGAATCATACTTATTAGTGGAATCAAAGAGAGGCTCCGCGCAGCAAACGCATGTATACACCCCGTCAGCTTTGTGACCGTCGTACTCTCCGGTGAAGGCTCGCTCTGTGCCTTTCTTCCGCGCTATGTCTAGTTGGGACGGAGTGAGCGTCTTTGCCCATTCCTCCAATGATTTTTCAACTTTTCGTGCCATGGTGTGCCCCTGAGTTCTTTTGTTTCAGACCGTCGGCGCGACGCTAAGTTTGCGCTCGATTTGACTGTATTTTCATCTATACGCTTTGAATAGTCAGTCAGGCTATTGCACCCGTATAATAAGGTGTGAACGCGAAGAAAAAAACCCATAAATCAACAATCAAACCGGTCAGTGATGACGATATGGCCCTGTTCAGGGATGCCGTGGGGGAAGTTCGAGAGGTTCGTCACGATCGTGTAGAGGACAGCAAGCCTACTCGCTCACCCATCGTGCGGCGTTCAGAAAATGACGACAGATCGGTCATGGCAGCCTTACTTGACGATCTGAGTGAAACTGATTTCCTCGAAACCGGAGAGCACCTCTCGCACACGCAACCCGGCGTACAACGTAGCGTTTTAAAGAAGCTTAAAAGCGGACGCTATTCGGTACAAAATGAAATTGATCTGCATGGACTGACCGTTGAAGAGGCACGACAAGACTTATCTGCTTTTTTGAAGGAGGCACAAGAGCAGCGTCACCTATGTGTGCGCATCATTCACGGCAAGGGACGAAAAACCGCAGAAAGCGCCCCCAGACTAAAACCCGCAGTTAATGCTTGGCTACAACGAAATCGGCAAGTATTGGCATTCTGCTCTGCCCGCATGAACGACGGCGGCACCGGAGCTGTGTATGTACTGCTGAAACGCGGAACCTGATGAGTTCCGAATACCCTCCGGTGTCTGCCAACATAGTTGCGCGTTTAATCAGGCTGTCGTAGCCTCTTTTTTCTCTGGATTCAAAGTCATCACGTTGTTACGCCTTCAGCCCCTAGTCTTTCCACTCCATCGAAGTGGATTTGCAGCCTTGGCTTTTTAGATAAACCTCGTGACACCTCGCCAGTATCGCCACATCGATTGCTCAATAACATGACACGTGTTCTCACTGTTCTCGTGTTCAAACACTTCCCAGTTGACGCCAAAACGACTGAACAAATCTTCCACCATATACAGATAGTAGAACTCACCCTTTACTCGACTCGGTAGTGGAGTGACGTCCATCACCTAAACTTGATTAATGGCCGTCGCTACATGTGTACCCGGTGCACGAGTCTTGCGGCGAGCCTTTGCACAGCCTCTGTGGGTTAGCTGGCCAACGCATTTTAACTCTCTGTAAACTGTGGATTCTGAGCCGATGAATTCTCCAGCGTCAGCTAAAGCAGGCACCACTTGGCTGGGCGGTAGGCTGGCAAACTCTGCACGATTGCAGGTATCGACAAGTACCTGTCTCTGCTCATCGCTCAGACGCCTTGCCGGTATGGGTCGAACGGCATCAAGACGCCGATCCTGTTCTACAGCTCCACCAGCAGGATTCCATCTGCGCAAGGTACTGGCAGCGATGCCAATAACGTTGCACGCACGTTTATAGCAAGCACCATGGCTTACAGCATCATCAACCAGTTCGAGTATCGTGTTGCGCTGTGCGAGAGTATTCATTGATCCTCTTCCTCCCACAGCGCTTGGAACCTTTTTGACAGCACCAATAGAGCGGCGCTCTCAGCTAAGGCTCGGTCTTTGCGTTCCACCCAGCGTTTGAGTCGCTTGATCCCATTGCGGGCTTCCTTTAAGCGGCTGATTCGTTGGCTCTTTGCTTGACATACCCGACAGACAAGCTGCGCACCAACGTTCAATCTGTTCTGGGTAGAGTCCTTTTTGTCGGCAGTACTCAGTCTTTTCAGCCTCATTGAGTGGCCGCGTTTCAAGAACAACCGCTAGCTTTGCTTCAGCGCTCCACTGCTCAGAATTGCTGGTACGACTTCCAGCCACAACACCACCTCCCTCTTTAATCTGACACTGTCAATTGTACAGGGACACTTGGCTGATACCTTCAGACTCCGAGACAACCGGCACAGGTTGGTTCTCAGGGGGAAGTAGTTTTCTAAGTACTGCCTCTTTACTCTCTAACGAATAACGTGGCATTTCATTGCTACAATACTGCCCCCGAGTGAATCCGGGTTTACGAAGCAACTATGTTGACGTAGGGGGCGATGCTCCACGCCAATCTCCATTTTTAAATCCTATCGACCACATCGGATCACCTTTTGTTGTCGTGAAAGAATTGAACCGCAAATTGCCAGAAAATTCAATTCCCGGTTCTGGTAATGCACCAACAAAGACAACATGCTTTATAGAGCGTTCTTTTATCAAATCAGGCATCTTGTCGATCTCGACTTCTTCATCCCAGCTTCCTAAGAGTGTTGATTTATTATTTTCAAATCTCCACGACCACTCAATCATTATTGTCTGCGCGCCTTAAGATTTACCGCTTCTTTGATCATCCGTAAGCTCTCCAAGCTCAAAGAATATCGCGCTACCGTGCGCTCTCCTGGCACGCGAAACACGTGCTCCGTTTAGCTCGACTAGCAGCTTTCACGCTTCAATAATGCTGACGGAATTTCTCTTAGTCATAGGGACAATTTCGCTAGAATAATTTAACAACATAACGCCGCAGTTAGCCGCAATTTACGCGGGGTTTGTATTGTGATAAGGCCGACAGCGAGGCCACAATACAAACACCGCGTAAATTGTCGGCCTGCACCGCCTTGTTATGCGTATTCTCAGTAAATCAATGCAGCCACAATTTATGCTATTCGACATTCAATAGCTCAACCTCATATATCAAGGTCGAGTTTGGTTTAATTTCGTTACCCGCCCCTTTACTTCCGTATGCTAGCTCTGAAGGCACTACAAAACGGTACATGCTTCCTACCTCCATTTTTTGCACCCCCTCCACCAAGCCAAGAATAACCCCACCTAGAACGAACGATGGGGGCTCTCCCGTTTTGTATGTACTATCAAATTCTGAACCATCTATATTTTTTCCAACGTAGTGCAAAGTTACTTTACTGTTCCTTGTTGGCTTTGGCCCTATGCCTGCACGCAACACCTCAAATTGCAATCCAGAGTCTGTAACAGTAACCCCTGGCGTGTTTCTGTTTTTTTCTAAATACACATGCTGATCTTCAATACTAGGATTGGAAGTACAGCCGGAAGAAATCAGTAGAACCACAATAATATATAAGACAATCTTCATATTTCTATTCCATATAAATTGAATGATTTATTGCATAACGCCGCAGTCAGTCGCAATATGCGGGGTTTGTATTGTGGTAAAGCCGACAGCGAGATCACAATACAAACCCCGCGTAAATTGTCGATCTGCAATGGCTTGTTATGCGCTACGAATTCTCAATACTAAACTTGTTCATAGCTATTGTTTTATGTAGGTGACTCTAGTATCAATACTTGGTATTTCGCTCTCAGCATACTCACCAAAATTCAATTCCACACCAGACACCCTGTATATTGCTTCCACAGTTAAGTTCAAATCGGGACGACCTGGCACAACTGCTGTCAAGCTTATTCTTGTTGCCTCAAGGCCATCTGTTGTAGCGATCATTTCACCATCACTATAAGTGAATGTACTCGATTCCTCCACGGGATCTGTACTGCAATTAAGATCAGTGAAGGATGTGAAATTGTTAACGTACTCTGTCTCGGTGATTGTGAGTTCACTTATAACGTATTGATTGCTTCCCAAATCATCCTCGGTATTGAGAAACTCATGACAATTACTGAGCCATGTTCCAACAAGTGCGTTGTTAGTCTCCATTGGATCTGAGTTAGTCTCCATTGGATCTGACGAAGAGCTACATCCCATGGTCGATGCTATTAACATCACAGGCAATAGTTTTTTCATATCTATGATTCCTTTAGATTGAGTAATTGTGGTTCGTATTTCATCGCATAACGCCTACTTCACAGGCAGGGTGCTTGTTGTTGAAATTGCCATAAACTGACGCGAAGCGGCATGGCAATTTTAACAACAAGCACGCTGTCTGATTGCAAGTTCTAATTATATTCGTCTAGTTAAGAGACCATAATACCAATCTTAATGAACCGTCACCGGAGCCGGCATTCAGTCTGCAGTAAAAGTTAGAATGATGCTACTCCAGTATCCGGTGCCTGTCTTAGATTGAGTTTTCCAGCCTCGGCATTTTAATTCACGAGTGATTAAGCGATTCATGATGCCATGACCAAAGGCATAGACCGTTCTGTACTCCAATGCTCGGTCTATCAATAGCTCTGACGCCTTTCCTGCTCTTTCTCTATCCCTACGCATGCCTGGCGCATTCGAGCGATAACCAACTAACCAAGCTATGCGACAGACCACAACCAGAAATGACCATGGAAATGACACAAATAATCGGTCTGGATGTGGAAGTTCAGCTTCGTTCAACAGCTCTGTTACTTCGGCTTGGCGGCTCTGATATAGCTTCAAGGAATCCTTGGCCCGAGGTAACGCGCTGGATATAAAATAAGCTGACTCTACTTTCTCCAAACCTGGTAGATGATCTTCTGGCCCTAAATTTACTCTCGAAATTTTGTATCTTTGCAACGTATCTCTGACTGAATTACTACCAATCCATATCTTTGCATTGAAATCGGGTTGACCATGCCTAACCAAGACTATTTTCATAAGAACTCAAACGTCTGCAAATATGCCGAAAGCGAAACTTCATAAATATTCAGCTCTTGCCTAAATCTTCCGGACAATATAACGCCC
>JALZWO010000237.1 GCA_023300375.1 Granulosicoccus sp. | reverse complement strand
TGGCCACGGTGTTCTATCAAGCTCTACCTCGCCTGCTGTAATAGTCCAGCCCGGAATGGCGCTTGGGTTGCTGAAGTTGGAAAACGTACTTATTACAGGTATTTCAAATGATCCATTTGCGAACACAGGCTCGTTGCCAGGTTCTGGCTGCGGTCCTGGCTCTGGCATGCCAGTCAAAGCTATCCGCACAGTGTCAATGATAACGCCCAGCGAGTCCGACGACAGGCTGCTGAAACCAAAAGTTTGCTGACCACTTTGCGGTGCGACGAATGAAATTCTTCCGGTTTGATAGTTCGGCACCCGCATTTCGGTGCTGGCTGTGATGCTGTCGGCTATGCTGCCGCCAATAAACACGTTGGCAGTTCTGGATGTCGTCGCATTGAGATGCAGTCCGTAGTCAAACAGAAGGTCGTAACGTGCGCCAGGCACAAAGCCACTGAGTGTTTGCTCAATAGTACCCGCAACCGCGCCACTCAAATCCATAGATTGCAAACCGTCAGAAGCTGGCCACGGTGTTCTATCAAGCTCAACTTCGCCTGCTGTTAAAAGCCAGCCCGAAATGGCGTTGAAGCCACTGAAGTTAGAATACGTAGCGACTGAAGGACTTTCAAATGATCCATTTGCGAATACAGGTACAGTATCTGTTGGAGACGCAGATCCGTCTAGTGACAGTATCCACTGACTAACCACGTCGACGCCCACTTCATCCACCAGCGATTTGGCGATCGGCGGCATGGAGAACGATTCGCCAGCAGACGCCAGGCGGTGAAAGAGAATTGAACTGAATAGATTTCCCGGTACAATCACCGCTTCGTTGTTGATCCCGAGCGACTCGACTAGCGAACCATTAATTAAGCCTTGCGATGCTAATGGGGTGGTTAATCGAGCATCAAAATTTGCCCTGACGCCGCCCGGCATGTGGCAATAGGAGCAATTGGCATCAAGGTATGAACGTGCTCGTGCTGCCAAACTGAAAGACAGGTCTTGAGTTGGTGATGATGTGAGCACTGAATTTAGAAACCCAGTTAGTTCGGACGGCGCTATGGCCGGGGCGAACATACCGAGTGAATTTAATGTTTCCAGCTGATTGGCATTTCGACCAGTAACCGGATAGACCGTATCGCCGTTAAGCTGGCGTGTATTTGGCCCTAGTGCGCCGCCAGCAGCTTCAGTGTGACAGGTCTGGCATTCGGCCCGGCTGGGATAGCGCCACGTTTGCTCGAAGCTACCAGACGGTGTGTTAACGGTGTAGGTTTCGTCTTCACCAGTGGTTAATAGAAACGCATCGGTGCCAGAATCATTCCATCGATAGGTCACACCGTAGTAACCATCTTCAGCATGAACGATAAAACGTGTTTCAAGCCTGATGGCAGAAGAAGGGTTTGAAGTATCGGTTAATAATTCGAAGTGCTTAATTAACACAGCGCCTTTCGGAAACGACCAGTCCCCCAACTCTGTAAAGCCAATTTTCTCACCGTCGGTATCGTGGTTGCCGTCGTTTGGAATACACATCCAGCGTGATTTCACTGCTGAATCGGACCAGAATGGCACATTTAGATCGTAAGGTACGCAACCGGCGCGCGGTACTAGATTTGCCACATTGCTGAAAGCACCCGTTTGCGATAGTGCGAATGGCGGTTCCTGTTCAGGAATGACGTCGACTGCACGAGTCAGCATTTCAATCTTGCCGTTTGCAGCCAAACCGCCGGCAGTACGCGCCATCAGGACATCGCCCTTACTGTCGAGCAAATACGAGTTGATACCGTTAGGGAAACCGGCGGTGACAGAGCCTATCCGTTCTATGCTGCCTGGGCTCCCGTTGGCGTCCGCTGTCCAGAGGTTGCCACTTAAAAAATCGGAAAAAACATACTTACCGATTAAATCAGGAAATCTAGAACCCCGGTATACACCAGCCCCAATAACGGCCTGACCATCGTCACGCGGATAGGCCCAGATTGGTGGCGCTTCATTACCAATGATATTTGCTGGCCTGGCAATGACACCAGCGACGGTGCCTTCACGATAACCCCATTGGTGATTGTCACCTAGTCGGGAGATATTGATTTCTTCCATTGCCGACTGACCGACATCGGCAACCCAAATGTTACCTGTGCCGGGATCTCGCGATATGGTCCAGGGGTGACGCAGACCAATGCTATAGAACTCTTCAAGCGTGTTACCGCTTGGATCGACGAAGGGGTTATCGTTTGGAATAAGATAATTCTGTGTGAACGATGGCGGCCATTGCGGGCCATTTAAAGTCGGGTCTTCTTCAAGATGAGTTGGTTGCCGTCTGATCGGATGGCTTCGACCGGTGTCCTGATCTACGTCTATGCGAAGTATTCCGCTGAACAGACCACCGTCAAGACGTTGAGTATTAAAAAATCGATTACAACAGTTGCCCTCGTCACCTTTGGAAATATACAAAAAGCCGTCATCGCCAAAGAACATATCACCACCGAGATGCCATTGCTCCCGGTCATACTGATTGATTAGAACCTGTTCACTGCTGAGTGCGACTTGACCGTTAATGACAGAGAAACGCGATACACGATCGTATCCAGGGAGAGTAGGGTTAAATGAGAATGTTCCAGACTGTGTCGGAGACCATCGATAGGATATGTACACATAGTTTGAGTTGGATGATTGCGAAAGACCAAACTCCGGGTGGAAAACAAGGTCACTGATACCACCTTCACCTATACCTGATTTACCGTGCATTATAGAGCTGATGTCGAAGAACAGGACTTTGTCGGTCGCCCCCTCCCGATGAGATACGGTCCAACCGGTGCCATCCTTTTGAACAATCAATAAGCGATCTTCAACAGGATGCTCAATGATTCTAATGGGCTCAACGAATGACAGGCCCGGGTAATAGTCGACCTGAACATAGCCACCCTCCGCCGAGCCAGGGCTTGTGTCGGGGAATGCACCATCAAGGTACGGGGCCACTGCAACTGGTGTGTCGAGTCCGGGGGCGGCGAAAGCAGCAGGCTGCATAATCATTACAGCGAGCGTAGTAATCAATGCTACGCACGTGGTTTTCGCTGCTTGTACAGCTGTATTGCAAACCAAACTCTCACGAATTGATCTCATTATTTTTTTCCATTGTCCAAGCGGTGATGTTGTCACAATACTCAGCGTAAAATTTTTTTTTTTAAAAGAATATGGACACTCCCATCTCTAAAGATCAACAAATGTTAACAAGCTCAAAAAAACCTCATCTGCTCCTTTACGATCATCTTTAGATAAACTAATGTAGTAAGCAGCGTTGTGCCAACACCGAGAAAATTAAACATTCAGAGCGACTGTTCTTGTTATATTGATAGTGGCTACTTAAAAACGGTACCTTCGGTAGCCTTGATTAGAACAGTGTCGAGGCTAACTGAACTGCGGGTTTAAACGGTACTGTGATTGCTACTGATTTTATAAACCCCTGTCTGTGTCCAAAGGAACGTCCGGTGAACTTACTCTTTGCCACATAAAAATGCACGACGAAAGCAATACCTCACGCAGTGACATGCGGGAGTCGCTTCAATGGCTATCTGTGATTCTTGTGGTTGGAACAAGAGTACTTCCTACATCTACAGCAAACTTCTTACAGTTATGTTGCGATAAAGCACTTACTTCCCGATACTTAACGCCATTGGGAATCGTGCGCTTGTCGCTTTGGATGGGTACGGCTTGTCAGTATTGCTACCATACTCGTTTACTGTGTATAAAAAGAGTAGTCAATATCCAGCAAACTGGCAGAATTACAGCGCTGACGTGCGACTTGAAATACTATCGAAAAAACTTGAAACAAGGCGCAGCAATCCTTGCAACGGGGAGATCAGCCTGTCTGCAGAATTCAATCACAAGCGCTACAGGAAAGATGAACGCGTTAGACGGCTGAATAGTTACAAACACACATCAATCACATAAACACACATCAACCAAACTCAAAAGGGCCGCCAAACAATGGCGACTCCTATCTCTAAGCGTTTTGCAAAGTCGAGTTACTTGGCCCTTTTCTCTCAGCGTCCAACATGTTATCGCAGGCAATTTAAGCGCTGCTTAATCCAAAGCGTGCACACTTTCTGGTGGCGAGTGCTTACGCATATCGGATAAATGCTCAAGCAGTGGCGTGTGAACATCATGGGTACTTGGGTCTTCTTGCTAAATGATGGTGATAGTTACCCAGCTATGCGATGGCAAACCGCTTCTATATAATGCTCATTTGGGTCAACCACAAACGTACCGTAGTAATTGGGATGGTGGATTTCTCTAACACTTGGTTTACCATTACAAGTCGTACCTGCAGCGATAGCCGCTTGATAAAAAAGATCTACTTCTTTCCTACTGTTTGCTGAAAACGCTATATGCATCGGGCTTTGCGTTATTTCATCTGGGCCAAACCAAACTTCAGCCTTATCTTCTTTTTTTCCAAACCCTGCCCAGCCTTGAATTTCAACAATGAACTGGATATCCAAGGTGGACAACACGGTTTCATAAAACAACTTACTGCGCGCATAATCAGAGACTGCTAATCCTATGTGATCAATGATCAATGATCATGTGTTATTAAATCCATCTGTATTCAAAGAATGAGTTAAAACCACGCAATGCCAAAAAGTAATAATACGCATTATTACTTTGGCACATTATTTTAATTAGGCGTAATAATACGGCCCTATTCATAGAACGATGATATGAGTCACGGTAATCGTTAAAACATTTATGCTATATATTGCTAAGTGGATTTATAAAATTTTAAATGGGGTCACCATCGCATGACAATTTCCAAAATATCTATTACACACCTACTCCTTGCGGGTTTAGTCGCCTCTAACATAGCCATCGCCAACACAGCCCCTAGTGTTCCAGAAAATTTAACAGCCACGCTGTATAACGGTGCAGGCGGTGAAGTAACTTGGAACCGATCCTCAGGCGATGATCTGGTTATCGGCTACGAAGTTAGCTTGAACGGAAATGTCATCGGTGTATTCGATGCCTTGAGCTACTACGACAGTTCCTTACAAGCAGGCACTACGTACAGCTTCACAGTTACCGCTATCGACTCTACAGGCCAACGCTCGGCAACCAGCAGCGTCACCTTAGGGGCCTTGTCAGAAGAGGGAGGGACGAACCCGAGCGAACTCAGCCCACCTGCACAGCTTCAAGCAAGTGTGTATTCATCAACAGGTGCAGAACTTTTCTGGGCACGTTCGAGCACACCAGGCTTACTGTATGAAATTCGTCGTGACGGTAATATAGTGGCCACAACTGATGGTGTTAGCTTCTATACAAATGACTTAAGCTCGGCGCGTAGCTTTAATTTCTCAGTCATCGCGATCGATAATACTGGGCGACGATCTGAACCGACTCTCATCACTGTTAACACCAACAGTAACGGTACAGCGCCGGTAGAACCAGAGCCAACACCAGAACCCTTGCCAGTTGACAACACACGTCCAGAAATCGCACCACAGAATCTCTCAATTGCAATCTATTCGGATACTGCGGCAGAGATTTTCTGGGTACCTGCTGGGATTTCTAGGCCAAGAATCAACAGCAATGAGATTCGCCGCAACGGAATTTTAATCGACACCGTGGAAGGTGAATTTCTAAGAAGCTATTTTGATAGCAGTCGAGTGGCTGGGGAATTTTATACCTACGAAATAACAGCAGTTTCTATTACCGGCCGAGCAAGCGCCACTATTAGCGATTCTAATAATGTTCAAGCTGAACCGATCACGCCCCCGCCAACCACGACTCCTACTGAGGATTTGCCAGAAAATGTAAGAACCACACTCGACACCACATTTGAAATCATTAACGGCGTGGCGGTAGAAAAAATCATGGCCACAATAGGAAGGCTGGGTGACATTGAAGCCCGTTCGACTATCGGTCTTGTGTCCATCGAAGAAATCGTTAATGAGTTCGAATCTGTTGAGACGTTTAGTTGCCCTAACGGAGGTGAGCTTAGAGTTTTCCCCGCAGATAGAGAAGTCCAGCGGCGCTTCAGTGGGCGAATTGATGCAGATGCTTGCGCTGTGGGTCCAATCGTATTCAGCGGCTTCGCTGATTGGGGCCCTTCGATAATATCTGATGACAGTTTTAGTCCCGCCTCGTTTGGCTCTTTAGGCCTTACGTTGACAGATTCACGGGATGCCTCAACTATCACTGCTGAGGATCTGTTCTTCTTTACCGATGAAGATGATCCACGTTTCTCCAGCTGGTCCAGTTTCAACTTAACGCTAAATCGCCCCTCAAATGGTTATCGTTATTCACTGGCCCAAGGGCGTGGACGCAATCTATTGAATGCCTTGCCCGATGGCACTTTTGGACTGACCGTTGACGCCGATGAGGTTTTTGATATTTTAGATAGCCCAGTTGATATTCAAACCCTTGGGCCGATGGAATTTATGAACGGCCGAGAAGGCGGGCGACCCAATGCAGGGCGAGTATTCATCTCATCCAATTCAGAAGAATTACTCATAAATGCATTTAACGGTGATCCGGCAACTTTTACATTGACCTCAATCACTGACGGTGCATCGGTCAGCTACACAGTCAACTTCTCAGACGAATATCAGTTTGAAGCACCCATATTTGATGATGTTGATATTGGGTTCTAATAATTGCTGAGTGTCCCCGAAAGCAGTCGATGCTTACAAACAACGCACTTCGCCCTACCGCTTTCACGTTATCAATGCTGACGTATTTTTAGTTTTATCGCTCAGCTTGCTTCTTGCTCATGTTGTTATGAACAAAGTTTGTTCAACATTTGACTGAGTATCTGCAGTGCTTGTGGGTGGCCGGCTCGGTCGGTCCAATGAGGATCATTGCCGAATGTCGGACCACGAAAGTCGGAGCGCAGTATTGAGGATCGGTTCGTGATCGACAAGACCCTGTCTCATCTGGCGGGCAGATGGTGTACAGGAGTCAGCGACTCGTCGCCCCCTGGAGCACGCGCACCGCCGCCAGCGGTTTGCTAAATAGTTGAAGAGGCATGGGCGCCCGGCCAGGGATGGTCGATGGGTAATGCACAAGGAAGAGGCGGCTAGGGGCGCCTGAGTAGGGGCGCCCGGCTAGGGGCGCCCCTAGGGCAATGGCTGCGCGGTGGATATTGATCAGGTGCCAGATGTGTGATGGAGAGGGTTGACGGGGCGCAGCCGGTGCGTCAAACAGTAGGGTGCGGCAAATGGGTAGCCGTCTCACTGTTAACGTATCGTGATGGTAGGTATTTTGGTTTGGCGCCTTAGTTGGTAATAGACGGTTTATTCTTCCTAATTTTATACGCGTGTCCAAGTTTGTAGAAGTCCGCCTTTGGGCCTTAGGGAAAATTTAGCCTCAGGAACAGTCTTACTGTCAGTTTTTGTTGGGTGCCATCGTTGCAGAATGGTGGTTAATGCTAAGCATGCCTCCATAAGAGCGAAATTTTGGCCAATGCAAACACGAGGTCCTGCACCGAATGGAAGATAGGCGTATTTAGGCCAAGTGGGCTCGTTTAAAAATCGAGTGGGCTGGAATTCTTCTGGGTTGTTGAACCAGCGCGCCGAACGATGCAGGGTGTAAGGCACAATATGAACGTTATCGCCTTTTCGTATGTTGATTCCTGCCAAGGTTAAATCTTTTAAAGCGGTGCGTGTGAATAAAGCGTAGGCGGTTGGGTATAGGCGTAACGTCTCTTCCACAACTGCTCGCACATAGTTTAATTCTTTAAAGTCTGAGTACTCTGGTAGTCGTCCTTGCAAAACTGTCTCTATCTCTTCAGTTATTTTGTGAAGAATGCTGGGGTGTTCTACCAACATAGCGAACACCCAACTGAGTAATGCACCAGATGTTTCGTGTGAAGCAATGAGTAAGCTCATAGAGTCATTACGAATGGCTAGGGCATCCCCTTCATGGTGCTCAACCAGCATGGATAATAAATCGCCTCGGTCAGTTGCATTTTCTTTGCTGTCCTCGTTAAGTCTTTGCTGAACGATGCGGGTGACCATGTCATCTGCAACACGCATTGCCCAGCGCTTATCACGTTTACTTTTGAGTGGCAGAAAGTCTGGCAGTGTGAAGGGTGAGGTGGATTCACGAAACGCGGTATCGGATAACACATGGATAGCTCGCTCGATCTCGTTGCCGTTATTAAAGGGCTGATTGCCGAATAAGCTGGTTGCTGAAATATCCAGCACCAGCCGCGCCATCACACTGTCGGTATCAATCTGAACCATACCGGTGTTAGATGCTTGGCTATCGAAAGAGTCACACAAATTTGTTGCTAGTTGAACCACCGTTTTACCGTAATTAGGCAGCCGTTTGGTTTGCAAAGCTGGTAGCACTTTACGACGCCGTTTTTTCCACGATTCACCCTCGGCTACAAGCAAGCTGTCACCGTTCCACTGACGGATAACATCGATAATGGGCTTAAAACGGATCAAATTATCGGATTGTCGGGTCAGTAGTTCTTGAATAGGATCGGGGTGGAAAAAAAACCAAGTGCGATAAGGGCCAAAACGTAAACACACCGCATCACCGTATCGCTGTGCTAGTGATTCATAGAAAGACAGTTGGTCGGTTTGTACTTTTGCAAGATGATCTAATCCCCATAACCATGAGATAGGCTCTTTTGCAGGAAGTTTAACGGGTGGTGACTGCATTTTCGGCTTTTAAGTTAGCGCTTAAATTGCGTAGATAGTTGATAGGTAGAATACAGACTAACAGGCTTGCTGCCACAAGGCACCAGAAGAAATTAATATGGTTTAGCGCTTTGGCAGCCGCTGTTATTCCATAGAAGTAACGCACCTCATTGGGCTCTTGATAAGCTAATTTATTTTCAGGTTTGTTTAAAAAATTCAAACCTATTGCATGGTTGGCTTGTAAAAAGGACACGAACTTTATGTGTGTTCTATTATTGCCGTCGTAGTGAATGCTTGCAGGTGCTGCTATCCATGGGCGCCAACGAGGGCGCCACTCCAACACGTTTTTGCGATAGATTGGCCAGCCTTCTGGGAAGCGCACTAATAGATCATGACGATGATGCCAGCGAACCATACCGGCTACGAATACCCAGGCCATCAGAGCTGAAAAAGCCACCCAAATATTGCCAACGATAAATCCGATAACTACCCAAGATAATGCACAGCTGAGTTGCATGGGGTTTATTAAATAGGCATACACACCAGTTTGTACCAAACGTTTTGTGGAATCTAGTGGAATAGGGGTTCCTTCACCGTGCACAACAAACATTTGTACAGCGGATATACCTAATACAAAACACAATGCTAGTAAAGGCAATCCAATGATCAAGCGCCACAAGGGGAGTTCGTTTAAATGCCAGTTGCCACCCATGGCTGTCATAACCAGAGAGGGCTGAACAACAAAGGCAAGAAATCCGAAACCAAAAGCCAATAACGCAGCTCGTATTGGAAGATGCTGATCTTGCGCCGTCAAGCGAGCTAGGTAGATGGCTGGAATGTGCGCTAATGAAAACACAAACAAGGTTCCAAAAATCCAGCCTTTACCTGCGAACACCAAAGGTTCAAGTGATTGGAAAAAGATACCGTGCACACCAATGATGAATGGGAGTACCAGCATGATGGGGCCAACACGTGGAAAAGCTAAGCTGAGCACAGGACCGAACAGTAATGTCCCGCCAATCCATAAATCTGCTGGTATACCCATAAGCATCAGCGCCTGCCCGCCATAATGCCACCAGCCAAAGGCAATCGCAATTTGATGGGTTATAAAAACTACGCCTAAACCGTATAGAAAAGCGAATAACGCACCTACCATCTTGCGTTGATCTGCGCGGTTTATCCAACACAAGGTGGTTATCGCTATTAGTGGTGTTAAAAACAGAGACCATCTCAACAGCCAAATTAATTCAATAGCGAATTCAATATCAATCATGCTAGGACCCAACGAGAGAAGGGGGCTTTTATCGAGCTGGGTAACCTAGTTTCAAAGAGCTCAACTGTTAGAAATACAAAGGGAAACCCTAAGGCCAGATGCAAAGCGACACTGGGCAGGGCAACGATTAATATCAGATGCACCAAGGTTCCAAGGCGCATGAATATTCCCTCGCGGGTTCGCGTTGGGTTCATGAACATTAAAGCGATGAATAATGTGATGGGAAAAACGACACTCAATGGGAATGCCAGAAGAGGGGTTTCGTCCCCGCTATTTAGTGCAGTCCATAAGGTTTGTACGCGAAAGGTGCACGCGATAACAATGGCACTGAATAAAAAAAATTTCGTGATTGGCCGAAGCTGAAACATGTCTTACACAATCAATGCATGGTGAATATCCCTGCTTTCCAGAATACAGGAAATGTATTGTGTAATGAGAAAAGGAAAGTGTGAACAGAGAGGTATAAATAGGAAGGTGTGAGGATAGCTTGATCAGTAGAGAACTACAAACAAGTGAGTGGCTGTTAGTTGCGTTGGTTTGTTGCCGTTTTTGGCTGCTGTTATTAGTTACTGCTATTGGCTACCTGCGCAGGGGGCTTAATCAACGAACATAAAAAAGCCGAACCACATTCGCGTGGTCCGGCTTCAGGCTACAATCTGACTTTCTTGGAGAGGAAGGTTAAGTCAGAACGTTCTTACTTAGAGGTAGATAAAAGCAAGTAGTTTTGTACCGTGTAGCCTTGCTTGCGAGTGGTGTTTTCTGCCAATTGACGTGCGTACGTGTCTTCAACAAAGCCGTTCAAAGTAACTTGGTCGCCGTTAACTTGTACGTTGATGTAGCCATTTGTAGCAGCAACTTGGCGAATATCGTCAGCAACCGCCGCGAAAGCAGGAGCAGCAAAAGAGGCCGTTAAAGCAGCGATAGCAATAGTTTTAGTTAAAGTTTTCATGATGTAGAGCCCTAAGTTAGTAAGTTTCAAAAGTGATGTAAATTTGTTTCGCTAGGGGTGTGTGCCCTTCGCTGTTGAAACTACTATCGGGTTTGAGCTTGTCTAGGGCTTTGCACTGATCTTACAACGGTGTATACAAGCTTGAAACGCTGAGTATCTGCAGTGCTTGTGGGAGGCCGGCTCGGTCGGTCCAATGAGGATCATTGCCGAAGGTCGGACCACGGAATGCCGAACCACAGTATTGAGGATCGGTTCGTGATCGACAAGACCCTGTCTCATCTGGCGGGCAGATGGTGTGCAGGAGTCAGCGACTCGTCGCTCCGCTGGAGCACGCGCACCGCCGCCAGCGGTTTGCTAGGCAGCTGAGAGAGCCACGGGCGCCCGGCTAGGGTAATGGCTGTGTGTTGGATATTGGTCAGGTGTCAGATGAGTGATAGAGCTGCACCGGTCCCAGCCAGCGTGTCAAACAGTAGGTGGACAAGTAACTGGTAGCCGTTTCACTGATGAAATACCCGGGTTGTAGGTATTTTTGTGTGGCGGTTTGATGGTATGTTGAGATTTTTTTATATTGAATTTCACTATAAACTGGTGTCTATCGCGGTCCATCGTCAGAAGTGACGCACTGATAACGTTACACATCGATGCCTACAAACAGGAGCTTGTGTGCCAACTGCTATTGTGATCCGTGCCTACGGCGATTCAGATAAACTTGTGCTGGAAGACATAGCCCAGCCAGAACCGGGCGAGGGTGAGGTGGTTGTTCTCCAAACGGCTGTGGGTGTGAATTACCACGACGTCTATGTGCGTTCCGGTTTGTACAAGACGCTCGGCTTGCCGGGTATCCCAGGGTGTGAAGCCACCGGTGTCATCGAATCCGTAGGCAAAGGTGTGCAGGGGTTGAAACCGGGTGATCGGATCGCCTACGTAACAGGGGGTTATGGTGCTTATGCGTCTCACCGCATCCTGGCTGCCACTCTGGCCGTGCCCGTGCCTGACAGCGTCTCTGACGAAACCGCAGCGTCCAATTTGTTGAGGGCGATGACCGTTGAGATGCTCACCACGCAAGTCCATCGCGTCAAACCGAGCATGACGATCCTTGTGCACGCCGCCGCTGGTGGCGTGGGTCGTATGTTATGTCAGGCTGCTGCCAGCATCGGCGCCGTTGTGATAGGAACTGTCGGCTCTGAGGCCAAAGCCGATATCGCCAAGATGAATGGATGCACTCATACCATATTGTATCGAGAAGTCGATTTTGCAAAATCGGTAGCTGCGCTAACCGGTGGGGCAGGTGTGGATGTTGTCTACGATTCCGTCGGGGCAGATACTTTTGTGGGTTCACTTGAATCCTTGGCAATGTGCGGACATCTGGTGAACTTTGGTCAGTCTTCTGGCCCGGTTGATCCTATTGCGATGAGTACGCTGGCCACGAAATCGCTGAGCGTTTCACGACCGATCCTGTTCCATTATCTGCAAGATCCAGAGCACTATCAAAGCATGGCAGCAAAAGTGATGCAGAACTTTCAGTCTGGCGTTTTAAAAGCTGCTCCTGCTATCCCCATTGCGCTTAAAGATGCAAGCCAGGCACACGACACATTAGAGAATATGACTGGCGGTGGTTCGCTGGTGTTGATTCCATAACCCCTTCTGTAAATAAGGAGCCTGATGATGGCAACGACCCACTTGTATACCGACGCTGAAGTCGAAGCTAATCCAGAGATTAAAGCGGTTTTCGATGACATCCGAAAAACCCGAGGCTCTGATTTTGTCAATAATATCTGGCGAGCTTTAGCGGCTGATCCGCCGGGACTGAAACGCACTTGGGAGAATGTCAAATCGTTGATGGCAGTGCCCGGTGCGCTCGATCCGAAAACACGCGAGATGATTTACATAGCGGTCTCTGTTGCCAATGGATGCAGCTATTGTGTGCATTCGCATACAGCAGCGGCCAAAGCCAAAGGCATGAGCGACGAAGAACACGGAGAACTGATGCAGGTCGTGGCTCTAGCGGCTTCTACCAATCATTTGGTGACAGCGCTGCAAGTTCCGGTTGATTCAGAATTTGAGGTGGTGTAAAACTGGTGATGAGCGGCTATCGTTGCGTTCTGTATTTCTGTATTTCTGTATTTCTGTATTTCTGTATGGCTAGTATTGGATACAACCTCTAACAGGAGATTATGAAATGTGTGATGTCTGCGTCATGAATGCCGTTAAAAATAAGATGTTGTCGCGGCGTAATTTCTTTAAGGTAGGCGCTGCCAGTGCAGCAACGGTTGCGGCCGCCAGTGTGGGAACCACTGCCATGGCTCAAGGCCATGAATCAGTTGAGGATATGACCCACACCTATGATGAAGACTTTCCGACCTATTTTGGGGAGAGTGGGTTTTCGCGCGAGCAGGTGTTTAACTTTGCAGACAATGGCTTCAATCTGCAGCGGCTTACGATCAACGAGCACACCGGCACTCACATCGATGCGCCATTGCACTTCTCAGCCGATGGTACATCGGTGGATGAAATTCCCGTCTCGTCACTGGTTGCCCCATTATGTGTGATTGACATAGCTGCACGCGCCGCAGAGGATGCTGACACTCTAGTAACACCTGACGATCTGCAGGCATGGATTGATGCGCACGGGGACATTCCTAACGGTGCTTGTATTGCCATGTATTCGGGTTGGGCCTCTAAGGTTGAAACTGATGGCTACCGCAACTTTGATGGTGAAGCGCAGCACTACCCGGGCTTTCATGTTGAAGCCGCACAAATGCTACTAGAGACTGGCGCGCAATCCATCGCTTCAGACACGCTGTCGCTCGATCACGGAATCTCTGCCGACTTTGCGACCCACTATGCTTGGTTGCCTACCGGACGTTTTGGAATAGAGAATCTCGCCAATCTGGATCGTGTGCCGGCATCTGGCGCAACGCTTGTCATCGGTGCGCCCAAGCATCGTGGTGGTACCGGTGGGCCTGCACGAATTTTTGCAATGGTTTGACGGTGCTCAACGCCCAAAGACTCGATTTCGGTGAACTCGGGCAAGCCAAGCGCCTGCTCATGCTGTTGATATAAAGTATGAGCAGCTGCTCTGGTCAAGTCTAACCAGACACTTGCTTCAGAGAATTCCCATAGTTAATTGGCGATAAATCGTTATTCGCCGTGTTTAAGCGCTTTAAATTGTAGTATTGTCATTACCAAGGGAATCTGTCGGCCTAATTACCAAGGGACTTTGTCGCAAGCAACAATATCAATAATTCAGAATGACTGCAATTCGTGAACCCAGATATCGATAAGAATTTCTATATAGCGGACAATCATAGTTCTAAAATCAACTGACAGGGAATGGCGGCAAATCCCATACGAGACACTCACTAGGATTGATAGGCCCTAGTGACACCAATGGGAATTTTGTGCATAATAATATGCAGGCCGAAGCCCACTGCCTCCCCCTCCCATTGGGAAAGTAAACTACATGCGGGGCGTTTTTCATTCATGGCAACTGTTAGAGCAGGTTCAAAGGGAGGATGCAACCACGGCTCAATGCAGAGGCTATTTAATGAAATTATCAACTCCGATCTACAACTTAAAGCGACGCGCCAAAGCCCTATCTCGCCAAGAGCAAATTCCACTACACGCAGCACTAGATAGAATTGCTCAGGGTGAGGGAATTCAAAACTGGAGTCTGCTCGCATCACATGTTGCATCGCGTAGCCCAACTACCGAGATGCTGGAACTCATCGCACCAGGAGAGCTAGTTCTGTTAGGCGCCCGACCTGGTCAAGGGAAGACAAAAATGGGTGTGGATATTGTTGCTAAATCCATTCAAAAGGGAAATCACGGATGGTTCTTTACTCTCGAATGGAATCAGGACGACGTCGAAGAGCAATTAAGATTGCTCGGCGAAGAAAATATATGTTCGAGCGATCAGTATCACTTCGACGGGTCTGATTCGATTTCTGCCGCATATATAATCGATAAGCTAAGCAATTCAGCAACTGGCACAATGGCAGTTGTCGACTACTTGCAGCTGCTCGATCAAAAACGTAACACGCCAGACTTGTCAGAACAAGTAAACGATCTAAAGGCGTTTGCTCGCAAACAAAAAATCATCATCATATGCGTTTCTCAAATTGATCGCTCTTACGAATACACGGATAAACTCACACCTAGTTTCAACGATGTGCGACTACCCAATCCTCTTGATCTAACGTTGTTTGATAGAGCTTGCTTCCTGCACAACGGCAATGTTACCTATGCAGAAGCGCATTGAATATTAATTGAGCGTTAATGGCCGTTTGGGCATTTCAGCAGCTAATATGTAGAAGTTCAGACTCGATCTGACAGTTACCGATTTTAACGTGTTGTCTGTCAGGTCAAGCTTAACCTAGCTGCTTTTCCTTCAGAGTCGTTGTCCATCGAATAGTGTTTCGAACGGAGTTCTGCCACAACACATCTTGCCCTGATATGTTCGTTCAGTATTATATTTGATCACCCATTCGTCAAGATCTGCTTGCAACAGCTCAAGCATTGAATAAATTTTCTTCCTGAATGTCACTTGATAAAACTCGTTCATAATAGTCTTGTGGAAACGCTCAACAATGCCATTAGTCTGAGGGTGTTATGAATCATGAGGGTTGCCTCGTTAGTTTTAATGAAAGGTCGCACTAACATTAAAACTGGTAATCCTCACCTTTTTCAAGTCTGTTTCCAGTCCTGATTTTCAAATAAGGTGTCAGATTAAGTCTGAACTTCTACAGGCTAAGTCGCTGGGTATTGGCTCTAGCTTGCTGTATTCATGGTCCTGCCTAAGGGCACATACCACCTTAACAAACGGATTGGCCGTCCAATGTGATCCTGCAGGCATGAGCTTGATCGTAGTACGCGATAACTTAAGCGTAGGTATTTACAATAGACCCGATGGAACCACCATTATTTTTTAGCTCCGCTTTCACGGTTTCGCGAATCGCATCGATCAAACCCTCTTCATTGGAAGTGTACGATTTCAATAGTATTTTTTCTAGACGATTGTCATCCTCATACACCGCCTTAGCGAAGCGTTTGCGACTTTGCTTGCTGATGTCCAGAAAACCTTCCTCGAATTCAGTGAGATCAAGACCAAGTGCTAATATCTTTGATTCGCCGTAACGATCCGCCAGGTCGCTGAATATTTCTGATAACGAGGACTTAAGCGATAAACTTCCACTAGTCGATTCATCTTTGAACAAGTTTTTTAGCGACTCTTGAATTCCTTCAAGTGCATTCGCGGCCCGGTAGCCGCGAACCTTTCTTCCAGAGTAGGTTGTGGTTTCATAGACCTGGCCATACGCTCCTGTTTCTAATCCAATTGCAGCAAACAAACCTGTTCCATTATCTTTCAACGAAAATCCACCGTTGTCGCTTGCCAAATCTATTGTATACAGGGTTTGATTTTCCGCGTTCACACCGGCGCTAACCAATGTTGCTGTGACTCCAGTTTTTGCTGCGTTTATTGAATCGACAATATCATGCAAGGTATCGTTATCGACATCGATGTTTATAGATTTATTGTTGATAGCAATGGATCCAGACTGTATTGCAGCGTCAGACAGTACTACCTGATTGGCTACGGTAGACACTTCGTTTGCAGACGATGTTCCTACAGCCTTGGTTGATTCAGTTAGCGACACGGCGTCTAGCAGGATTCCTACTCCATCTGAAGAGGTCTCACGAAAACTAATGACAGACTCTGCGGAAGTTGCCTCAACGGTGAAGCTGTACACGTTCCAGTCTAGCTCTGACCGATCTTTGCCATTTCCGCTAATTGTATCTAGAAGCTCTCCATCGAAGAAGATCTCGACTTCATTGGACTCTTCGTTTACATTTAGTCGAGCAGCATAGGCAAAACTAAATTCATAAATTTGTCCCGGTACTGTGGCAACGTTCTGGTCCAGCGTATCCATTCCTCCCTGAACATCAAGTTCTATATGCTGATTCCCCTGAATCGCCGGCATGTTTGGTATATTACGCCATACCTCTATGCCACCATTGGCTGAATTGCTCCAGCCCGTTATATTGTTCAGTTGCGCAAAGGCTCTAGTGATGACATCTTCTTCGAAGCTGCCATTAACCACTTGGTTAGCCAACTGTTTCTGACTAATTGGATTATCAGCGTTAATCGCCAATACACTGCTTTTCACAGATGTACTGGCATTCACTGATTCGATCAGAGTCTCGGTTGTATTTCTACCGGATGATTTCAGCGCATTCTCAATATTGTCCAGATGTATAAGTACGTTTCCCAGTTCTCTGCGTTGAACTGAAGTCAATGGAGCGCTTGCTGCTAATGGTGTAGTGGTTGCTCGAGAGGAGAAGGCAGAAACCCGAGCGTCACGATGAAAAGCAATATTAGATAGGGTGGGAATGCCAACCATATAGAATTATTCTCTTTACTCCAAGTCAAGGCGACGTGCCAGTTGAAGATGAGATAGCGTTTGGTAAGCCGTTGGGATGAAATTATCAATAGAGACAGAGTGCTCATTTTTTGATATTAGTCGTATTATTGTCAATTGTTGCGGCAGTGTTTCCAAGGTAAGTGGTGGGCTAGAGCTTTTAGATGATCTACATTTGTTTTACAG
>JALZWO010000236.1 GCA_023300375.1 Granulosicoccus sp. | reverse complement strand
AAGGTAGAGAGAATGTTAGCAAGCGTATAACTCTTGCTACTTTATTTCGCAAATAGCAAATGTCTAAGCTTCTACTTTATGCAGATAGTTATTGGTTTTTATAGGTTACGATAGAATTAAAAACTGGTCAATATAACAAAGCGTTGAAGCTGTGGTTAGACACAAGCCTGTTGGCGCTGCCGCTCTGGTCGGTCAATGTCAATTGCAGGTAGATGAGGCTGTTCGCTCGCGACATAGGGCAATCAAAAGATCACGCTGGCAATCGTCATGTCCAGCTAAAGAAATGAAAATCTGTGTCGTGCCTAAAGCAATATGTGGAAGCGTACAGATCATTTCACCAATAGCTTATTCTTTGAAAATTAAGTCCATTACCTTGGAATTTTATGTCGAGATCTGGGGATACCTTTATGAATTGAAATGCTGAGTGGCAATGGGTAAAATCTTAGTGGCAACAAGGCGATTGCTTACGGAAAAATAATATGAAACTTAGTATCTTATTAGCGTTGGCTCTGTTTGCTATACAGGGGTGCGCTACGGTAGGTCATAAAATTCCAGAAGGCGCGGTTCCTCTGACTACTGAAGAAATCACTACAACCTTTTCTGGAATCAAGGAATCATATGTAGGTAAGGATAAACCAGGCGTTTCTGCAACTGCGATTTTTGGAGCCGAAGGCGAGTATGAAGCTTCGTGGGCGGCTGGCAATCGAAGAGGTAACGCCAAAGGCGAATGGTATGCTGAAAATGGAAAAAGGTGCTTAAAGGAAAACAAAGCAGGTCAAGGAAGTAGTCTGGAATGTCATGTTTTTTACAAAACCGGAAGCGCTTATACATCCGTCAATGAAGACGGATCAGTTCATGGAATTCATACATTAAAACCACTCAATTGATGTAGTGAGACAAATAGTCTGGCGCAACATCAGCGTTAGTTGTATCAGTTAATTCGTATAATCATTTGCTGATGTCTATAGCCGACGTTTATGAAGCAGTCCGGCAATTGCGCCGCAGATGAAATAGAAAATTACAGACAGGGTGTACAGTGGTTTCTGGCCCCTTGCATCACGCCGCTTGTGTACATAGGTTTAAAGCTCTTAAACCAGAGAGCAACCCCACAGGCGTTGAGTTCGAGGCACCGAGCGAACAAATTCTCGAACCTGTTATGTGACAAGTTTCAGGAGAAAGAAATGCCAAAATCAGGACCAAGCACAACACGCCATTACACCCAGAGAGCACGAACAGGCATACGTTTAACGAAAGGGTGTCAACTCAGGTGAAGGAGCTCTCCTGAATTAGCACGCAACTATGTTGACAGACATCGGGGAGTGCGAATCACCAGTGTGAAGTTAAGTGGGATTTGAACCAGGTGAAAGAGTTCCAGTCTGCAAACAACAACACTGGATGAGAATTTACAAGCTCTAAGTCTGAAAACGACATCGATTTCCCTAGAACGCCTATCCGTTCTTATGTGGCCCCTGTTCACCGTTATTGTCGTTGTCGTCCAAATTTTCTACCGGCTTATGGTAAATCAAGTGGCTAACATCTACCGCATCGCCGTATTTTTCCTTTATTGCCTTGATCGCCCGAGTGCGTTTAACATAGAAATGCTCTGTACCAATCTTGTCGTACAGCCCTGATCGCTTCATTGCATCCTCTACTTTAAATTTGACGCGAGAGAAATAGAATTCTATGCCTGCTTCAGCTAAGCGTGAATACATATGGCTGAGCATCTCCTCTCCTGTAGCATCGATCTGATCAACGGCTTCCAGATCTAGAACAATGACTTTAAGTTTTGATTTGTCAGCCACAGCATTAAGTAGTTTGCGCTCTAAATAGCCTGCGTTAGCAAAGTATAGATCACCGTCATACCGATAAAAAGCGACAGTTTCACTGGTTTCCAATGCATTTAAGTGAGCGTCACGATAGACGCCTTCGTCATTCAAAGACACTTCAGCAAAATGCGGTTGCATGGTGCGATAAAGATAAAATATGATCGATAGTACAACGCCAATAAGAATACCCCATTCCAAATGAGGTGCGAAATACAAGGTGGTCAGGAAAGTTACTAATGCAACAAAGCCATCATGTGGATTTACCTTCCAGGCGTGAAGGACTGGCTCAAAATTAAATAGCCCTATGACTGCAACAATGATGACGGCGGCCAGAGTTGCAACAGGTAGGTGGTACAGCAATGGTGTCAAAAACAACAAAGTAATGCCCACGATAATTCCCGATACGATAGCTGTAAAACCTGTTTTTGCACCCGCATCAAAAGCGACAGCCGTGCGGGAGAAAGAGCCAGAAACAGCATAGCCCTGTGTTACGCCTGCAACGATATTGGCTAAACCCTTACCCACCATTTCCTGATCTGCAGACAGGTGTTGGCGAGTTTTTGATGCCACAGCTTTTGCAATTGAAAATGCTTCAACAAAGCTCAAGAGCGCGATCATAAAGGCAGGTAGAAGCAAGAACCCGAAATGCTGGGAGTCTATGAACGGTATAACCAGTGACGGTAATCCGCTCTCGATATCGGCTACGATAGCACCGCCCATTTCTTCATAAGAAATTGCCCATGAAATCAGAATGGTAATAACTATGGTGAGAATGATGTTGGGCAGTTTAGGCGCGTATTTTTTCAAGCCGAATAGTAATGCTAGAGAAAACATGCCCATCACCAGAGTAGCAAAATGCGTTTGTGGTACGGCCAAAACAACATTCCATAAGGTGTTGTAGAGGTGTACTCCAGTTTCAGGGTTTACACCCAGAATCTTACCGATTTGAGTGCTGGCGATTACGATCGCTGCGGCATTGGTAAAACCGATAACAACTGGATGGGAAAGGAAATCGACCATAATGCCTAAACGCAAAAATCCCAGAACCATCTGCATAACACCCGCGAGTATGGCAATCATCGCGGCGTACGCAATATATTGTGTGGGCTCTAAATTAAGCGGTAAGAGTGCTGCCGCTGTCATCAGAGAAATGATTGCCACAGGGCCATTTTGTAGTTGTCGGGAAGAGCCGAAAAGGGCAGCAACAATCGGCACCAGAAATGCGGCATAGAGGCCCATTTGCGGTGGCAGTCCTGCAAGTTGTGCGTAGGCCATCGACTGTGGAATTAACACTAAGGCAACGGTGATACCTGCGAGCACATCTGCTTTTAAAATGGCAGGATTTTTAAGCTCAAAAATCCAGTCTAAAAAAGGGACGAATCGAAGCTTCGCTTCGCTCAGTAGAACTGATAAATAACTATTCATTGTTGAGAACTGTTTCACGTTTTCAAATGCTGGGTGGAGCAGTCAAACGCTAGGTGGAAGACCGCTAGCCTGGGAGCATTCAAATCAAGAAAGTACCTTGATCTGTTTGTTGCGTGTGGGCTCCATTTCATTCAAAAAAAGCTTACATTCGTAGGTGGTGATGATATCAGGTTCAGGTGGCAAGGTTTATCTTGCATACGTGTGCAACGCAGAGCCACTTGAGATAAGCGTGCGGGCAGTGCAAGCTGTAATCAAAGCCTATTGGCTGAGAAAGTCGGGTTACAGTTCGCCTTCTAGTGCGGGGCTCAGGCGGAAGGACTCCAACGCTTGAAACAGAATCTCACCGGTAAGGCTTTTTGGTGTGTGCCCTTCGCCTTTGAAGATGAGGAAGGTGGCGGGCGGGTTACCTAGCTTTGTCAGTCCTTCCGCCATCGCTTTCATGGGTACCAGCCAAGCTGTATCGTTACCGCCCACGTACATCGCGATGGGAAGGTGCTTGAGGCTCTCGAGTTGCTCCGTGTCAATGTTCTCTTGCATGCCCGGCAAGAGGCTCAGAGAGGCGAAGCGTTCAGGTTGGGCGAGCGCCAACTCGAGCGCCGTGCGTCCGCCGTTGGAGACGCCCGCCACGTGAATTCGGCCGTTCTCCACCTCGTAGGTTTGCTCCACGTGGTCCACGAGCTCTAGTACTCTGTCGATGTTCGAACCGCTCAGCAATTGGCCCCCGGGGGCCACCGGCGAAATCACCGTCCACCCGAGACGCATTGCCTCCTGCTTCGAGTAGCGCTGGACCACAAACTCGACCATTTGTCGGCTTTGGTTACCAGGCGGAAGCGCCAGCAGCACTGGCCGCGGACCGTCGGTGTCGGTCCTGCCCGCAACCTCGTACTCCAGGAGCTCCACTGGGTTGCTTTGCGACTGCACAGGAAGACAGAGGGTGGCAAGGAGCAAGGCGGCGGTGAAAGTGAAGGCGTGAGGCATAGTCTTAGTGTCCAGACGGGAGTTTAGGAGGCATTAAACACGTTTCGTCACCAAACTGCCACACCGAAACATTTCGGTGCCTGTTCCTCTCTATTTTTGCTAATAGAAAACGCTATTGTTCTAGTTATATGTGTGCGCTAACTTGGGAATAATAATCGCAACGTTGTCGTTCAGCGTTGAGGACTCGCGCACGGCGAGTCTTGTGGTACCGCTAGCTCACCTCGCTTTGATATTGATTGCGTGAGGCAGATACTAGTGGGCTGGACAAATATTTCTGCTGATGGCATCACCACATCAGGCACGGGTATAGATTTGGGTAGCTACAATATAGCTA
>JALZWO010000235.1 GCA_023300375.1 Granulosicoccus sp. | reverse complement strand
ATGCCTTGAGCAATGCCAGAATGTCGGTAGTAAGGTTTTTTCTGTCAAAAAAAAGGCGATGTACAGAAGACATCGCCTTTTTCGTTTGAGCCCTTATTGACTCAGCATCGTACGCCAGAAACTAGCGTCTCCAAGTGATACCAATATGGAAGTGATCATCCAATTCCTGGTCGCCTGGACGCGTATCAAACTGTAGGAAGCGAAAGCCCACATAGCCGTCGATATTTTCAGTCAGTGGTACTCCGGCGCGAACATTCCAGTCGAAGATGCGGTCTGACTGACCGAAGGCGAAGATATCGGGGACGTAGCCAAACTCTGCGCTGAACTTCAGTGGCACTTGCTCTATGGGTAACTGGTAAGAGGCTGCAATACTACCCCCGATACCAAATATGTCGTTGTTCTCTTGGCCTAGTAGACCCACATAGGTTTTTATTCCAAAAGAGAAGTTAAATTGCGACAGTAAATCGGATTGGGCGTTGAACATAATTGAGCCGGTTAAAGCGCTATCTCGTTCTTCACTGACAAGAAAGCCGACATTGGCGTAGCTATTTCCAAGCCCAAGCACTGGACCTTGTCGCTGGTAGCGGAGCTCGGCAGTCTTGTCGCTAGCGTAGATCTGGAACTCCGTTGGTGCAGAGTCGCCTTGTGCATCGGTATCTGCAGCAGCACCAGAACCAGAGGCTGCGGAGCGACGTAGCACGCTTGACGGAGTAGGTCGTGATTGCTCATCGGCACTAGCCCGCCCTAATTTCGGCGCTAAATCGTCGCTTGAAGCCCCAGCATTGGCAAGCCCAGAGAACATCAGGGTGGTAGTTAGTAAAATCGCATGTTTTCGCACGGTATGGAACCTCTAAGAACAAAAAATTGGACATATCGCTGCTTTTGTCGCAGTCGAGCCCGTTTCGGAAGTGCCTACATTATGGCATGAAGTATGATTAGGTCAAATCTGTTTTAGCGTGTTATCCCACAAATCACATTGGTTGACACTTGGTCTGTTTTGCGTTCGGAAACCGATACTTTGTTTTGAAAAGGTTCCCAACAACACCGCGCTTTGTAATCGTCCAAATAGACGACTCTGATGTGCTAACTTCATCACTTTTTTGTTGTGCGGTTGCCGCCTTTGTGATTTAGTGCCTGTCGGTCCATTGTAGAGCTCGCAGAACAGGTCGCCTCTTGAGAGACGTCAAAATCAAGCGCTAATGTTAGGCACCGCTCCTTTGTTAATTCAAGTTAGGTGACTCAGATATAAGTTACATATCACTAACAGGCTACTGCAAAAAAGTCTCCCAAGCGTTATCGTGTTCACACCGTTATGGTAGACGCACTGATGCCATTGTTAGAGTCTGTTTTTGAGACACTCAATAACAGCTTGAAGTACGGTTTGAGATGCAAAAAAGTATCAACTGCCGTAGCTTTTTAAGAGGCCTGTATCGGCACAGAACATGAAGAGTTGGATGAAAAAATATTTGTTAACAATGCAACTATGAGCAACTAAACTTACTGGCACGTTGTTTATTAGTTTTTAAGATTGCTGATACTCGATGCTCAATTAACTAGGCTCTGAATTTTTAATGTATTTTTGCAACACTCTGTACTCTGTGCCAAAAAAATAATAGAGCAGTGGCATCGAGTGGAGTTCAGCAGAATATGAATGAGGTAGAAAAGTAGTAATGAAATTAATAAAAAATAGGGTATCACTCGATTTCGAGCGATTGCAGCTCTCGAACAACAGTGGTGTCGAGCGATGAACCGATGGTCGTTGTTCATGGTCTCCGCCAGTGCGGCGGTTTGCAGCACCATTTCTGGCTGTGCTCAGACTGGAGTTCAGCTGCCCTCGATGGGGCGTGTATTTGATATTGCCAAAGAATCCGCCAAAGAGCCCGCCACGTGGATACCATTCACCGCGGCTGCTGCGCTTGCGGTAACTGGGGCGGACAATAGTGTTTCTGAGTGGGTGGCCGACAACACGCCAATTTTTGGTAGCCAAAATAGTGCTGGCGACGCCAGCGACGACTTAAAAAATGCCTTACTCCTTGGCATGGCAGTTACTAGCATTGTTGCGCCAACTCCCGCTAAGGATTCCACTTTTTTGGTTCGTCGTGTTGCGGCCAATGCGTTGGCCATGGGCACAATGACAAGTATCGTGGCAATTGGCAAGGAGACTGTTCAACGTGGTCGCCCTAATGACAGAAATGATCAAAGCTTTCCGTCAGGCCACTCGAGCACAGCTTTTTCTTCAGCGATTCTCATTGAAAAAAACTTGAATGAGACGATTGAAAAACCTTGGCTGCGCAAAACTATCAAGTATGGAGTGCAAGGTACTGCAGCTGCCGTAGCTTGGGCGCGTGTTGAAGCTGAAGAGCATCATGCGGTCGACGTGCTGTTTTCGGCAGCGCTCAGTAATCTTGTCGTAAAAACATTCTACCGATCAATGGTTACTGAGGGTAGGTCAGTGGTTCCCCCTATCGCAATAGAGGCAAGTAGAAACGGCTTTTCGTTCCAACTAAGCCATTCTTTCTAGCACTATTATCCTCTCACGAGGGAGCACAAAGTGACCATTCAATGTGAATGGTCGCTTTGTGCCTAAACTACCTATTTTTGTATCACTACTTCAGAAGCTAAAGCCTGCGCTGAATATACCTGAGGTTTTTTCATCGCTTCGTGCGATAGCCAAACTTATCAGAAAGCTTCGGTCCAGTCCGGAAATTGACATACCGGCGCCGCCTGATGGATGAAGTTCATCCTCGTCGTCTGCGTCTTCCAGAAAGACTCGGCCAACATCGACAAAGCCAAACAGTCCATATTCGGCCCGTGCGAGATAAGCAGAGGCCTGTCCCAAGGTATATCTATACTCTGCGTTGCCGAATACTGAGGCGTCACCAGCGAAGCGATCGGTATCAAACCCACGTACATTGTCAGCGCCGCCTATATAGGCAGCCTCCTGGAATGGAAAGTTACCTGCCACGTGCCTGCCACCAACTCGTAACGCCACCAGAGAGCGAGCCCCGACGTCGTAGAAACCCGCAACCTCGCCTTCCACAGATGTGAAAGAGCCCTCTGCATCCCAAATGTCAGGAGAATGGCTAGCCTCAACGCGTATGTGTGAACCTGCGCTATTGAGAACCGTGCGATCGCGAGTGTCGTAGTCGAGCTCGCCGTGTAGGCTGATCCAACCGAAGTCACCAACACCGAGCGGTGCTAGGTCGGTAAGCAAGGTGTCTTCGTCGTCATCGGTGGAATTGTAATTGAGAGTAATTCCTGAGAATAGATAGAGATCAGGAGTTATGACGTAGTTGAAACCGGGTGAAATAGTAGCTCGCGTCTGGTCGGTTTCAAATTGATCGCTGTCACCGCCATCAGAGGTTTCGTTGCCAAAGCCAAAGAAATCAGCTTGTGTGATGCTGGTTATGCTGGCATCAAATGTATAACGAAGTTTAGGATTCCATTGCTGGAATGTGCCAGCATAAGCAGCTTCCGCCTCGCCGCGAGTCACAGAGACTCCTGCCGAAAATGCGTGTTGCGTGCTGAAAGGATTTTTACCGAACGCATAATTGGTTATTGAAACACCGCCTCCCAAAACGAGCCCGTCATCTGAATTTGCGCGTACGTTGTAAATAGGGAGCAAAGTTGAACCCCAATCTCGTGGTCGTTCAGACTCAGGCGGAACGTTAAGGCTTGGCAAGCCAATTTTAGCTTGCGGGCTTGGCGTTACACGCAACACCTCTTTGCGCTTCTCTATTTCTGCTGTTTCAGAAAAGCGAACTGCTGCGAATTCACATCCTTGAAGTGCATCGTTGGCAGCGCTGCCGATGACATCGATAGCGATCGAGCTACCGCTTAGATCGTTACACGTGAGCGTGTTTTGACCGCCGCTAAGGTAAATTCTGACTGATTTAGTATCTTCTGCGTTGAATGTGCGCTGGAAATAGGGTGCGTCGCCGTTATCCTGAGCCACAATGACTTCAAGTTGGCCGTTGCTGAGATTACGTAGCTCGACACGCTCGCTTTCATTGGTCCCCTGAATATCAACCTCTTCTGAGCTGAAACGGTAGATGCGTTCGGCAATCTCGGGCAATTTGTCGCGTCGACTCTTCAGTGTACTTGCCAGTGTGTCGGCACTTAATTCTTTATAAGCCTCTGGCATCAGGCTTACAGCCTCATCGATTACTTCGTCTGTAATTCGGTTACGAAGATCGTTGGCCATGTTGATCCAGTCGTCTCGATCGAGTTCGGCTAAAAACCAGCGATGAATAGGCCAGCCCTGCGTGGTGAGTCCAAAGCTGCCAGGGAACTCGTTGTCAAATCCAAGTAACCTCGGCTCAAACGGTCGGGCCAACCAAAGTAGGAAGCCTTCGAAATTGACGAACGCCTGATCGCGGTCTTCTGGAATCGGTTGCCACTCTGATTTGCCAGGTATCTTAGCCCATCGGTGATTGTTGGCGTGACGATCCCAATCGCCCAAGTAAAAATCAAACAGACGGAGTCGCAATAGTGCAAGGGCGTCAATTCTGACATCGGGGCTGTCGAGCCACTGCGTTACGATATCAAATGATTTGATGATATCTGTTGCGCCAAAGTAGCCTTCATAACCGTCAGCAGCTGGGGTAGGGAATTCTTCGATGGTGCCAAGACGGTTTGCAAACAGTTCTTGGAACTCGCCCAAGGCGGGATCATCGGGTAGAACTATCAGCCGAGGCGTGTTGTAAAAAACGCCTGCCGCCTCTGCCAGAGGAGGAACCATGCTGGTTGCCGCTGGGTGAAGCGAGGCTTGTTGATCTTGAAAAATATCAGCGATGGCGTAGCCCCGCAGCGATTCGTGAAGGTTTTGAGCTTGCTCCTTAACTAGACTTCGAAAAGTGTAGCTCTTGCCGTCGGCACCGGAAAACGCCAATCCGAAAGTTTGTGCGCCTCCCACTCGAAACGCGGGTGTGAGTCCTCCAGCTTCACTGCTGAGGTCAAGGACTTCAATTTCTGCAGGAGATGTCCAGAGATCGCGGTAATCAGGGCCAAGGAGAAAGCGCTGTATGGGGCCAGCACTTAACGTGGGGTCGGCTACGATTGTGCGGGTTTCCGCCGCTAGTACGGAGCTACTGGCGCAAAGCGCAGCAGTTAGGCTTATTAATAACCTATGCAATTTGATAGGTTTTTGAACGGTGCCCGAAGATCCCTTACAATCGCTGTATCTGGTAAAAAATTTAACCACAATTACTCCCAATATTTGTACTTTTAAGGCAATGTAAACCGCTGTTGATTTTCCATCGCACCATGCTAAAGGCTGCGTCGAATAGAGTGTGGCGATGACACTGTGTCGTTACCTGTGAGTTCTGTGTATGAGCAAGTATCACACACGAAACGCAGCTATCTCCAAGTTATAACGTTAGCTTAGAAATCAGATGCTGTCTGCTATTGTTGTACTATTAAGTCATTCATTTACTGAGTAACAGGTGTCTCTACAATACCTAACACTCTCAAAATTTGGAATTTTATGCCTCAATCGTCAACTGACAACCCGTCTCAACTCTCAACCAGTGAGAGAATTCTTCGCCTCTTCACAGAGGTCAAGCCTGGAGAGGGGACCACCGCAATTCTACTGTTTGCCAATGTATTTCTCATTCTGTTGGCTTACTATTTCATTAAACCTCTGCGCGAAGGGTGGATCGCCATATCGGATATCCAAGGCCTATCACAGATGGAGGTCAAGGCTTATTCTAGTTTTCTGCAGAGCATTTTGCTGCTTTTTGTCGTCGGGTGGTATGCGCAACTGGCAGCGAAATGGGACCGAGTAACCTTGTTTACCCGCGCTACGTTGTTTTGTATCTCCAATATGCTTATTTTCTGGGCCCTTCAGCCAAATCTGTTTTTCGGTGGATTTGCGCTCATGGGCGTCGTTTACTACCTGTGGGTTGGTATGTTCAGCGTTTTCGTGGTTGCCCAATTTTGGACATTCGCTGCTGATATCTACACCAATGAGCGTGGAAAAAGAATGCTGCCTTTCATAGCGATAGGTGCAACTGCTGGCGCGGCTTTTGGTTCTTGGGCGGTTAATGCACTAATTGGCTCCGGCGTACTACCTACGGAAGCCTTGTTGCTAGTGGCTATCGTTCCACTGCTTGCATCTATATTTATTGTTCGAAAGGTCGCTCAGCGGGAAGCTATCCATGCAAAAGCTGATGCTGATAATCCGCCCGAAACCAAAAAAACTGAGAAACCTAGTATTTTAAGTGGTGCCAAGCTTGTATTGCTTAGCAAATTTTTATTGTTAGCGGCATTGGTCGCTATGCTGACTAACTGGGTCAACACTAATGGTGAAAACCTTTTGTTCGGGGTCATCCAGGAATCACTAGCGACCGATGCGCAAACGCAGGGTATCGTTGGTGAAGATTCCGTATTGGCATTTGTTCGCGACGGCACAACAGCATTTTATGGCAACTTTTATTTCTGGGTAAATGTCATCGCGCTGCTACTGCAGGCCTTTGTGGCTTCAAGGCTCTTAAAGTACGGTGGTTTTGCAGCTCTTTTGTTGATATTGCCAGTTATTGCTCTTACTTCTTACACAGTGATGGCGTTGCTACCTGTTTTGGCCGTCATCAAGGTAATGAAAATTGCCGAGAACGCAACTGATTATTCATTGAACAATACCTCGAAGCACGTGTTGTGGTTGCCAGTGAGTTCAGAAATGAAATTCCGTGGCAAACCCGCTGTTGACACGCTCTACGTTCGCCTTGGAGATGGCCTTGCAGCGCTTACAGTGCTGATTGGCGTACAAATGTTGTCACTGTCAACCACAGGATTCTTCGCTTTTAACGTGTTTCTTGTTCTGGTCTGGCTGGTTGTTGGTATTTTACTGGTCCGCGAACATCGACGCGCTTCAGCAGGTGAGCCGATCTGATTGTTATGTTGTAGAGCACTTTTATGGTGTTCTACTAATGAACACAAACTCCGGCAAAACAAACGCCGGCGCTCAAGGAAGCTGTGAGCGCTGGTACACTAAGTCAGTCTGATAACACAGTCCTGCGGAGTTTGAGCTTGTTAGTCATCGTTTATTTTTACGCCTATGCTGTGTTCAGAATTTTCAGGTGTCTTTGGTTTCAGCTCTAGCCTTGTCATAGTCCGAGAAATCTACCCCTCGCTCAGCAGCATACGTGCGTAGGGTACGTAACGAATCCACTGCACCCGACAAGTTGTCAGCGACTGATCGCATGAGGGTAGACGCCGCCATCCCATCGTTCTCGATAACAGCCATGAGCTCAGAGGCGCCGACGCGTAGAAACACACAGTCCTCTATGGTGATGAGGTTGAGGGAGCGTTTTTCTTTTAGGATAACTGAGAGATCTCCAATTAATCGCCCCGGTATAATTTCAGAGACCAGGCGAGTTTCGCCATTTGCCTCAGGCCAATACAACCCTGCCAGACCCGAGATGCATAGATAGGCTGCATCGGCTTTTTCTTCCATTGTAAAGATTTTTTGCCCAGCTTCGGCGGAATACCACTGTGCGCCAAATGCCAGCAGACGCTGTTGCTTACGATCCAGTTTGCCAAACAATTCGGTTTGGGCGATAGCCTTGATCTTTCGATTAAGATCATGCCGAGCGTCCATATCTTCCGGTTCCTCTTGCCGGGCAGCCCCATCAATTCGTCCGTCAACTATCTCAACGAATAGGTCGTAGTTTTCAGGGTTTGAAAACTTGCGTTCTATAAAAATCTTGGTGGTGTTGGGCATTAGCTTACTAATGCGCTCCCTCACTAGAGTGCGAGCGTCAGAATCATGACTGGCCAGGGAGTTTCCAAGGATCAAGATATCGGGTTTCTTGATTGCAGCACGGCTGAAAGCAACTCGCTCTCTGAAAACCGCTGGCAAATTGGAGCCGCCTAGTGATGTATCCAAATCGTGAATAGTTTGAGCAGCGAGTCGGCGCAATCCGTGCTCACTCAGCACATCAACGATGGTATCTTCGATCACCGTTTCACGCACTCCGGCAACGCCCGAGACTTGTCCAAATATAGCGTTGCCCATAACAGTCATCACAGGATAGTATTTTTGTGGATTGATGGTCTCAAAAAGATCGTCTAGTGCCTCGACCATTTTCTCAGCATTCTTCTTGCGAATTTGTAGTAAACGCTGCTTGAACATGTCGTCGAATGCTGGACCGATTTGCTCAGCCGAAAACGCAAAAGGTACCGTTAACATCAGTGAATAGTCTTCATTCGTTAGTCCGGCATCTCCAACTGCACGCCGCTCCTTTGATATAGCACCTAGGCGATGATAGAGTTTCTCGTCCAGATTTAAGCGTCTGAACAATGGGTGATTGGTGCCATCATTGCCAAAAGTGGCAGTCAGGCTTTCGATCAACGTAGCGGACATCTGCATCAGCTCATCGGCAATACCTTGCTCATGCAGGATGCGCACAAAATTATCGTCTTTTGATAAAGATTGTTGTGATAGCTTGCTGGTGGGTAAAGCGTAAAGAAGGTTGCTGCCTAGAAGCGTTACTGGGTTGAATTTATCGGGATGAAAACCATGAACGATGTCATCCAAGCCAGCTTGCGCAAGCCGTTCGGCAATCTCTGGCCGCAAGCGCACAATGGCATCTGCCAGTTCCTGATGCTCACCTGTATCAAGTCGTGAGCGAAGGGCACGACGTACCATGAAATCATCGATCCCCATCGCTTCTACCAATTGAAACCACCAATCTCGAATTTCGTCTGAAGATTTCAATCCTGCAATGGCTGGATCAACCCACTCCACATCAAACGGATCAGCACTGTTGCCTGATTGGTCCGCCTTTGTTCGAAAGCAGTTGTTATCAGAGTGATCAATTTCGCCCTTAAGGGGTTGGTTTTTAAAGGGCATCAGAAGGTTCTGGCCAAGAGTGCCTTGCAGGATTTGAGGCTTGGAATCGGCATAACCAATACGATTGGCAAGAGTCACTTGATGTAGGCCATTCAATGGGTGGCCTGCGATGGTTACCGACCCGCGTATCGGTATGATTTCGCGCGTTAGCAGGTCAGCGAATGCTTGGCCCGCAACTTCGTTATCAGCTTTGACAGCTACACGAATCCCCGCTGGTATCGTCAAATTGATATTCTCTAGTACGGCTATACCTTCTTCATCGCGCACGGTGACATCAGAGATTTCGATGTCACCTTGTAAGCTTTCGATCTTGCTAGGAGTGCCCTCCAGCAGGTGTTCATCTACCAATGGTTTTGTGGCGAAACGTTCAGTGACTACATCCCAGCGCAAAGCCATATCCTGCGTTTCGTTGTAGAACGCTAACAGTTCTTTCCACGGTGAAGACATATCTTTATAAGCGGCTAGCGCTGCCACCAGAGCGCCAATGGATATGTGTCCGGTGATAGCCAGATAGCCACCTACAGCGTAGAAGAAAAACGGCGTTAACTGATTAATGAGATTGTTCAGAAACTTCATAAAGAATGTTCTCTGATAAATCTCGAAACGAATATCGTAAAGTTTTCCCAAGCGATCAGAAAACATCGACAACCTGTAGCGCAGACCTCCATTGATTCTGATATCGCTGACGGCTGCTGCAGTTTCGCCAATGTCTGCGGCAAGTTTACGAACCTGTTGTGTTCGACTCTTATTCAGATTATTGATTTTGCGTTGCAGTTTTGGAATAATCCAAGCCTGCAAAGGTATTAGAGCGACAGCAGCTAGCCCAAACCAGAAGCTCTGTGCGAAAAGAAAGATCAAAATGGTGAGCATCTGGCCTGTCAGGAGTACTGGCAGAGATAAGATATCCCCCATAAGGCCCCCCATCGGTTCTGCTTCAGAAGTCACCATCGAAACCAATTCACCCTGGCTTGTGTTCCTGAAATATGACCTTGGGAATTGTAAGATGCGTGTGAGCAGTTGATAGCGAAATCGACGCAGTAATCGTTCAGCCAGCACGCCTTTCATGGTGTTCAGTCGCATCTTGAACACCAGGTTTGTCACCACAGCCACAAAGAACCCAGCGCACAGAATCATCAGAAATTGAACCTGAGTGAAACTCATTCCCAGAATAACGATATCATCACCCGTGCCGCCAATCGCATCGTTGATGATGCGCTTAGGGAGTTCAAGTGTTGCAAACAAAACTGGGAAGGTCAGAAGAGTGATCAGCAACTGAATGACCTGTTCTCTCTTCGAGTATTTCCAGATGAATTTAAAAAGACTCTTATCCATGAACTGCTCTCTTCAAGGCTGGATGCTACAGACAGTTGCGCAAGCGCAGCCAGCTAAAACCGTAGCACCAAGTCTGACAGATATGAGCGGGGTTTGATTCGATGAAATGGTATGGATCTGTCTAGTGTTCAAAGTTAATCCCACGGTATAGTTCACTTTCAAGCTATATAATGATTTCTGGTCTGAACACGCATCAAATTATGAGTGACGTTATAAAAAGGGTTGTTCGATACATCAGCGAGCGATGGTTATCCATGTTACTCCCTCTATTGTTGCTCATGAGTGTCTTGGCCACGGCACAAGCGGATACAGGTACGAAAACGTATCAGGCTCCAAAATTCAGTTTTATGCGATTTAACGAGGATTGGTCGAGCCTCAAAGGTGTGGATATAGCCGATCTTGAGCCAACAGAAAGAATTAAGCATATCAGTCTGTCTGCAGATGGTAATAACTGGGTTAGTCTCGGCGGTCACTTACGCGCACGTTCGGAAAGTTATCAGGATTTCGCTTTTGGTGCTGCAGCAAATGCTGATGACAGTTTTATCGTGTACAGGGCTTTGTTTCATGCTGACTGGCATTTCGGTGAAAAGTTAAGAATATTCTCTGAATTTAAGCATGCCAACGTTAGTAGTCGAGATCTACCCGGTGGGGCACGGGCCATTGACCAGGATCCGGCTGAAATACAACAGCTTTTTGTCGATTATCAGTTTACAACAGGCGAAGACAGTAGCTTTACTTTGCGGGTGGGGCGTCAAGAATATTCGTTTGGAAAAAGCCGCTTGATCAGTCCATTGCCTTGGGCTAATGCGTTGCGTCATTGGGATGGGGTTACAGGTATTTTAAATACACCACAGTTCAATGTGCATGGTTTCTATTCAAGCTTCAATCCTGTTGACCAGAACGGCTTTAATAACACTGACTCAGGCAACACGCTGGCTGGCGTTTATGCAAGACAGCACTTAGGCGCGGGTGGCGGTGTTGAGTATTATTGGTTGGCCACTGAGCGCGAGGATATCGCTTTTAATGGAACATTGGGCGATGAAGAACGAGATACATTGGGTATACGCTATTGGGGCAAGATTTCGGCTCTTTTAGGTTATGAAGTGGAAGGGGCTTATCAAACAGGTGATGTGGGCGTTGAGGATGTCTCGGCTTTCATGTTGGCTAGTGAGCTAGTCTATGCGCTGCCTGGAACAAGTAACGCTACATTGTCGCTTGGCTTCGACTTTGCCTCAGGCGACGAAGAAGCTGGAGGTGAGGTCAATACGTTTAATCAACTGTTTCCATTAGGCCATGCGTATTTTGGTTTTATTGACATTGTTGGCAGGCAAAATATCGTTGGTATCTCGGCGGCCTATGCCGCTAAAGTGTCAGATCGTTCAAATTTCAACATAGCGGTGCATAATTTCTCTCGCGCAGAAGATGAAGACGCTCTGTACAACGCTGGCGGTGCGGTGGTGAGAGCAGGCGATGCTAACGCCTCTAGTGATATTGGACGCGAAATCGATATCGCGTTCAGCTATAGTTTTACAAAACGAGCTACTGGTAGCTTGGGGTATAGCCAATTGTTTGCTGGTGACTTCCTATCTGATACAGGGGCTGATGAGGATATACAATTTGCGTATGCGCAAATTTTGTACAATTTTTAATGTGTGTAGGTCTCCCTTAAGGCGCTAACCAGAAATAATAGGCCTCTGGTATTTCTGGTTTACAAGCTAACAGTATTTAGCGGCGCGCAAATTTGTGAGCACGTTTTTCCAAGTAGTCTGTGCAGGTGAATTAGGTTTGGATATGCTTTTTGCCAAGATAAATTTCTGCAATATGGGGCTGCAGCTCCGGGTGTTTTTCGGATAGCACATTAATAAATCTATTCCATCTGCGGATGATTTTAGCGTGCACTTCTGCTGTGAAAATGTTCTGAATAGTGATAAAAACCCTGTCCCCAATTCCATCCACCATGACAGGTTTAGGAGGCTGGCCTTCAACGATTTGAACAAGAATATTTTTTGTGTGTATGTCGCTGATGATTATACGATTATTTAGCAGATGGACCGCCAGGTGGAGAAGCTCTTCAAGGATCAACTCAATTTTTGGACTGTTATGTTCTAAATGATGCTCTAGGGTCTTGGACACGGTTCCATCGCTGTCAAGTACGCATTCATAGACATAGCCTTGGCCTAGATTGGTCTGGCAAGTGCCCAAATAATCAGCAATGTAGCGAAGATCGGATTGTGTCTTGTGTAGCTTCTTGTAATAATTGAGGTCTGTCTTTAGTTTTTTACTAGCCTTTTTATTATCAGTTTGTATTTTTATGCACTGCTCAGGTATGCCTGGATGCCTGTAGCAATCGCAAAATGCACCAGAAGCGATAAAGTTCTGTTGAGTGATGTGGACTACTGCGTCGGTCATGAGTTTGCTACAAGAGTTTGTTGTGTGGTTAAAGTCAGCTGTTACCGCAAGGGGTTTATGGTATCCGAATCTGATGTCTTAGAAACTGAATTTGATTTCAGGTAAGCTTTGCCTCGCACACAGGATAAGTCAATCTATTTGTTTTGCAGTTTTGCAGTTTTGCAGTTTTGCAGTTTTGCAGTTTTGCAGTTTTGCAGTTTTGCAGTTTTGCAGTTTTGCAGTTTTGCAGTTTTGCAGTTTTGCAGAATCCAAGGCAGCCAGAGCAAACCATTAGCTCGGCTATTTATCTAAGATAGTGGATAAATCTTAAACAGTAACCTCTAGTGAGAAGAGGCCGATTGATAGTAAAAACCACCGCTGAGCGAGCACCTGTCTGTGTTCTGGAATCATTGTGAACATGAACCCTAAACGCTATTTATTTTATATTTCCCAAGACTACGCTTATGGAATCCTCAGGCCTTTGCAATTTGCCATACGAGAACGTGGCGGTGAGGTTGCTTGGTTTTTGGAAGGTCAGGAAGTGTCTGCGAAATTTCTACACAGTACGGAAAAACAACTGGGCAGTCTGGATGAGGTTTTTGCCTATCAAGCGGGTGCTACGGTATTTCCTGGAAATATTGCGCCGACCTTTTTGCCAGGCATTAACGTGGCAGTCTTTCATGGATTTGATGCCGGAAAAGTGGATAAGCGAGGGCGAAACGATCACTACAAAATCAGAAATTGTTTTGATCTTTATTGCACACAAGGGCCTGAGTCCACGGGTATCTTCGAGTCATTATCCTCAAAACCGCGTAGCTATCATGTCAAGCAGACTGGTTGGTGTGCACTTGATCCATTATTTTCAAGCACACAAACAGTAAGTGATACTCGACCAACTGTCTTGTTTTGCTCAACTTTTTCCAAGCGACTCTCATGTGCCGAGCGCCTGTATAACACGATTAAGCAATTGAGTCAGACAGGCAAGTGGCGTTGGATAGTTCAATTCCATCCTAAAATGTCGCGTGAGACAGTCGAAAAATACAAGTCCCTGACCTGTGAGCATTTGACTCTGGTAGAGACAGATGATATCAACCCGCTATTGCATCAGGCGAATGTCATGCTTTGTGATACATCATCAGTGATTTCAATGTTTTTGTTGTTGAACAAGCCAGTGGTAACGTTTGACAATATCTCGCCGGGCGATCATCTGTCAAACGTCTCAGACGAAAATGAACTGGAACGTGCACTGTTAAGCGCTTTTGGTAAGCCAGCGGAATTGATGCGCTCTATTGAGGCCTATGGGCAACAGGTTCATCCTTATTCGGATGGCTTGTCCTCGCAGCGCACGCTAGATGCAATTGATTACGCAGTGGCAAACACGTCAACACTGATACGCAAAAAACTTGATATTTTGCGACAGTATAAAATGCGTAAAAAATTGGGTTATTGGCGATTTTGATTTTATGGCAAAAATTCGAGTCAAGGCGTGCCTTATACTGACGTCATTGACCGTGTTACTGTCTAGCCGAATTATGACAAGAAAAAATTCACAATGTGTAGAGCGGAACATACGTGACACGTAGCAACAATGTGCACCGAAAATACAGCTTGTCTGTAACGGTCATTACAAAAAATGAAGCTGACAGATTGTCTTTGTGTTTAGATTCTGTGCATGCACTAGCCGATGAAATCATTGTCTTCGACAGCGGCAGTACAGATGGCACAGTTGACATAGCTCGCGAGTATACCGACAAAATCTGGCAGACAGACTGGCCAGGATACGGCGTGCAAAAACAGCGGGCTCTAGAGAAAGCTCAATATGATTGGGTTCTTGCGATCGATGCTGATGAGGTATTAGATGCTGAATTGCAGGAATCACTTGCGAGCTTCCTTAATGAGGATCGTGGCAGTGTGGTGGGAGCAAAAATGAAATGGGGCGTAACCATTTACCACAAGCGGCTCAACTACGGGCGCAGCGCTAGATCACCACTGAGGCTAGTGTGGCGTGACGGCTCATCGTTTAGCCCAGACCAAGTGCATGAGCGTTTGAATCCAACCGATGGAGAGATCACAACCCTGAAGGGCAGGCTTTTACACTACACCCATCGCGACTTTGGCCATGCTTTAAACAAGAGTTCTGACTATGCATGGCTGGGTAGTCAAAAATACTTCAATAAAGGACGTCGATGCAATAGTCTGCTCAGTGCGACTTTACGTGGGTTCTGGACATTTATATTAATCTACTTTCTTCGCCGCGGTTTTCTTGATGGCAGTGCTGGATACCTAATGGCGGTTAGCTACGCGCAGAACAGTTACAACAAATACGCTGGCCTCTGGACCTTGACCCGGCTTGAAAAACTGGCTGCTAGAAAAGCTGTTAATTGAAAAACTTCACTGAACAAAGACGCCTATCTAATGCAAATACTTGTTGTTAGCGACATCGCTAGAAAAAGTCACAGCGTCAGGCCTGAAGTGGCCATGTTTATGGAGTGGGCTAAAGCTGGCCATAAAGTGAGTATTTTCAGTTCGCCTACAGAGTATAAGCAGGAGTTGAACGCCGCTGGTATTGGTGTTTTTGAAACCTCTCAAACGCGCAAAATTTCGTGGTCAACCATTCAGGCAATTCGAGCAGAGCTCAAAAAAAACGACTATGACGTCATCTATGCGACTAATTCAAAGAGCATTCCCAGCGCCGCGTTTGCAGCTATCTCGGTGGCTGTAAAGCTAGTGTGTTATCGAGGCACCGTTAGCGGTTTGTATCGCACCGATCCCACTTCCTATCTAACCGTGCTACACCCGCGTGTTGATGGTGTCGTTTGTGTATCTGGCTCGGTGAGTGACTATGTGAAAAAAAAAATATGGGGACGGCGAAAGGACAAGGTGGTGTCTATTTACAAGGGGCATCAATTGGCCTGGTACAACCAGGAGCCGGCAGAGCTGAGTGTCTACAATATTCCAGGAGATGCTTTCGTTGTCATTGCAGCGGCCAGATTTAGGCCGAGTAAAGGCTTAAGTGTATTGATCGAGGCTGTTGATCAGTTACACGATTGCAAAAAACTACATTTATTGATTGTCGGCAAAGGCGCAGATTGCGAACCCTACACGTCGGCTATCCAGAAAAATAAAATGTCTGATCGAATCCACGTTATCGGGTATCAGGCCGAGGCGCCACGGTTTATTGCTGCTAGCGATGTGCTTGTTCAGGCATCAACTCGAGGAGAGGGCCTGCCGCGCTCAATTCTTGAAGGCCTAGCCTACGGTGTTCCAGCAATATCAACCACCAGTGGTGGAGCAAAGGAGATTCTTGACGAAGGTAAGACTGGCTTTGTCGTTGACATCAATGATGCACAGGCTATCGCAAATAGACTGTTAGCACTCTACAAGGAGCCGCAAAAATTAGAGGCAATGTCTGCAAGCTGTAAAGAGCTTATTGACACCCGTCTGTCAAGCGCTTCAGCCGCTCGCCAATACATTGAGTTTTTTCAATCGCTGTAGGCACCTAGCTGGCTAGATCAAATTCGATGAAGAGCCATCTTTCATCATGGTTGATTACCATCCTGAAATTTAGCCTGCCTTGTATTCTTTCTTTAGCTCTTGAACAAGCTCATATTGCCTGCTGCTAGTACTCTCAACCACATCATTACGACTCAAGTAAGTTTTGTTTAACAAGACTACTTCTCTCAAGGCCTTGACCAATCTGGACGTGTTGGTGGATTTTTTGCCATAGCCTGTGACAATTAATTTCTGCCATTTTGGTTTAATGCCAAAGGTCTGGCTGACTAGTTTCTTGCAACCCATTTCGATCATTTTCAATATAGGCGTGGGTCGTTGGCTAATGAAGGGCAATGTATGAAATTCGATGTCCAGTTTCATACTTTCAGCAAAGTCATACCATTTGTCCTCACGAAATAGAGGCGAAAACCGAACAGGTGTCCAAGGAATTCGCATGGCATCAGCGACAATGGCGCCATGCATAGCCTCCGTTATCATTCTCTTGCAACTTCTGAGCTGCGCTAGACAATCATCAACAGGCTGTATTGCTGAGATAAATTTGACACCAGCCTGATCGCATATTGGCTGCCAATCGATGTATTTTTCGCTTTGATGGTGAGGCATGAAACCGATGTCATCCGTCTGCGTCGCAGCGGGCAATTCAACCTTCCTCAGTAGGTAGGCTCCATCTCCAATGACCTTGTCTTCAGGTAGTCCCATTCGTCGTGCTGTACGAGGCCCTCGAACTCCATAGATTTGGCAGTTACTGGGTAAGGCTGGTACACGATCACTCCATGTTCCAGATGAAAAAATAATTATCTCCCTAGCATCTTTCAACTGCACTTGCACTATTTTAGAACTCAGTAGTGTGCCAATACCAATAAGATATATTCCATCGTCCCTCGACAGCAGTTCGTTACCCAGTAGCTTGGGCCATAACCAGGGGTTTAAATCGTCCCCGAAATTATAGGTCTTGGACTGACTGTACTTAAGCTTCATTTTTGGTGGCTGTAAAAGGAGACATTTATCTGTGTTTTGGAGAAGTGTGATGTACGTCACACTTTATCACCTGTTGAGAAGTCTTAGTTTTTTCATCGCTTCCGTCTTGGAATAATACTGAGTAGGTAAAGAGGTATGTCCGTCTTGTCATTTTACATTTGCGTACAGTAATTTACATGTTCGTACAGTAAACTTAGGTGTCTTTCAAGAACGATAAGTACACCGCGATATATAACCAAAATGTCGTTCAAGTCGGTTTTTATTCAATAGTATCCAGTAATACAAGAATGCCTCTGATTCAAGGACGCTTCCCACCATGCCTCAGCCTTGAGAAAGTGGGAAACCACGCGCCATTGCTGTTTGTGTGGGAAAAACGCCTTAGGTCATAGAGCAATCCCCGCTCCCACGACACGGTTGAACCTATGTTTTTTCGAGGCGTTCTATTCCTTGCCCTTGTGCTTTCATTCTTGCCTACCTTGCAAGCCGCTGAAACGGCCACTCAGTCATCAACCGCTTTCGGTGGAGTTGCCTCAAGGGCCATTGATCAGAATACCGATGGTATCTACCAAAACAGATCAGTTACCCATACCAGCACTGAAGTGGAGCCCTGGTGGACAATCGATTTAGGTGAGCAGGCTCGTATTGGCTCAGTCGATATCTATAACAGAATCAATTGCTGCACGGATAGGCTGTCAGATTTCTACGTTTTTACCTCTACCGAGCCTTTTGCTCACAACGATGTCCAGTCATCGCTGAACGATCCCTCCATTCACAGCGAATTTTTTGCAGGTGCTGCAGACCCTCTCACTACCATAACGATCGGACGAGACGCTCGCTACCTCAGAATTCAGCTGTCAGGTAGGAATCCGTTGTCGTTGGCTGAAGTTGTCGTCAACAGACAGGATGACGATACCGCTAGCGACACGGGTAAAGTCATTGTTAGCCAATCTTCCACAGGCTTTGGCGGTGTGGCCTCAAGGGCGTATGACCAGAACACAGATGGTGATTACAGAGGAAATTCGGTTTCGCATACGAATAACGAGGTGGAACCTTGGTGGACGTTAGATCTTGGTGAGCAAACGGATATAGGCTCGGTTGTTATTTATAACCGAACAGATTGTTGCACGACGCGGCTGTCAGATTTTTACGTATTTACCTCTGAGCTACCCTTTGCTAGTAACGATGTTCAATCGACACTAAGTGACTCTAGCGTTCAACATCAATTTTTTTCAGGTTTTGCGGACGCTATCAATACCATTTCGATCAACCACGCCGCACGCTTCGTTC
>JALZWO010000234.1 GCA_023300375.1 Granulosicoccus sp. | reverse complement strand
GGATCACTAACAACTGTAGAGCCGCCGCCAGCCCATGTCACAGTCACATTCTTCGAGACGTTTACTATCTTGACGGTCGTATCTGGAAGACTTGCCGAGACTCTAACGTCGGTCAGTTCCCCTTTGATTGGTGCTGGCAGCTCAAGCTCCCAGGTAGTGTCACGGACTTGGCCTTGATTCCATATCACTTGCAGACCTTCAGAAGAGGTGCGCCGAGACAGGGGATATTCCCCATGAATAATGTAATTGATTACTGGCTCATCATTTATGGAGAAATCACCCATTAATGATGTTGTGCCAGCTCCGGAGGAGACAGCACCCAAAGGTACCGGGCACTCCACAAGGCCGGGTATACCATCACCGTCTGTATCAGCTAGTTCTTGCGCTGACACTGGAGCAGTTAAACCGATAACTAAGGCCATGCTGCCTGCAATTGGCCACTTTGAATATTGCTGATTTTGATCAGAGTTATTTGTCTGAGCGCACAAAGGTTGGACCTGTAAAAGAGCCAAGCTATTGTTATTTGTTACGGGTAATTTATACAGTTGGCGTATGAACGTAATAATTCTACTATTCATTAAAGTATTTTCTCAATGTCCTTATGATTTGACTGCCTTGTCAACACTAACGGTAATAAAGTAGCTAACTCCTTTATCTTCCTTGTATTATCCAGCTCTGATTACCCTTCAATACCTGATCCGGCAATCAACATATCTTGCAGTGTGGTTGTCCGGGTTAGATAAAAGAACCGTTACCGAATTCTGTCTAGTAACGTTGCCAAGCCTTTAGCGGCAACGTGTAACGAAACATGTGTAAACCAATGTTTCAAAGTAAAGTGCGCAGTAAGACTCGATGTTACTCATGCGTTACGACAGCTGCGTGAACCCACTGTAAACAACGCATACTTTGGACAGGCGTAAACCATCAACCCCCTGAAGGAAAGCATTGCCTAATCCGCAATACTCATAGACGCCTAAAGAAATCTACGCTGTGCAGTCAGGCTCAACGACCTGAAGAAAAGTGGTGCACCTCACACAATCCTAATAAGCGTTTGAAGATATTTTCGCTATACAGGCATGACTGTTGTGATGTAAAGTATCCGAAACGTTTCGGACGTTCTTGGTGAATTGTTTGATTACCAACGACTCAACTTTTTTCATCGTCTGTTGAATACAGGTATTTATGCCACCAGTGGTCCCTAAAAAAGGCACATTGAAAGCACTGGCAAAGACGCTGGATCTGTCAGTGACCACGGTGTCCAGAGCGCTTGGCGGCTACTCCGATGTTGCCCCGGCCACGCTAGCGCGCGTGCTTGAGGCTGCCTCAAAGGCAAATTACGTCCCCAACTCTGCTGCTAAGATGCTGGTGACGGGGCGCAGTGGTTTTGTAGGCCTCATGTTGCCATTACGAGAGAGTGCCACTCTCGATCCATTCCTAGGTGAATACATCGCTGGATTGAGTGCAGGGCTCTCAGAGCGTGGGCGTCATCTTTTTATGGTCACGGTTCCTGTTAACGAGTCGGAGCTGACGGTGCTTAAGGATGTTGTGGAGTCAGGTCGCGCCGATGCGATCGTGCTCACCCGAATTGCTGAGCAAGATGAGCGTGTGGATTATCTGATCAAGCGTGGAGTACCGTTTGTTACCCATGGGCGTACGGTGGCAGAGTCTGCAGATTACAGTTGGATCGATACTGATGGCTTTAAAGCATTTGCAGACATGTTCGACTGTTTATATGAGTTAAACCATCGGCGTTTTGGACTGTTGTCTATCGTCGAACCCATGACTTTTCGCACTCACCGAGAAAATGGTTTGCGACATGCAATTAAGTCGAAAAATGACCGTGATATCCATTTGGAGGTATGTCAGGTCCCTCGTTTTAACAAACAGAAAATTGTTCTTGCAGTTCGCGATCTTCTTGCCTCTTCCCATCGACCCACTGCGCTGTTGTGCCTAACAGATGAACTTGCCTTGTGCGTGCTTGAACAGGCGGTTTTGATGGGTATAAAAGTGCCTGAACAATTAACCGTGATTGGTTTTGACAACATACCTGAGGCTAAATATGCGACGCCTGCATTAACCACATTTGATCAATCCACGCGCCATGCTGCGCAACAAATGTCTACGATGTTACTTGATATTCTTGACGGAAATGCCAAAACCACCCAGACCCTTATCACGCCTTCGTTGATGAAACGGGGTACACATGCAGTTGCTCCCGTGGGCAAGGTATCTAGCATAGCCACTTGTCAGCATCCAGTTTTACAAACTGTCGACATTAGCGATGCCGATGCGTCGCCTGTCACACCCTTCACTAAGTCACGTTCCTGATGTGCTTACATAAAACCACTTTATTAGTAGGCATGCCTTTGTACCCTACCGATCTGGTAGAAATTCACTCTTGGAGAGAATGATGATAGTAAGAAAATCCTTATTAACGTTGGCACTTGCCGCAGGCTTGAGTGCTCTGGGAGCAAGTGCTGCTTCTGCAGAGGTATTGTTCTGGTCTACTCAGGGCAACACAGTTGAAGAATCACAGGCGATGCGTGATCAAGTGTTGTCTGGTTTTGAGGCGGGTGCTGATTTTCAAGGTAGTGAGTCTGGTCCTTGGATCACCCGAATAGAGGCAGAGCTGCAAGCAGGTTCTGGAAAAATTGGCGTGCTTGGGTCGTTACACGGCAGCTTTATAAGCTTGAGTGATGGGCTGGCTGATTTGTCTGACATGGACACCACTGGCGTCAACAGTACATTTCTGGAACTCGGTAAATTAGGTACAGACGAGCAGAAATACATTCCTTGGATGCAAGCCACCTACATCATGGCTGCCAACAAAAAAGCGCTTGAGCATTTACCAGATGGCGCTGATGTAATGGCCCTCACTTATGATCAGTTAATTGACTGGGCAAAGAACATGGCTGATGCAACAGGTTCAAACAAGTTTGGATTTCCAGCAGGCCCTAAAGGCTTGAAGCATCGCTTCTTCCAAGGCTATTTGTATCCTTCTTACACTAATTCCATGGTCAGTCAATTCCGCTCGCCAGAGGCAGAAGAGGCGTGGAACAAGTTCAAGGAGCTATGGAGCTATACAAATCCTGGATCTACCAATTTTTCATTCATGCAGGAGCAACTGCTAACGGATGAAGTCTGGGTTGCTTTCGACCATACTGCACGATTGGCAGATGCATTTAATCAACGTCCAGATGACTTTATCGGTTTTCCGGCACCAGCAGGTCCAACCGGTCGCGGCTTTATGCCAGTTGTTGTTGGCATAGGAGTACCGTCGACTGCACCAGATATGGAGGGTGCAAAGGAGCTGATCAGTTATTTGAGCCAACCTGAAACTCAAATTGCAACTTTAAGAGCGACAAATTTTTTCCCGGTTGTTGATGTTGAACTTCCAGATGACATGCCACCTGCTGTTCAATTATCGGGGGCAGCCATTGCAGCTATGTCGGGTGCTGATGATGCGAACCCCGGATTGTTGCCGGTAGGTTTAGGCGATCTTGGTGGTAAGTTCAACGCCGTCTATGTCGATAGTTTTGAGCGAATTGTTCTTGGTGGGCAGGACGTAAGAGAGGTGCTTGACGATCAGGCAGATACTTTACGTGCTTTGATGGAAGAGGCTGGTGCACCATGTTGGGCGCCTGATGTTGCCTCTGATGGTCCTTGTCCTGTCGAGTAATAAGCTGTTTTTCTTCGTGTATGCGGGAATCTATGCGTGTTGGGTAGTAGATTCCCGCCTTCGCGGGAATGACGAATAACGTATTTATTTTTAAGGCAGCGGCATTCATATGTATTCCAGAAAACTTCCTTATCTGTTATTGCTTCCGTCGGCGTTGTTTCTTTGCGTGTTTTTTCTGTACCCGTTTGTCCTAGTTGCCTGGCAGGCGTTTGTTACCGATACCGGCGAGCTTACGTCTGAATATTTTATGGAAATGGCAACGCATTGGAAGTTCAATACAGCGCTAATCAATACATTGTTGTTAGCGTTGGCGGTGGTGCCGTTTCAAATAGTGTTAGCCCTTTACATGGCAACGCTTGTCAACGGCATGAAGCGTGGGCGAGATTTGATTCTTTACATCTGGACCATACCGTTAGGTATATCCGATCTGGCTGCCGGTATTATCTGGCTGGCGATATTTGAACAAACAGGCTTTCTGAATAGCTTCATGCAAAGCCTAGGCTTCATTGAAGAGCCCATAGGCTTTTTAGGCTATCAAAACAAGGGCACGATCTTTGTGGCAATTATGCTGGCTGAAATCTGGCGTGCAACAGCTATTGTACTAGTCATTCTTGTGGCAGGCATGGGACTGATTCCAAAGGAGTATTACGAGGCCGCTGAGGTATTCGGCGCTAGTCGCTGGAAGCAATTTACCCGCATTACCTTGCCGATGCTAAAGCCCAGTTTGCAAACTGCCATGATATTGCGCGTTATTCTGGCATTTGAAGTGTTCGCTGTAGTGGTGGCCTTGGGAGGCACCAATCTCCCGGTGTTGATGGGTGAGATTTACACGTGGCAATATGATCTGCGAGATTCAAGTGTTGCAGCTGCCTACGCATTGGTTGTGCTCGCTATATCTATTGGCTTTACATTGTTGATTATGTGGGGATTACGAACTCCCAAAGGTGCCAGAGTATGAGCCATAAAACACAGGTCAACGGTACTGTTAACGGGCAAAGTACGTGGCATCGTTACCTGTTTACCGGCTCTGTCATCATGCTATGTCTTTGGGTGCTAGTTCCTATCTACCTCTTGTTGGTAAACACTTTCTCGGCGCCAGAGGCGGTTAGTGCATTTCCCAAAAAAGCGTTTCCAGATATCAACACAGAGAGCGTTGAATTTTTTATCAAGTACTCAGGCGTTGCTCAAGCCTTGTGGAGCTCTATCAAGGTGGCAACAGTCACAATGATTTTGTCGATCTCGCTGGGAGCACCCGCAGGCTACGCCTTATCTCGATTCGACTTCACTGGCAAAGAGACCTTTCGAGTTCTAGTGCTGATGACGCGCGCTTTTCCATTGCCCTTGTTGGCCCTTCCGCTTGCTGTCATGTACATCAAGGTGGGTCTTGATGATTCTGTTCTTGGGTTAGCGCTTGTACATACCATGCTGGCGCTGCCTTTCGCTGTGCTCATAACGTACTCATTGTTTTCAGGTATCCCTATTGAATTGGAGGAGGCTGCGTGGACGTTGGGTTGTAATCGTCTGCAGGCCTTTGTCAAAGTGATTTTTCCATTGGTATTGCCGGGTATTGCGGCATCAGCTATTTTTGCGTTCGTTATTTCATGGAATGAGGTATTCGCCGCCGCCGTGCTCACCATTGAACATAGAACCTTGCCTGCCTTTTTACTGCAGGGATTAGGCAATGCTCCTTTGCACCTGAAGTTCGCTGGCGGTGCTGTGCTTGTTTTGCCAGCATTGTTGTTTATTTTTCTAGTTAGAAAGTATCTGTTCTCTATGTGGGGAATTGCTAATCGTTAATGCGTTGTTACACAGGCCCATAACAGGGCCAACCGTACAAACACTTTCAGTGCTGCTAGCTACCTAGCATTCTAGGCTGATCAACTTAATTTTTAAAACTGCAGGATTTAACGTGGCTGAAATCAATATTAAGCAAGTCGCCAAGCAGTTCGGTGGCACACATGCATTGCACTCAATCGATCTAACCATTGCCGATCAGGAGTTTCTGGTGCTATTGGGGGCATCGGGTTGTGGGAAAACTACGTTGCTGCGCATTGTGGCGGGGCTGGAGACGGCTACGTCGGGCGAGGTGTGGATTGGGGGACATCGAGTGGATAAGCTAGCGCCACGTGATCGTGGCATTGCCATGGTGTTTCAAAATTACGCGGTGTTTCCACACTTGACTGTTTATGAAAATATTGCTTTCGGTTTGCGCATGGCTAAATTGCCGCAGGCAGAAGTTGATAAACGGGTAAACCGCACAGCTGACTTGATGCATATTGAGAACCTCTTGTCACGCTATTCTGGACAATTAAGTGGAGGTCAGCGGCAGCGAGTTGCTGTGGCTCGTGCGTTGGCAACAGAGCCCGCCGTACTATTGATGGACGAGCCGCTTTCAAACCTCGATGCACTTCTACGTATGGAAATGCGTGCTGAGCTAAAAACAGTTTTGGCCGAGAGTAAAACGACAACTATTTATGTAACTCATGATCAAGTTGAAGCGATGAGCATGGCTGATCGTATAGCGATTGTTAACGAGGGACGTATTGTTCAGGCAGCATCGGCTGTAGAGGTTTACCGTAATCCTGCTGAGCATTTCGTTGGCTCATTCATCGGTAATCCACCTATGAATTTTCTTGATGCAACGGCTCTGGGTGATGGTTGGTGGGATGTAGCCGGCACACGTATTAAAGGGCCTTCGGTTAAGCAAAATAAACTTCAATTCGGTATTCGACCAGAAGATATTAGTGTGCATTCGCCAAAAACCAGTAACCCACAGGATTCTCCCTCAGCTACGATCAGAGTGCTGGAGCCGCTAGGTTCGCATTTACTGGCAAGCTGTAAGGTCGATAATCAAATGTTACGTGTTGTACTCGATAGCGATGCATCGGTAAAAGCGGGCGACCCCTTACACTGGTCTCCCGTGGCCGATCGAATTCGTTGGTTCGATCCTGCCACCGCATTGGCCATACTATAGGAAAAGATGAACACTATGACTAGTAGCACCAATAGCAAGACACATCGAGGTGAAGTTTACCAACGGGCAACAGAGATTCTTGAATTGAATGACCGTGGCCACTACACGGTACCGACACACGGCTTGTATCCCTTTCAATGGAACTGGGATTCCTGCCTTGTGGCTATTGGACAACAGCAGCTTGATGAGTCGCGAGCTTGGACTGAACTCAACACTCTGTTTGATCATCAGTGGGATGATGGCATGGTGCCACACATCATTTTTCATGAACATGACGATGGTTATTTTCCAGGACCTAACGTGTGGGGTACAGGCCGAAGGGTGCCAACCACTGGTATCACGCAACCGGCTGTTGCAGGATTTGCAGCGGCATTGTTGTATGAGCGTGCCACTGATAAATCATTAGCGAGCAACCAAGCTCGGGCTTTACTAACACGTATTGATCGCTGGCATGAATGGTTCTATCGCTGTCGCGATCCACAAAACACGGGTTTGGTTGCTGTGATTCACCCGTGGGAAACAGGCCGTGACAATTCGGTTGACTGGGACAAAGCACTGGCCGCCGTCCCAACTGCAGATCTACAACCTTACCAACGGCGTGACCTTGAGCATGCAGATGCTAGTCATCGACCCACCATGGCTCAGTACGATGGGTATATCTCACTGGTGCAACACTTTAGAAGCCTAGCGTGGAACAACGAGGTCTTACATGATGCTTCACCGTTTCAGATGGTTGATCCGGGCTTTAACGCCATATTAATCCGTTCTTGCAGCGACATTGCAACACTTGCGACACAGCTAGGTGAGATGGATATCGCATCTCGTAACAGGGAACGTGCAGCAGCAGGACTTTTAGCTATGGAAAGTCTGTGGAGTGATAGCCATCAGCAGTATGTATGCTTTGATCGGGTCGCTGGTCAGCTGGTAGACAGCTCGTCGGTTGCGGGTTTGTTAGCAACATTTGCCGACATTCCTGAGCAACGTATGCAAAAGCTGGCATTACGTATAGAGACGCTAGCCGCATCAGCTAACTACTTGGTGCCAAGTCATGATCTGGCCGATGAACGCTACGATGGAACGCGTTATTGGCGGGGTCCAGTCTGGCTCATCATCAATTATATGATTGCGAACGGTTTGAAGAGAGGAGGTTATGATGCCATCGTAGAGAGCATCGAGAAGGATAGTCTGAAGTTGATCGATGAGTCAGGTTTTGCTGAGTACTACGACCCCATGACGGGTGAGCCTTGTGGTGGTAGTACGTTTACTTGGACCGCGGCTATGGTGATGGAATTTATTAAAAAACCTGGGTAGGGTGGGCAAACTTGATCATCTGTGCGGTATTAACCTACGCACAGGATTGATCAACTACGTAGACCTCCACCGTAATCCCATTCGATATTTTATCATTTGGCAACGATATTTTTTGGTATCCCTGCTGAAGCAGCCATTGCTTAACGTCTGTAAGCATCTGGATGTATTGTGGAGCTATGTCTGGCAAATTGTTCAGAATTACAAACATTCTGACATCGTAGGTGGCAATGTGATCACGGACATTATCGAGATCATAAGGATTGTTTCCGTAGACATCTGCAATGGTGATTGTTGACACACCTGCGGCATGGGATAGTTGCTGACCATCATTACTCCATATAGCGCCC
>JALZWO010000233.1 GCA_023300375.1 Granulosicoccus sp. | reverse complement strand
GTCAGTCCGCGCAGTTTCTCAGAACGCCTTCTCAGTATCTCCAGCACGCTCAGCAGCAACATGGACACTACAACCATAATGGTTGCAACCGCTAGTATGGTTGGTGATATTTGCTCTCGTAGGCCGGTAAACATCTGCCACGGAATGGTCTTTTGTCCGGCAGAGCCAAGAAACAAGACCACCACCACTTCGTCGAATGAAGTGATAAACGCAAACAGAGCGCCCGAGACAACACCGGGAATAATAAGTGGCATCTGGACTTTGAAAAAAGTGGTTAATGGGTCGGCTCCCATACTGGCCGCAGCACGCGTTAGCGATCGGTCAAAGCCAACCATGGTGGCGGTAACTGTGATGATGACAAAGGGTGTTCCCAAAGCTGCGTGCGCTAACACGATGCTCCAGTAGGTGCCTTGTATACCGATGCGTGAATAAAAGAAATACATTCCAGCGGCAGAGATAATCAGCGGCACAATCATGGGAGAGATAAGAATGGCCATAATCACACGTTTAAAAGGCACATGACTCTGCGAAAGACCAATCGCTGCTAGCGTGCCAAGAGCGGTGGCGAGCAGGGCGGCCACAGGCGCTATCTTGAAAGAATTGGCAAACGCCTGTTGCCAATCTCCACTACCAAAGAAATCTCGATAATGCTTAAGAGAATAACCTTCTGGACTGAGTGACAACATTTCTGGCGTGAAGGTAAAGAAATCTTGTGCATTGAACGATAGAGGAATGATCGTCAGGATTGGGGCTACCAGAAAGAAAAGTATGAAGCCACAGATGACGTAACGAAACGTGTAAAACCAAACACGTTGGCCGATTGATGCGTATGGAGGCAAGCTGCTCATGAGTTACTATCCCAGGTTAACCTTGTCTATGCCCACAATTCGATCGTAGGTCCAGTAGAGAGCCAATACCAACACCAATAGTATTGACCCTAATGCTGCTGCTAATCCCCAATTCAATGATGAGCTAATGTGGTATGCAATACGGTTGGATATGAATACGCCCTTGGTGCCGCCGACAAGTGCCGGGGTGATGTAGTAACCGATAGAGAGAATAAATACCAGAATAGAGCCTGCACCAATGCCGGGAATAGTGTTCGGGAAGTAGATCCGCCAGAACGCTAATGAGTCACTAGCCCCCATTGATTTAGCTGCCCGCATATAAGTGGGTGAAATGGTTTTCATGACGGAAAACAAAGGCAGAATCATGAAGGGCAATAAGATGTGCGTCATGGCAATAATAGTGCCGGTCATATTGTTAATCATAACTAGGCGCCCCGCGTTGTCTATCAGCCCAATCCAAACTAACAAGTCGTTAATGACGCCCTGTTGTTGTAACAATACTTTCCACGCACTGGTTCTGACCAGTAGGGAAGTCCAGAAAGGCAGTAATACCAATATGAGAACTAGGTTTGACGCTCTTACTGGCAAGTTTGCCAGCAGAAAAGCAACGGGGTAGCCCAGTAAGATACAGCTCATGGTAATAACCAGACTTATTAGGATGGTCCGTACAAATAAGGTGGCGTAGATGCGTTCGTTTTCTGATTTTCTTTCAACGCCTGACTCAGTTCGTTCGGAATCAATTGACGCTAGAAAATAACTATCAATGTAGCGTGGCGACAACCGTTTCATAGCCCGCCAGTTGTCTAAGTCTAGCCAGCCATCGTCAATATCTGCGAACTGACTGGTGAAATTTTCTTCAGGTATGTTCTGTAGCTGGTCGTTGACGCCAGTAAACAGGCCGGATGCATCCGCCTCCAACGTTTCCCAAGTGCTCGCATCAAGGGTTTTAAGGTCTTGTAACAGGGAAGCATACGTAAAGCCGTGCGGCTGAAGTGTCGTTGCATCTACCTCCTCACCTTCCTCGCTTGCCACCCAGCCAGACCAGTTCTGCAACGATTGAGCTGTCGCTGGAAAATGGGTGTCAAAAGAAGGTATTTCTTGCAATGAAATCCACGCTGCAGGGGAATCCCACGCTGCATTGATTTGTACCAGCGCATCTTGTGCTGCTGTGTTTTCGAATTTTTTAAGACGTCTGCCTGTCTTGCGGAAGAGACTGGATATACCGGGTTGGTCGTAGTTCAGGCGACTACCCAGTCGGGTGTGTCGTTTGATTTCCTGAGCAAGCATCAGATCATCGGCAAGGGCCGTAAACACGGCTTCGTCAGGTATGTCCCCTATTGTGGAATCCCAACGAGATAATGCTTTTACTGTACCCGGTAACGTTTTTTCTACGATCGAGTTTTCGACAGACCGGAATAGCATGTCGCCGATCGGCATAACGAAGCTTAGAACGATGAATGCAAGCAGCGGAAAAATCAGCAGGAATGCCCGCAATTTGTCGCGTCGAAGGGCTCTTGCTAAACTTTTTTTCAGCGGTCGGCCATCGACGGTTAACGGCTTAGGTGTGCTGAGATCGGTAGTTGCTTGAATGCTCGCTGACAATTCAGGCTCCGTAGTGGTAGGCGTAAAACTGAGAGTGATAAAAACTCAACTCGGAAGGGAACCGGGCCAGCACTAAGGCCAGCCCGGATACTGAGAAGTTTGCGTAGCTAACATTGAACCTTAGCTACGCGAAACTAAAAAAACAACTCGTTAGAGATGCTTTACAAGCGATAGCAGCTTGCTACTACTGTGCAAGCCAAGCTTGGAACTTACCGTCTAGATCGTCACGGTTGTCAGCCCACCACTCGTAGTTATAGAGGAAGGTGTTTTCAGCGTTCTTAGGATCGGTTGGCATATGTGGAGCCATGTCGATACCTAGGTCAGCGTGCTGACCTACCAGAGGAGCAGATGAAAGACGGGCAGGGCCGTAAGAGATGTATTTGGCTTGATCAGCCAGACGCTGAGTATCTGTGGCAAATTTCATGTAGTGCAGTGCACGGGCTTTACGCTCGTCACTCAAACCAGCAGGTATGATCCAGCCGTCAAGATCGAACACTTGTGCGTCCCACAGCATGGCGACGGGTTGGTCTTGCTCTTCAATTACCGCAAACAGACGGCCGTTGTAAGTAGAGCCCATCACAACTTCTGAATCTGCAAGTAGTTGAGGTGTTTCTGCACCTGCTGACCACCAGATGACTTCATCTTTAATAGTCGCAAGCTTGTCGAGGGCTTGTTGAACGCCTTCATCGGTTGATAACACATCATAAACATCGCCTTTAGCAACGTCATCACAGATGAGTGCCCATTCCATGTTGTTGATAGGACGTTTCTCTAGAGCACGCTTACCAGGGAATGTCTCTGTATCGAATACAGCACAGACGTCTGTAGGCGTGTTATCGGCCCAAGCCTCTACGTCTGTTCGGTAGCCAAACGTTGTTGAGTATACGATTTGCGGTATGAAGCAATCGGAAACCAGCAGGTCACCAAAATCTTCAGATGCTGGTGTGCCATCTGGCGCAGCAGCGAGTTGCTCATCATGGTTGATTTCCATGGCTAAGCCTTCGTCACACAGACGAATGGCATCAGAGGCCACAACATCAACAACATCCCAAGTGACGTTGCCTGCTTCTTCCATCGCACGGAGCTTAGCGACAGCCTCGGCAGATGACTCATCATTGATGACAGAAACACCGGTAAGTTCTGTATATGGCTTGTGATAAGCCTCGTTTTGAGAGTTCGAATAAGCACCACCCCAAGAGACGATTGTCAGCTCGTCGGCGCAGTCTTCACAGGCAGGTAGCTCGTCTGCAGCAGTTGCAACATTTGCAATGGCTGTGAGAGCAAAAAGGCCAGTTAATCCGGCAGTAAACTTCATGATAGATCTCCTTAGTTTTCTATTTTTAATGCAGAAATGTCGATTGCATGGTGAATAAGCCTTTGGCTTGCAACCGTAGTTTTAAAGTAAGCCAAAGCGTCGATGCTTACAATAGGATTCGTGTAACTTTTTGAAACTGAATAAATTTTGATAATTCCTAGACACTTTTGCCAGATCAAGAAACAGGGTCTAGAGCTTTGGCATCTAGCGCACTCCAGCCCAACTGATAGCTCTGGCCTTCTATTGGCGATGAGTGTCTGCCGCCGTTTGGCAGTTTCACGATAAATTCGTGGTTTCCTGCCACAGACATGACGATACGTAGATGATCACCGAGGTACAAAACCTCGACTACCTTGCCATTCACCCTATTATCTCTAAGCTCTTGAGGCTCCAGTTCCACACGTTCAGGACGCAGCGAAATGGTCGCCCGTGAGCCGATATCACCTACGTTGACAGCTTCTGCAGTCACTTTGGTGCCATCGTCCAGCGTCATGCCGCACAGACCGTTGTCTATGCCGGTTATGACGCCTGACAGCTTGTTGTTTTCACCAATAAATTGCGCGACAAATGAATTTTGTGGGCTTTCGTAAAGATCGTCTGGTGAAGACAACTGCTGGATAACACCATCCTGGAACACTGCAACACGGTCACTCATGGTGAGCGCCTCGGTTTGGTCATGCGTGACGTAAACAACGCTGACGCCTAGACTCTCATGGATGTGCTTTATTTCGTACTGCATTTGTTCTCGGAGCTGTTTATCAAGAGCACCCAACGGTTCGTCCATTAATACGAGGTCAGGGTCGAACACCAGTGCACGAGCCACAGCAACACGTTGCTGTTGTCCGCCGGAGAGCTGAGCGGGTCGCCGATTGCCAAACGCCCCAAGCTCGACCATGTCGAGTGCGCGTTTGACTTTTTCTTCACGTTCGCTTTTGCCCATTTTGCGAATTTCTAGTGGGAACGCAAGGTTCTCAGCGACGCTCATGTGTGGAAACAAGGCGTAATTCTGAAACACCATGCCGATACCACGTTTGCGTGGCGGCACATTATTAATGGGTTTGTCGTTTAGAAAGATCTCGCCGTTGGTGGCGGGCTCAAAGCCTGCGAGCATCATTAGGCAGGTCGTTTTACCAGAGCCAGAGGGGCCGAGCATGGTGACGAATTCTCCTGGAGCGATGTCAAGGTTTAGATCCTTAACAACCAGTATTTCGCCGTCGTAGCTTTTTTGCACATGCTCGAATCGAACAGCCGCGCCACGAACATCTGATGACGCCTGAACAGATGAACTCATCTATTAACCTATTGCAATCAATTGTTTTCTGCTTCAAGCACTCTTCCGTGCAATCACTTGCAACAGGACGGAGTGTTAATGGCAGATAAAATGACGAGTGATCGCGTTCGATGAATACCGCACACATCAGCTGGCATCCCGTCGAACAAGTGAGACCACAAGTCGCTGGGCACACCATACCTGTATCGAGCTGCTTTTTACAGCCCTTGCAGACCGGGCTTGGATCACAAAAAGATGAAAAAGAAGCTAGAACCTATTGCTGTCGGGATTATTTAGAGCAAAAAATATGAAAATATTTTTGTTGGCAACCGTATCAAGCGCTTGCACTAAGGGACAGCACTGTGGGTTTTAGAATTGTTGGAAGTAGTGGAAATCAGCACTCGCAGGTGAATGCCTGCGAGTCTTAAATACTGATTTTATTAAAGGTTTTTGTTATTTTGTCAATAATCGTTAAAATCGTCGTCCTCCCCATAGGCGAAATCCTGCCAATCTTGCGGCAGGTGGTTTGCACTGGATTTACTGTCTAATTTGATTTTTTTATTGAAGCGTCGACTACTTTTCGCTCCCAGAACGTCAACAAGCGCCTCTTGGCGATCCAGATAAGCATCTAGGTCGTCATCTAAATCCAGATCGACATCTAGCATGTCGTCGTCCGATTCGTAATCAAACTCATCGAGCTGTGTGTCGTATGCATGTCCCATGGCCATCTCTCCGGTTAGTGCGGGTGCACATTTCGGCTATCGGCCCGAGAGATACTCGCGTCAATAGTGGCAGCCGCTCGCACGGAGAGTGATGTATTTAATTTGTGACTTGGTTTGAATTGTGGACACCCCAATCAGCCCTACATTATGAAATTAATGACCAACATGCTGACTATTAAATAGAGGATTGTCATAACGCCTCCCACGCGCATAAAATCAGCCACGCTGTACCCGCCGGGTCCCATGATTAACGCATTCACTTGGTTAGTGGGTATTAGAAATGTGTTGGATGTGGAAATAGCGACTGTAAGTGCAAACATTGCGGGGTCTGCACCGATAGTTACAGCTACATTCACCGCTAGCGGCACTAGCAACACGGTGGCGCCGATGTTTGACATCACCAGCGTGAAAAATGTAGCAAGGCCAGCGATGACGGTCTGCATAACCCAGATTGGCACATCGCCTATCAGTTCAAGGAGATGCTGTGATATCCAGAGCGCTGTGCCTGAATGGTCTACTGCGATGCCAAGTGGAATCAGGCAGGCAAGTAAGAAAACCGTCTGCAAGCTGACTGCATCATAGGCTTCATCGATGGTGAGCACGCCGGATAAAATCATACCCAAGGCGCCTGTCAGCAACGAGATGGAGAGCGTGTCGGTGAGCAGAAACAGGACCAAAGACAAACCGAAGAAAAACAGTGCAGGTTTTAGTTTGTGAGTGCGAATGTCCTCGTATTTCACATCAGTGGCAACCACAAAATCACGGTTTGATTTCAGTTTGTGTAGGTCTTTCCAACTAGAGTGCACAACTAGTGTGTCGCCAGCTTGCAGCGTGGTATCGCGGAAACCGCGACTGATAACCTGGTTTGAGCGATAGATCTGCATGATATTCGCGCCAAAATTCCGGCGTGGCTTGATGTCGCCTATAGCCTTGCCCACAAGACTCGAAGCGGGTGGAATAACGATTTCACCGATACCGCTGTATTGTTGGTTGAGAACCTTGGCGAATCTGTCGGGCTCGCCTTTCAGGTCCCAGTGGTATTCGTTGCAGAACGCTTCAACTTGTTCTCTATCGCCCAGCAAGCCAAGCCGTGTAGTCACCCAGATTGTTTCATCACGATCGGGTGGTACCTTGACGACATCACCGCTGTAAAGGGCGAGCATGAAGGGTGTTTTGTCGTAAGTTTCCTCAACTTGATGGATGCTCATGCCCACCATAGGACTGTCGACAGTCACTTGCGCCTCGAGCAATTCACCGCTGATGCCATAAAGGCTCTTGAAGTAATCATCGGTTCGAGAGGTTCTGCCACTATCCGTATCGATTGCCGGTAAGACAAAACGACCAGCAACGTAGAAATACAACAGGCCGGTAACACTCAATGCCAAACCGATGGGCAATACGGAAAACAGGCTGAACTCCTGCATTTGTGATGAGTCCGGCAGTTGCCGGTTAGAAGACATCAGCAAATCGTTGAGAAGAATGAGGGGGCTCGAGCCAATCATCGTGGCCGTGCCGCCCAAAATAATGCAGAAACCCACCGGCATCAGTAAGCGCGAAATGGGAATGCCTGTGCGTGCAGACACGCGGCTGACAACGGGCAAAAATAAAGCTGCTACCCCAATGTTTTGCATGAAGGCTGATGACAAAGCGGCGATGCCACTCATGAGGGGGCTGATACGAGACTCGGTTTTACCCCCGATATTGAGTATGAATTGGGCAAGTTTCCCCATCAGGCCAGTTTTGTCCAAGCCTCGGCCGATAATCATGACCGCAATAATTGATATGACGGCGTTACTGGAAAATCCGGCAAACAACTCGCTTAGCGATAGGATGGGGTCGATAAAAGGCGTTTTAGACAACAGGCCCAGTGTGACCAAGATGATTAGGGCAGCCACATCCACACGCACAATAGAGAACGCGAACATCCAGACTGTTACGGCCAGTAAAAACAGCACAATGGCCATCTCAACTGTTAGCACTACAGTCTCAGTCATTGGGTCTCTTAACTACAAGCTTGGTGGGATGAGCAATTAATCGCGGGAATCGTTAAAGACAGCAAAAGCTATGCCACGAGGATTGAGTGAGATCGTGGAAAATTAACCGTGAAACTATTTCGTGGCAGTCTATATTCTAGCCTGATAACGCGGCTGACCCATGGGTTCATTGTCGTAATTTAATGTGACATCTTAACCTGTCCACCGGCAATCTATGGCCGAGTCATGATTCATCATAATTGGCTAGGTTTTCGACCATCACTTCAGGGCTTAGTTGTCGTTTAATACTCGTTCTACTTAATAACTAATATAGCTAATTCGTCACTATGAAAATACAACTTGCCAGCACGTTGCCGTTTACTCCAGTTCAGCTCGACAGCCAACATGCTGAGCCTCGGCGCTCTGTGGCGCAGTTGCAGACTCATTCAAATGGTGTCGATTTTGTCCAACCGGTTTATGAGTTCAGACACACCGATGACGATGTGGTTTCGTATCTCGTGGACCCAAGCGATAAAATGAAGATCGAGAGCCAGCATGCTTTATCGGTGACTGCTGCTAACGACAATTGTGCCACGGCAGATTCTGAATTAATCTGGATTGAACACACTGATTCAATGACCTATAAACCGTACGCTTTTCTAGTGATGTCTGCCATCAGCCAGTTAGTGAGTAAATGGGATGGTGTGATTTATCGAACACCGACTGGTGAAAGATTGAGTGAATCAGCTTTTGAGGCGACATTGCAGGTTGTTGATGCCTGTGTATGCCCACAAGGTAGTTTGTGGGTCATGGTTAATCTGACCAGTGAAAGTGTATCGGGTGATGTGGCGCAGAACCGTACGGCTGTTCGCCAGATGGGCTGGGTGCCAGTAGCTGTTTAAGGCTTATCAGATTCTGTTAAGAATTAGGATGTTGTGATTCAGGCTGTAGCGTTAAGCAACGTGCCAGGGGTTGCGCGCATGTCGAGTGTTAGAAAAGACAAACCGCTTACCCAGTGATTGCTATCGACAGATGAGCAGTGACGAACTCTACAGATGGCATTAAACAACGCTGTTTCAATCATGACAATCTGACCCAGCGCTAGTTGGGCGTCGCAGAGCATCGCACAGCCCTCTGGCGAGAAATCAGTAACGGTTGCGTCTCGTTCGATACTCGATGGCCAGCTCATCCACAATTGCGCAGGCGATTTAAACGCTTGGCGGTGTAGTCGTCGAAGTTCTTCATCGTCCGAAAGTGTCACGTGTGTGATGGGGGTTGTTGCCCCGTTACACTTTTTGCAGCGACGTGAGATTTCGTAAGCTGGTACAGGAAATTGCCCAGAACTATCGCCAGATTCACTGTTCAAACAAAAAGGGCATTGTGTTGAAACTGAAAGTGGATTGACTTGCGTTGAATGCTGTTCGGGTACGACTTCGTGGCTTTGCTCTGAGGTTGGGGAGCCGCCGGGTGCTCCCCAATTTTTAGAAGCCTCTTCGCGGGCAGTGCGCACGTTGTCTGTTGGCGATTGTGAGGGTGATGAGCTACCCACTATCTCATTTCGCAAGGCATCATATTGCGCCCGTGTGTCAGGGTTGCACAAAGTTTTTGCTGCATCATTGAGCAGTTGTGCAAACTCAACGTCGCCACCCTTATCGGGATGATGCTTCAACTTTTGCATCATCGCGCGGTAGCTGGCCTTGATAACAGGCTCTGGCGCATCGTGCTGCACGTGCAGCAATTTGTAGTAGTCAACAGAAGTATCCACCACAAGTACAACGGCATTTCAGGCGTAGTCACGAGCACGAATCCTCCGAATCTTGAAGGGAGAGACATTATAAGCACTTCAAACTCGAAAAATGGATGCAAATGGCAGACGTTACGGTTAACTGACACTTGCTTTGCAACCGAAATTGATAATTGAATAATTCAGCAAGACGAATTGCTTTGCCGATACTCAGGGTTGGAATTTTTTATCATCTAAGGCCTATGAGTTTTCGTAAATTGGAACTTAGTTCTCAAAAAAACGTCCATCTTGAAACTCTACAGCGGGCAAACGGTAATCAATTTATGAACCCATCAAAGTTATCGGCCAAGGCTATAGCGCTTAGGCCTGAAGGTTTATCGCGTAGGAAGTGGTTAGCAGCATCTGTGGCCATCCCGGCGGCTGCGGCATTGGCTACCAACATGAAAGAGGCACGAGCTGATGGGCATGTGGCGCAGCCTAATGCCATCAAAAATACGTTTATGCTCGGAGATTTCGAGGTGTCAACCCTACTGGCAGGCACGAGAACCGTGGAGAACCCCCAATCTATCTTCGGCATGAACGTGAGCGCTGAAGAGTTTTCTGCGGTCAGTGAATCAAACTTTATTCCTACCACTGCAGCGCAGTTTTTCTTCACACCGACAGTGGTTAGAGCGGGCGAAGATGTTGTGTTATTCGACACCGGCCTGAATGCCGCTGGTATCACAGCACCATTGGCCAGCGCGGGACTTAGCCCAAACGATGTCACTGTTGTTGTCATAACGCACATGCACGGTGATCACATTGGCGGTTTAAGCGGGGACGATGGCAATCCAACATTCCCTAACGCTCGTTATGTGACTGGCCAAGTCGAGTTCGACACGTGGGCTAAACAAGACAACGATAACTTCAAAGCCAAGGTGCAGCCTTTGGCCGAAAAAATGACCTTTATCGGCGATGGTGACAGCGTGGTGTCCGGTATCACGGGGCTGGCTGCATTTGGCCATACGCCGGGGCATATGGGCTACAGGTTGGAGTCTGGCGGCAAGCAGCTTGTTCTGATTGCTGATGCTGCAAATCATTACGTTTGGTCGTTGGGCTATCCAGGTTGGGAGGTGAAGTTCGACATGGACAAAGCCAAAGCTGCGGCCACCAGAAAAGCTATGTTCGATATGCTAACGGCTGACAAAATTCCTTTCGTTGGTTACCACATGCCATTTCCTGGCCTGGGTTACTCGGAAGCGCGTGGGGAGGGCGGGTATCGCTATGTACCAGTAAGCTACCAGATGATGCTGTAACTGATTTAGAGCCATACGCCGCTTGCTAAGTGGCGTACGGCCCTTTTGATTGAAGTGCTGCGACTGGCTACTATTGATGTTGTTGGCTGCTAGTAACTTCGCTCATACCGGAAAGCACAATGCGAAAACGATGAGTAGCTCACCTGATTTTCTTCAGCCTGTTTCGCTCGACACATTTTTCTCAACCTACTGGGAAAAACAGCCACTGCATATTGAGCGTAATAGCACATCGGTTGAGCCCTTATTAAGCATTGCAAGCATTGAAAATTTACTAGCAACTCAGCCTCTTTATTTTCCGGGTGTGCAGCTCACTCAGTCAGGAAAAACAATAGACGTTGCATCCTATGCTGATGCACAGAACCAGATACTACCTTTACGCTTGTTAGATGTGCACAATGATGGAGCCACCATTGTGATTTCACAGGCTCAAAAACTTCTTGGCCGCCTGAGCGATCTATGCAGGCAATGCACACAGCACTTGCAGATGCGTTGCCAGGCAAACATCTATTTGTCAGCGCCGGGTAATCAGGGGTTTAATGCGCACTACGATACGCACGACGTATTCATTCTTCAGGTAAGCGGCTCCAAGACATTCAATTTTTATCCCTCGCCAGTTGAGTTACCTTGCCCAGGCGAGCTATTCGATGCCACACGGTTAACGTCATCTTCAATTGATGAGTCCGTTGTCCTTAGCGCAGGAGATACCTTGTATATCCCACGAGGCGTCGTGCATGATGCCATTGCCGATGATGACTCACCTTCATTGCACATCACGCTAGGGGTTTATCCGATCATTGTGCGTGATGTCTTGCAGGAAGCCGTGGAGCGTATAACACTGGAAAACAAGTGCTTTCGTGAATCTTTTGCCCAGTTAGTAGCAAGTTCAAAGCCGTTGGATGCAACTGGGCTTTTAGTAGAGCAGCTTAGTGAAAAGCTTAAAGATCCTACGTTGCTCGAAGACATTTATTCACAATTTCTCGATGAGCTGGCTCTAGACACGCAACAAGATTGTCGTGGGGTTTTGCAAGCACAGTTGTTATCTGAGATACCGCTTGAACGCTGTGAAAAACTCACCATTCGCCAAAATCTGTTGATGAGCTTTGAACAAACTGAAAGTGGTACTAAGGTTCGCACCTTCGGACAAGTGTTCGAATTTGAGGAGCCAGTAGCCAGTCTTGTAGCGCTTTTGTGTGAAAGAGGTAGTTTGGAAATGGTTGAGCTGGATATTTTGGACCTTGATCAGCGTGAAGCTCTGGTAGCTCGCCTGTTACGTGAAAATTTGATTGAAGTTAGTTAGTTAGTCTTGGTTTTGCACGTTGTTTTTGTTTAACGGCATTGTGTCAATGCAGCGCTACAAATTTCTGCACTCAGATTGTTGAGTAACGCTAGGCTTAATTAATCTTGTCGAATAGCCTTTAAATACAAGTAATCTTGCTTGACCATCCACGATGCGCTTGATAAGTTTCAGGTGAACAATACGTAAAATAGTTGAAGCGGCATATGAAAAAATCAGAATCCGATTGCGTAGTTATTCACGATAGAGCGCAGCGTAGGCGCTTTATTCGTCGCGGAGCCTCTTTTGTAGCGTTAGTAGGCGCGGCCAATCTGGCTACTGGCCGTCAGGCGCTTGCGTCCGAGTGTGATCGCGGTGGTTCAGGTGAGAAAAAGCCTGAGCATGCTGGGAATGGCTCAGACAGCGATACAGGAGCCAGTGCAGACCCTACGGGTTGTGGGCGCAACTACAATGAAAAGCCGAAAATCTCGCGGGCTGATCCGTTGCAAACTCCAAGCGAGCCAAAATCTGTGACTGTTGGAAAGATTGTTGTTTAAAAATAATTGTTTGGTGAGCTCTAATCTAACGCTTCCTGATCAACGATAATCTGGTTTTTTCAGTTCAGTATTGAGTGTCTCAGCCGAGATGCGGAGGTACACATTTCCTGCTTGGGCACTAATGAGCTTGCCAACGACATCCTGTTGGCAAGCTCAGTGTTTTATCGCTTAACTAATGCAAGCAATAGGCTCTTCAACTGAAAGCCTGCAGCCCAGTAATACCTCTTCCTAGAATCAACGCATGTACATCGTGCGTGCCTTCATAGGTGTTCACCGCCTCTAAGTTCATGACATGGCGAATAACGCCGTACTCATCACTCACCCCGTTGCCGCCGTGCATATCACGCGCGTCTCTGGCAATGGCGATGGCTTTGCCACAGTTGTTGCGCTTCATGAGGCTGATGAGTTCGGCTGATGCGGTGTGGTCATCAAACATGCGGCCCAGTTGCAACGCACCTTGCAGTCCAAGACCTATCTCGGTTTGCATATCGGCAAGTTTGCGCTGAATGAGCTGGGTTTGCGCCAGCGGTTTGCCAAACTGCTTACGGTCGAGTGTGTAGCCGCGAGCAGCATGAAAGCAGGCTTCGGCGGCACCCATTGCGCCCCAAGCTATGCCGAATCTGGCACGGTTTAAACAGCCAAACGGGCCGGCTAATCCGCTGGCATTGGGCAGCAGGTTTTCTTCTGGTACAAAGACCTCATCCATCTGGATCATGCCGGTCACTGATGCACGTAGCGAGAATTTACCTTCGATTTTTGGTGCATTCAGTCCCTTCATGCCTTTTTCAAGGATAAACCCTTTAATTTTGCCATCGTGTGCATCTGACTTTGCCCAAACGATAAAGACATCGGCAATAGGAGAATTGGTTATCCAGTTTTTGGCTCCGGATACGCTAAAACCGCCATCAACCACCTTGGCTCGGGTGAGCATGGATGCAGGGTCAGATCCTGCGTCTGGTTCCGTGAGTCCGAAGCAACCCACCATTTCGCCTGAGGCAAGTTTGGGCAGGAATTTTGTCCGTTGCTCATCGGTACCGTAGGCGTGGATTGGGTGCATGACCAAGGAGCTTTGAACCGACATGGCAGAGCGATATCCGCTGTCGACGCGCTCAACTTCACGAGCAACCAAGCCGTAGGACACATAGTTTGCCCCAACACCGCCGAATTCTTCTCCAATAGTGACTCCGAGCAGACCCAGGTCGCCCATCTCGGTCATGATGTCGCGGTCGAAAGTCTCGTTTCTGTTGGCCATTAACACCCGTGATGCCAGTTTGTCCTGACAATAGGCGCGGGCACTGTCGCGGATCATTCTTTCATCTTCGCCGAGCTGGCTTTCCAGTAAGAACGGATCGTCCCATACTAGCTTCGCAGGCTTTTCACGGGCGAGTTCGGGTCCGTTGAGTGGCGCAACAGCTTTGTTCATGCAAATACTCCCAAGAATGCAACAGGTGGTTTTTACTAATTATCCATCATTTTCAAAAGAAAGGTCCAATGCCGATAGGACAGCAGAGGTTTCTCCATAACATATCCTATACGTGCAAGAATTCATACGATGAATAAAACTCCGCAAATGCCGAACCACGGCGAAATCACCGTGTTGGTGCATGGCATCTGGATGCACGGTTTCATGATGGCTGTCATGGGCAAGCGGTTGAGAGTATTAGGTTTTCCGAACGTAACCTTCAGTTACGATTTTCTGACCAATACGCCTGCTGAAAATGCTCAAGATTTATATCGCCGTATTGGTGAACTAGGTGCCAAGCGTGTCAATCTGGTAGGGCATAGTTTGGGGGGTATTATCATTCTGAATCTGCTCAGTCAGTATCCAGAATTGGAAATTGGCAAAATTGTGCTGCTGGGGTCACCGGTGAAAGGCAGTGGTGTGGCAAGACGCGTACATAAAAATAGAGTGTTACGTCCATTTTTGGGGCGCAGTGCAGGAACGGGTGGTCTATTAGAAGGTGCGCCTAGCTACGAGAGCGACACGCCTCTGGGGATCATCACAGGGTCTGGTCGGATGGGTATTGTGGCGCTGCTGTACCCCGCGGGCGCAGAAAGTGACGGCGTTGTGTGCGCCAGTGAGGCCATCTTAGATAACGCCACTGACCACATTTGCTTGCCTTATTCGCATTCATCCATGATTTTTTCGAAAAAATGCGCTGATTACGTTGCAAATTTTCTGAATCGAAGTCGTTTTGGCAACTGATAGGTCTGTCGATTGGTGAAATTTTCCTGTGCTGTGGGTGGACTTCCCTCTGGACTGGCGAACTGCAGGTGAATAGGCGACAATACCCTTATTTATAAAACTCAGCTAAAAGAGGCAGCCAATGGCCGGTCATAGTAAGTGGGCCAATATCCAGCATCGTAAAGGTAAGCAGGATAAAAAACGCGGGAAGCTTTTCACCAAACTGATTCGCGAAATTAATATTGCGGCAAGGTTAGGGGGTTCAGATCTGGGTGCAAACCCGCGTCTGCGTCTCGCGGTGGATAAAGCCCTTGGCGGCAACATGACCAAGGACACGATTGAGCGAGCTATCAAGAAAGGCGCTGGCGAGCAGGACGATGTGGCCTATGAGGAAAATCGTTACGAAGGCTATGGCGTGAATGGCGTTGCCATCATGGTTGACACCATGACAGACAACCGAAACCGCACAGTCTCGGAAGTGAAACATGCATTCACTAAATTCGGTGGCAACATGGGCGCGCAGGGATCAGTATCCTATCTGTTTGAAAAGCAGGGCATCATCAACTACCCGGTAGGGACTGATGAAGACAAGGTCATGGAGGCGGCATTGGAAGCAGGTGCTGAAGATATTGTGGCCAATGACGACGGTTCGCTGGAAGTTCTGACGACCGAAGAGGTGTTTATTGATGTCAAGGAAGCTTTGGTTGAGGTAGGCCTCACTGCAGAGCATTCTGAAGTCACCATGCGTGCAGGTGTTGATGTTGAGCTTGATGTTGAGCAAGGCCAGAAACTACTGAAGCTGATCGATGCACTAGAAGATCTTGATGATGTGCAAGAGGTTTACACCAACGCAGAGATCCCTGGCGAATCCTATGAGGACTGAGGCCAGTTAAGCGTTAGATGAGTACTCATCGTTCAAAGCCGTTGGTTCGTGTGCTGGGCATTGATCCGGGCTCGGTCATTACGGGCTACGGTGTCATTGAGTCTGATGGTGCTCGAAGCTTTCACCTGGCGCACGGCCACATCCGCGTAAAGGGGGATAGCTTCCCTGAAAGGCTGGGGCATATTTTTGCGACATTGGGCGAGATCATTGAACAGTGGAAGCCTCAAGAGGTGGCCATAGAACAAGTGTTCTTAAGCAACAACCCCATGTCAGCCTTAAAACTAGGGCAAGCAAGGGGAGCTGCCATCACGGCTGCTGTATCGCGTCAGTTAGCGGTGTCTGAATACGCACCTCGATTAATCAAGAAAGTGGTTACCGGTTCGGGGGCTGCTGATAAAAAGCAGGTTCAAATTATGATACGTGCTTTGCTACATATAGAGCCCGAGCTACAGGCGGATGCTGCGGACGGGCTAGCCATTGCTGTATGTCATGCGCACTCACGTCATGTACCCAGTGGCACAGGTATTCCCGCGCGTAAGCGAAGTCGAGGAAGAGGTTTGAGATTGTGATAGGACGCCTGACTGGCAAGTTGGTAGAGAAAAATCCACCTTCATTAGTACTTGACGTACAGGGGGTAGGGTACGAAGTGGATGCACCAATGTCCACACACTATGCCCTACCTGCATTGAACGAAAGCATTGCTTTATTTACGCACATGGTGGTGCGCGAAGATGCGCAACTGCTCTACGGATTTGCCACCCGCACAGAGCGCGTTTTATTCAGAGCCTTGCTTAAAGTGAATGGCATAGGTGCCAAAGTTGCATTATCAATTTTATCAGGTATGAGTGCTGACGAATTTTTGGCTTGTGTGATGAATAAAGATTTAGCGGCCTTAACCCGTGTGCCTGGTATTGGCAAGAAGACTGCCGAAAGGTTACTGGTGGAGCTGCAAGATAAGGTAGGCACGCTAGACATTGGGGGCTTGTCAACGGGTTCATTGCCCAAAACAAATGATGAATCTGCGCGTAG
>JALZWO010000232.1 GCA_023300375.1 Granulosicoccus sp. | reverse complement strand
TCACAGCGGTGTCCGCAAAACCCAGTTGCGCGATTAGGCCTTTGAGTACGGTCGTCTTGCCCGCACCCAGAGAGCCCGTTAAGATCGTTACGAGTACGCGGTTGTCATCCATAATGTTCCACTACCGATTACCCAAGTAATCATTCAGCAGTATCGGTTTCAAACCATTGAGGAAACGGATCATAAAACTGTTTCCATTGCTCGATGCTCATCGCCATCTCGGCATCACTAAGCAGGCAGCTGTCCAGCGTCTGTCGCGTTTGTTCCGGCTCGAGCTCTTGACCAATAAACACAATCTCCTGCCGTCGATCACCATATTCGCCTTCGAATTCTGATTGGATAAGAGCCAGTTGTTCGGGATCTTCAGGCCAATGATCGCGCGGAGCATCGGCCCACCAGAGACCCGCAGGCCCATGGCGCACAATGCCACCTGCTTGCGACCATTCACCTACAGCACTGGGTCGTGAAGCCAACCAGAAAAAACCCTTCGAGCGCAGTACGTTGCCTTGCCAATCGTTCTTCAAGGCTTCTGCAAAGCGAGCTGGGTGAAAGGGTCGACGTGCACGATAGACGAAACTGCCAATGCCGTATTCCTCTGTTTCAGGTGTGTGCTCACCGCGTAATTCGGCCAGCCAGCCTGGAGCTTGGGCTGCACGATCGAAGTCGAAGCGCTGTGTACCAATTATCTTTGCAAGTGGTACTTTACTAAAACGTGCATCTACGATCTCGGCATGGCGGTTTAGCCGACGCAGCGCATTTTCCAGTCGCTCGCGTTCATCGGCTGAAATAAGATCTGTCTTGTTAATGACAATCACGTCAGCAAATTCCACTTGATCTATCAATAGATCCGATAGCGTGCGTTCATCCTCATCCCCGAGAGATTCTCCGCGAGACTGCAGACTGTCTGCCTCATCCAGATCGACGCTAAAATTTGCTGCATCAACGACGGTGACCATGGTGTCAAGCTGGGCAACATCTGACAGACTGACGCCATCAGCGTTTCGGAAAGTAAACGTCTCAGCAACTGGCAATGGCTCTGAGATGCCCGTTGACTCGATCACCAAGTAGTCGAAGCGTCGCTCTGCTGCCAGTTGTGAAATCTCTATGAGAAGATCCTCACGCAACGTGCAGCAGATACAACCGTTACTCAACTCGACCAGTTTTTCCTCTGCTCGATTCAGCTGCACGTCTCGATTGACCAACGCAGCGTCGATATTGACTTCGGACATGTCGTTGACGATCACGGCAACCTTGTGCCCGTCACGATTGTTCAGTATGTGATTCAACAGTGTAGTCTTGCCAGCACCCAGAAAACCGGATAATACCGTCACCGGTAGCTTGTTGTTCACTGCAAAATCAAGGTTCATATCGGTATATTAAGAGTGTGGTGAAACGACACTATGTCGTCTTTTCATAACGAAGTTTAAAGAGGGTTTGACGCTTAAATTGTGACTAGGCATGCCATAGAGGATCTAGTGAAACCAGCGTGCGCCGCCCTTTACCAGGGACAGCAGGTGAGCGATGTATAGCTCCCAAACCCTCGTTGTCTTGCCACAATGCCCCTTTGAGTAATACTACGTCGAAGGTGGCTGCCCGATGGCAGGCAGCGTTTGCAATGTCTGGGCTTGCCAATTGGTCGCGTGCTGTGTGTTGATTATCCAGACACTCGGTGCCCGGCCCTTCATAGGTGCATAGAAGACGCAGCGGTACACGATCAACATGCCAGCGGGGACACATGGTGCGTTCGAGTTGTGTATACCGCAGGCCGACGGTTGAACAATCGACAAGCTCAAAAAGAATCTCACCCAGTTGCGACACATCATTGCGTAGTTGCTCACAACCTTCGGTGTTCGGCAAGTCGGCAAGCTGAGCGCGGCCGTTTGATTGCAGAGTCTCGACGAGTTGCAAATTATTAACTGAAGTCAATTTGGCGAAGTAGTTGGCTACTTGCCTGTCAATGGGCCGTTGCCAGGTGCACACCTGCACTCCAGGCTCAAAAATATCGGCAAGATCGGCGATGGTAGACACGAGCCGATGACTCGCTGAGTTTTGGGTGGCGGCTGAATTAAGAGCTGACATGTTACGTGTTCCCAGTCCTATGTTTTCATGACGATAGGTCATGTTTTATTATGATATATCATAACATATAAATCCAAGTGTTTTCCGATACTGGCTTGGGCTAACACGCCCTCATGCTCCGGAACTTGAGCAAGCCCCACCTTCTATGGTTCAGCGAGTGTATACGCCGTCAGTTGTCAGTCACACGTTGACGCTTTACACCAACAATTGACGATAAGGTAAAAAGCAACGCTGCGACACACACGATTGAAGGCCCAGCTGGGGTATCCAGTACCCATGCTGCGCGTAATCCGGCAATCGTCGCCATACAGCCAATAGCGGCAGCGGCAAACGCCATGCGCTCCGGTGTACTGCTTAAGGGCCGGGCTGCGGCAGCAGGGATGATGAGTAAAGCGGCGATCAGCAGAACACCAACGACCTTTATCGCCACGGCTACTACAATCGCTAATGATAAGGTAAGGACCAGTTGTTCCCTCTTGGGATCAATGCCGCTGGCATACGCCAAATCAGCATTGAGTGTAGAAGTCAGTAGCGCCGTCCAGCGCCAACTCATCAGGGTCACAACCAATAGCGCCCCACCCCAGATCACGGCTAAATCACTGCGCGATACGGCCAAAATATCGCCAAAAAGGTAGGCCATTAGGTCGATACGGATACC
>JALZWO010000231.1 GCA_023300375.1 Granulosicoccus sp. | reverse complement strand
TCAGCTAGATACAGACAACGATGGTCTGGGTGATGTTTGCGATGCTATCGATGATTCGATAGTGATATTGGACGGCGATGCAGATGGCATCGAAGATAGTTTGGACAACTGCGCAGCCACCTCTAATGCTAATCAGCTAGATACAGACAACGATGGTCTGGGTGATGTTTGCGATGCTACCGATGATTCGATAGTGATATTGGACGGCGATGCAGATGGCATCGAAGATAGCTTGGACAACTGCGCAGCTACCTCTAATGCTAACCAGCTAGACACAGACAACGATGGTTTGGGTGACGTGTGTGATACCACTGATGAGAGTGCTGATGCTGATGGCGACGGCTTGTCGGACGACATTGAGTTGGAGTTGGGCCTGGATCCACAAAACCCGGATACTGACGCAGACGGCGTACCAGACGGCACGGATCAATTCCCAAATGATCCACAGGCAAGCCTTGATTCAGATAACGATGGTGTCTCCGATGAGCGTGACCAGTTTCCCAATGATCCTAATGAAACGAGCGATCTGAATGGTGACGGTCTTGGCGATAATGGCAATCCTTTCGATGGCATAGTAATCAATGGTGTTGTCATCGAACAAGGGACCGCATTGCCCCTTGCTGGTGCGCAGGTGTCACTTGAGCTGGTTAACACGAGTAGCGACACTAACCCTGTTGTCTTGACAGAGACGGATGCCGAGGGTGGGTTTGCACTGGTTGCCGCTCAGGATCTTATTCCGGAATCTTTTGTTATTGTGATAACTGCGGACGATTTCCAGCCGATTGCAATACCTTTGACCAATGTTAATGAATTTATAACTGCGGGCGAAATTGCCTTGACAGCGATCTCTGATAATTTTGTTGGAATAGAAGTACTGCCCTCAGTCCATCATCTAGGTGATGACAGTTTTACAGGCTCTGAAAATTCCCAATTTCAGCGTAATACTGAAGGTTCGCAGCTGGTTCGAAGCTTTAATTTGTCCAGCGAACAAGCATTAAGTGAAACGTTGTTTTTCAACTGGGTAGCGAAAGGAATCCAAATTCCAAACACGCTTTCAATAAATGGTTCTTTTGTGGCCTCGAGCCAGAATACTAATTCTGATGGTTCCTATTCATTACAAAGCTTGTTGCTTCGAACTTCAGGGATTTTACTTGAAGGCGCAAACGTACTAACTATAGAGAGCCAGTCAACAAATGTTGGGAATGACATTGATGACTTTGAATTCGTGATTCTGGGGATCAGCCTTCTGTAGGACTCGATCTGTCATATTTTAATCAATGTAGTCATCTGTATCAGTTAGATATCTTGAGCTACTAGCTTGCGCAATGAAAAACTTATCGTTGCGCAGGTTCTTACATTGGTTTGTTCAATTACCAGTCATCTCGTCAATAGCCTGCCTATCCCACTCTATGGCTCTCCGGTGATCAAGCGCATCTTTTAATCCGTCAGGGTTTTCAAGTTGCTCGATCAGATGCTCTGTAGTGTCAATCTGTGTGCCTAACGACGATGCATGGGTTTCGATCCGGCGGTTGCATTCTGCCTCATTTGTGGATGAGTAGCGTTCAACAATCATAGTTTGCAGCGGATCGCCAAATCTTTTCTCTCTCAGTTGTTGCTGGAGAACTTTGAGTTGCATCTCCAGCGCTTTGACAAGCTCCCGATGACTATTTTTATCAAGATCATCCGGCAGTTCACCAACGTGCTCACAGTACAGCGTCAGTAGAGTATTAATATCTTTGTTATTTCGTGCCTCAAGGCATTCGCTCATCAGAGCATTTTTGATAGCTCTAGCTGTCTCATCTTGCTCTCTATCTGGGTGAAGTACTTTGGCAAGCTGACGAAAAATTCGCTCAACAGATAATTTGTTTTCAAGATTAGCGACGGTAGCGTCTATGGATGCTGCAGAGAGCTTTGCATCTTGTTGCTGCTGTTGAGCGTCTTCTTGTTCTAACGTCGAGTTGTTGGTAGAGCCAGCTTTAGACTGGGTGCTAGGTTTGTCCGTGGAGGTTGGTTTTTTGGTCTCTTTTTTTGAGTGCATGCCGAAGTCGAATATTATGTCGTCGTCGTCATCGTCTTCCTGATCAGCATCATCAGTGTCGTCGTAGTTGGCTGGGTCGTGTGCTTCATTCTGTTGATGCTTTTGGGCCAAGCGGGCTAACTGATTTTCTATAGGGCCATCGTGTTTCAGGATTTCTAGCCAATGTGTACTTAGGCTGGCGATGCGTGTGGCCTCACCAAAGGGATGATTGCGTAGGGAGTTCAGATTTTCATTGATCCAAAGGCCCAGCAATGATCGTTCAGCCATGCTTAGGTCATTTTGGGAAAAAATGACTATCAGCTGTTCAGTGAGGTTAGAGGCCGTTCGGTTGAGCTTTCGCTCCAAAGGGGCAATGTGTTTTGCAAACAGTGACTCGACCTGTGCAATCTGTCTTTGCCACTGTTCCAGTTCCACGCGCGTTTGTCTAATTGCCGCCCAAAGCTGTAAATGAGGCTGACTGCTCGAGGTGCGCTTGTCTGGTTTTTTCGCGGTTACGCGTGATCGTGAACTTCGGGGAGGAAGGCGACTAAGGGACATAGGAAATATCGGATATTTTTGTGTTCGGTGATGTTAATCTTGCAGGATTTTCAGTTTATCAGTACCGGGCAACGCTAACTTTATGAGTCGATTACAGGCTAACGCTTTATTGCTATTCGCTGGAGCTATTTGGGGTATGGCCTTCATTGCTCAGGCCACGGCGATGGACGACATTGGACCGTTTTTATTCGTAGCATTGCGATTTTGCGTTGCCAGTTTAGTGGTTCTGCCGTTTGCAATCATAGAAGCGCGTCGATCCAAAAAACTGGAAAATAGTGAGAGCTCGACAAGTTTAAGCACGAGGGATATTGGGAATTTCTGTCTGATTGGTACAGCTTTGTTTGCTGGGATGGCAACACAGCAGGTCGGCCTGCTGTCAACTAGTGTCACCAATTCGGGTTTTCTTACCGGCTTGTACGTAATCTTTACCCCTTTGATCGCGATTGCTCTATTTCGTGAGAAGCAGCACCCCATTATTTGGCCAAGTGCTGTAATCGGAACTACCGGTATATTTTTTCTGTCAGGTGGTGATCTGGGAGCTTTAGTGCTGGGCGATGTGCTTACGATCATTAGTGCTGTCTTCTGGGCATTGCAAATGGTGATGATTGCTCGGTTTGTTGGTGAGACTGGCAGGCCCTTAGCTTTGTCTTTAGTTCAATTTTTGGTACCTGCTGTGTTGTCCTCGATATTGGCCTTAGCTTTGGAGCCCATTGTTCTTAGCAATATTGTTAGTGCATTGCCCGAGATTTTATACACAGGTATTTTGGGAAGTGGCGTTGCGTTCACGTTGCAAGTGATTGGACAGAGATACACAACAGCTCCTCAAGCTGCAATTTTCTTATCGTCTGAGGCGCCTTTTGCAGCTCTGTTTGCGTTCTTGTTTCTAGGTGAGAGATTAGGTTTTATTGGTATCAGTGGCTGCATGATGATCCTTTGCGCTATGTTGCTAGTGGAGCTCGTGCCTGAGTGGCAAAAACGCCGTTTGGCAAGAACTCAAATATCCTAACTTTATACAGGTCTATGTTTTACAGGCAGTAGCTAGTCCATCAGTAGCCTTAATCCAAACGGTACAGGTTGGACTTTTGCATCAGTGGGAACAGCCCATAGTAGAGGCCAGCGTGGAGCTTCACCCGCAGGCCCTTCAAGGTCAGTAAGGAATACACCGATATCAGGATTGAATTCGTCGGCAGCTTTGAGCAAGGGCACAAAATTGGTTGCACCGCCTCCCATGAATTGAACATCTCTTAATTTTGCAACACCGCTTTTTAATAAATGCTGTTCGCGTACTGCATCATCTCCCACGATGAGAAGAGCATCAGCAGCAAGCGTGCGCACCATACGATCAATTTCGTTTGCAAAACGTTTTAGTAAGGTGTCGGGCACTGAGCCGGAGACATCAACCATAATGCACAGCCGTGGCGCTGATCTGCTGTAGCTGGTACCTGGTTCCCAGGGCATTCTGTGGCCATTCGATGTACGCCCCTGATTGGCTATCCAGCTGCGTGTGGGCCTAGACCAATTGGTTTCTGGTTGTAAGCTCAGCGCGCGTTGCAGCTGAGTCCTTAATATTTGTTCCCATGGCGTTTTGGAGAGGGCGTTGTCAGCGAGGAGCTGTCGCATAAAAGATTGCTGCTCATCCGCGGCATGTGCCTGTAAAAGACGACCTCTCCATTGTATGGATTTTTGATCACGGGTTTCGGGTGTAGTGGACTCAGAGGGAAGTAAGTCCCTGATAATAGATGAAGCTAGCTGGCGTGCTGCATAAGCTTTAGGGCCATCGTCTTTGATGTAATTTTTACTAGAGTTTTCTTTGTTTGTCGTTGATCCTTGAGCGTTGCTTTGTACATTCGAGTGCGACTCTTGTTGATTGTTAGTTGCTTCGCTATTACTGGTGGACTCACCGGTGTTGCGGCTTTTAGAGCCTTTACCCGAGGATGTGCTATTGCTTTGCGATTGTTCTGTGCGATCGTCTACGGCTCGGTATAGGGATTCAGTATTCCACTCGTGCAGACTGACATCTACGGCTTGCTCGATGCCTAAAACATTCAACAATAGTATGTCGAGAGTGACACTACCTTTGGGTAGTTCAAGCCAATGTAGATGTGAAAGTGATGAATTGACGATGGCATCGGCACAAACAGCATAAAGCTCTGCATCAATATCACCCAGGCGATTGCGAAGTTCCTGTTCACGATCAACATGGCGCAAGGCAACATGAAGTACTTGATGTGCGACAAGCCCTGCTTGTTCTTTTAAGGGTCTGTTAGTAAATGCCGGCCCGTAGTAGAGAGTGCTCCCATCGTTGCCAATGATCCATGGCTTTTGCCTTTGATCTGCGTTATTAAAGATGCTTTTTGTGGGCATTGCATCAACATTACGATGCTGCATCCAAAGAGCCAGTCCACCGCTGGCGGGAGCATATTCCACAAGCTGTTGAATAGCTGGGGTTCCACGGTGGCCATTGCTGTCTAGCTGGTAGGCAAATTCTACAGTTGATGCCGACAAAACTTGGGGCATGGTTGCCTTAGGCATTGGCTTGAGAGCCGCTATACCGAATCCAAGCTGGACTATTGAGTAGCTGGTCTTCTGCACCTATCTCCAGAGTTTTTTTCAAAATCAATTCCATAGCTAGTGTTTGCGATTCTTGTGTAGGAAGATTGCCAGGCATATCACTGAACTGTTCAACAATCTCAATGATACGGTTGATCCGCTGAACCTGAGAGGCGGCTGATGCTAGAGCGTAAACAAGGCCGTACAGCGCGTCGAGTGAACGAGGTAGCAATGATGCAGTAGCTTCTCCTGCAGGTGCATCTAATAGAGCTATTACATTGCTACCGGCTTGTAGATCCTGAATAGCTGCCAGAAATTCAGCTGCATTAGCGGCTCCAATTCGAGCTTGAATAAACCACTGTTTTTGCCGTTCTTCAAGGCCTGATTGTAAAACGTTCGAGACGTCTTCCCATCCTCGTGGGCTAGCGCCTGTTAGATAATCTTGTTGAAGCTGCTGGCTGGTATCGTCTAGCTTATCTGGGCGGACCTGTAAGAAAGCCATGACTTCTGGAGCCAGGTTTTTAGACATTGCATAACTAAGAAACGCATCAATGGTGCTTTGTACATTGAAGTGGAATAATCTATCCGCCAATGCGGTGCCCATGTCATAGCTGATAGCTCCGTGAGATGCTGCGTTACCAGCGGCGATTATCATCCAGCCCTCAGGCAGTTTATAGTTACCCACGCGCCGATCGAGTATCAAAGAGTAGGCCGATGTTTGCAGGCGCTGGTCGGCAGCTGTTAGCTCATCTAAAAACAGAATGCCTTCAGCTTGTTCGTCGGTTGGAAGAAACTCGGGTGGAAACCAGACTGTTTTTTTTAGTGTGTCGTCTGCAAAAAGAGCACCGCGTAAATCCACGGGTTCAATAGTGGTGAGGCGAAGATCAATCAGAGGAACTTGCGCCTCACTAGCGATTTGATGAATGACGGAGGACTTACCTACACCTCTTGTGCCCCAAAGCATCGTTGCACGCAAACGTAATACTGGATCGGAGAATTGTGCTTTTAATGCGACCTTTAAATTATTGACGGCAATGGGTGGAATATTGAGTGCACTGGTGTTCATGCTAATTGGGAGATCATTGATTAGGTGGGGTAACAGAGTTGTCAACTTCCGCGCTTGAGTTGCCCCAAATCGTTGCGGGTAAATCGCGTGGTATTGAAGGAATTTCCATAACTGGGACTTCGCGGGCTGTGAGTGCTATTGCACCCACCATTAAAAGCGGGGTGATACTTAACGCCAGCGGGTTGATGCTCATTGTGCCAGTTGATACCAGTAGCCAGCTAATGGGCATGATGGCCAACATCGCAACTAGCATCATGACGGGTTGTAGACGCCTAAAAAACACACGCCAACGCGCTCTTTCATGGTCGAGGTGATATTGCGAGGAGCCACGTTGTACAGTGTTGTATAAATGTTTAACCGCCTCTGTTATGTGTGTCTCTGCAAGTCTGGAGCGTTTATCTCCTTTTCCAAGTTGGCGCAGTATGCACTTCCAATGATCCCCCTGATATCGTAAAGGGCGCCATTGAGTGCCAAGCACGGCTAGTAGGTCTTCTGGCAAGGTGGATAGCTTGTTGTAAACGGGGTGGGACATCGACTGTTGTCTCAACGCACGTGCGGCGCGATGATCAAGTGGCAAGTCTGTTTCATCAGCCAGCGTTTCACGAAGATTAGTGCTCGCTGTGCCTACCGCCAGTAATCGTGTATCAGCGGGCATGCCGCCACTGGCAGATATATCAACCCGCAACTCCATTCCGGCGACTTGTGCGCAAACAAAGTTCAAGCAAACGCTGGATGCTGATCCATCGGTTTGCTGTGAGCACGTTAGTGTGAAACTACTGGCTACAACCACGTCGTCATCGGCAAATATTTGACGAGACGTGGGAACTTCTTCGAGCTGACTAAGTGTACGCTCGAGATCGAAAACTTTTGCACGTAAAGTGCTGACCAAGCCAGAGTGATGAATCACTACCCGAACTAATAGGTCTTGGATGTCATCAAGCTCAAGACAGAGAATACTGGTGGTACCCAAGGTTGCATTGGCTGTCGGCTCAAATTCAATATAGCGCTGATTGCGATCACATCGAGCGAGATTGACTTTGTATCCAGCGCGCGACAGCGGCGCAGTCATTTTTACAATATCGTGATGTGATAGTGGGGGTTTAGCCATGGTTATTTCACTTAAACGCACCTGTTCCTTGGGCGGCGGATTTAGTCGTTTATATAAAAGATCTTACGCATTCGGTAGCTTCGTCGTTTACTCGCTACACTCGAAGATACAGAAATAGGAGTGAGCGTGTGAACAATAACAAACCAGGCGCGCCTAAGCCTCGGGCGAACACCGCAAGAATTCAAGTACATGAAAGGAATTGCTTATCTGATCAATGGGCTCGATTAGAGCAAGTCAAATTTGATTATCTGCGTCGTGATGGCAACTGGCAAACACAGACAAGAGAGATTTATCATCGGGGGCATGGTGCTGCGATTCTGTTATTTAATCGTGATAAAAATACGATTGTCCTGACACGACAATTTCGCTTTCCGGCATGGGAGGAAGGTGATGATGGTTTTATGTTGGAGGTCCCAGCAGGAATCATCGAATCGGACGATCCGTTTGATACGGTACGTCGCGAGACTGAGGAAGAAACTGGGTTCATCATTGACCAACCCGAATTTTTGTTCAGGGCTTACTGCACTCCCGGATCGGTTACTGAGCAAATCCATTATTTTTCTGCGAGCTACAACTCTGATCGACGGGTAGGTTGTGGTGGAGGACTAGCGCAGGAAGGCGAGGACATAGAGGTCATTGAAGTACAGATAGCAGACGCTATTCAATGGATATCAAGTGGCCAAGTAATTGACGCAAAAACTATCATACTTATTATGCATGCTCAGATTCACATTTTTTAACAGGCAATGTTGGATAGAGCTGAGGAGTACCGAACCATTGATTTTTAGTTAGTTTGCTTATGTAACCTAGTATCTGAAATCATATCAACTATGGTATTAAGACCGGAAAGAGAGCGACGTTAGAGTTGTTGTTCTTCAGTTCACGTATACACTACATAGCAGTTCTCTATTTATCGTAAGCGTCTACCCAATCTGGATGTAGGTGCATTTGCAAAAAAGCAATAAATCTATTGGCAGTTTGTCCAGTAGCAATGGAATCGCAATATGAAATCTGCAACCCTTTCAGCCAGAATCTTAAGTGGTTCTATTGCTGCAATGTTGTCCACGACAGTACTAGCAGTTGGTCAAGTCGACAGTATCTTGGTGTCCGAACGAAGTGCAACGCCGTTCAGTTACACTGTCAACGACATATCCTTCGATTGGGGGCAAGGCTCTAATCAGATCATGGATGGTTTCGTTGCAGATGGACGCTCGTTTGCTGTTGCCTCTGTCGCTAATGAAGTTGACGTTCTGCGTGATGATATCTTGGGTGTAACAACAGACGAACCTTGTGGAGTCTTTGTAGAGCGATTAGCCGCTGACAATCAATCAATAACATTAGCTGCAGACTTCGCAAGCGATGGATCTGCACTGGGCAACTGCCAGTTAGAAACGGTAATGCAAAGGAACATTATCAATCGCGGTTTGCTTGACGCATTTTCAAACACGGCTCCTGATGCTAAAAATATCGAGCGCATCGATTACTTATTCTTTTTCGGAGCTTTGGCGCCACTGGATCCTGAACAGTTGCATCTTGCTGGTCATGCTGTTGCTGAAAAGAGCGGTAACAATCCAGTTAAAATTGCAGCTATTCTTTCAATTGACTCTTTTGGCCAGCCGGATGAGTTTGGGCCGCTTGTTTTAATTAATGCCAACGGGTGTGTAGATCCTGAGATCTGCTACGGAGCAACCGATCTTGTTCATGATTATTCATTTTTGCAAAATGAATTCGTAGCGCCTCAAGGTCTTCCGGTAGAAACAGGGCGTAGCCGTGAAACTGTCAATATGGCGTTTGTGTCTACTGCCGATCTGGGTCTTTCCGCCGGCCAGCAATATCACGGTTTCTCTCTGTTTGCAGATGATGTTGATGCTGATCAGCACATTTTGACTGATATTCGAACTTTTCCCAACGACACGTCTGATGATTTCATCTCTGTCGGAGACGATGCCGACCTTTACGGTGGTTTGACAGGTTATTTCCTAGCTGATGAGCTAGACGTTCTCCAAGGCGCTCTGTTTTTGGATGTTGACCTTGATGGCGTGCGTGATAGCGATGAAGCGGGACTGAGCGACATCACTGTTTCACTATTCAACGATGTGAATAACAATGGTGTTTTTGATGAAAGTGTAGATACACAGATTGGAGATACGCTGCTTTCCAACACAGACGGTACGTTTGTGTTCCCAGGCTTGCCTGATGGAAATTTTATTGCAGTGTTAGATGAATCTGATCCACAGATTCCTGCGGGACTGGTATCTGCACCCGGTTCTAACCCCATACCTGTTGTGGTTGCGGGTACAGACGCAGATCCTGTGAATTTTGCCTTTGTCAGTGATTCAGGCTCTGGTTCTGGATCAGACAATGATGGCGACAACGGCGATGGTAATGGCGCCGGTGGTGATGACGCTGGTGGCGATGATGACGGTAATGGCGCCGGTGGCGATGATGCGGGCGGCGATGATGACGGTAATGGCGCCGGTGGTGATGATGCGGGCGGCAACGGCAACGGTGCTGGTGCTGATGACGCGGGTGGCAACGGCGCTGGTGGCGATGGTGACGGTAATGGCGCCGGTGGCGATGATGCGGGCGGCAACGACGACGGTAATGGCGCCGGTGGCGATGATGCGGGCGGCAACGACGATGGTAATGGCGCCGGTGGCGATGATGCGGGCGGCAACGATGACGGTAATGGCGCCGGT
>JALZWO010000230.1 GCA_023300375.1 Granulosicoccus sp. | reverse complement strand
GCAAATTCTTATGCACGACCCTACGATGACGTAGTTGACAGTGGCAAGCTCACGGTTTTTGCTTATAGTGACTATGCGCCGTACTCTTGGGAAGACGAATCTGGTCCAAATGGTATCGATGTTGACATAGCCAGGCATTTCGGGAAGGCATTGGGAGTCGAAGTTGAGTTTCTTATTCGTGGAGCTGATGAGAACTTTGATGATGATTTACGTGTCAACATCTGGAAGGGTGATCTTATCCATCGCAAAATTGCAGATGTAATGATGCACGCGCCTTATGATCAGGCGGTAGATATACGTAATGAGTTCGCGGTACTTATGGCGCCGTATTTTCAGGAAAAAATGGCGTTGGTTTACAACACAGATATGCTTAGCGAGGTGTCAACATTTGGACGGTTCGTTACTAACCCTATCGCGGTTGAATTGGATACGGCTGGAGATTTTTTTCTATCAGGTGCGTTTCGTGGGCAGTTGCAACAGAGTATTACTCGCGGGAGAACCTTCGCTCAAGCTCAAGAGTTGTACGCCAGCGGTAAGGTGAGCGCCTTACTGGCATCAAGAGCACAGGTGGAATGGGTCGCTGCAGAGTCTAAGGACGTGAGCTCATTGATCACCCAACCGCCCATGCCAGGTATCGTGCGAGAAGGCTGGCCTATCGGACTAGCTGTGAAGCATGATAGCCGTGATCTAGGGTATGCGTTAGAGGACGTATTGACAGAATTGGTAAATTCAGGCGAAATGGCAGCGATCTACGAAAGCTATGGTGTGGAGTGGTTGGAGCCAGAGTTGCTATAAGTTGTAACTTTAGTTCTGCAGGGAATAGATAAGGGATTAGTAAAGCTAGTGCTACATTTGAAGAGTAATAAATGTTTCAGGCAGTAGCAAATCAAGGTTTGTTTTACCCACGAGAGATTGGCAAAACCGAGAGAGCAATGCATGGTGTATTTAATGAAACGATTCAACGCTAAACTGTTTTTTTCATTTAGCAACTGTCAGTCCGTTTTTCTATCTGGGTTGCTGCTGATGCTCGCCATTAGCACGGTCACAGTTAGCGGCGCAGCGATGGCTCGAGATATTCCTCCCGATCCGCTAAATTCGATTATGTGGACTTCGATGGCAGAGCGTTTCATGCCCGAGGGAGAAATCGTTTTCGATGATAGGGTTAAAGTCATGGCGCCTTTCTCAGCTGAAGATCAGTTCCATGTGCCAGTAACTGTTGATGCATCTCAGCTAGACAACGTTGAAAAGATTATCATTGTCGCCGATTTGAACCCTATACCTTTAGTGATGAACATGCGTCCCGTAAAGGCGCTCTCTTATATCGGATTCAGACTCAAGCTGCAGCAAACCTCGCCTATACATGTTGGCGTAAAAACGACAGACGGTGTGTGGCATGTGGGTTATGCAGTTATTGACGCGGCCGGAGGAGGTTGTACAGCACCAGCTGCCGCCCATGGCAATGCCGACTGGATGAGAACACTGGGACAGACTCGCGCCATAGCCTCCAGAACAGACAACAGCAGTGCGCGTATGACTATGCGTATGCGTCACCCCATGGATACGGGCCTAGCCGTTGGCATACCCGCTTTTTATTTGAACGAATTAGAAGTCAAGAACAGTGCAGGTGAACTGGTTGCATCTCTCGAGCTGTTTGAGCCGGTTAGTGAAAACCCTACGTTTACATTACGTCCTCAGGTGGGAATTGAAGCAGACACCCTAAGCGTCTCAACGCGTGATACCGAAGGTAATCTCGTTGATTTCGCGTTGAGCATACCTGCAGCATCTGATTCATGAGCCGGAGATTACACTCTCCCACTACACGGCTTAGCGCGGCACCTTTATCTCGTTCTCGACGCAAGGCGTTACAGTGGTTTGCGCTAGGGTGTGGTTGCGCTATGTGTGGCTCGGTAAACGCACGCCTACTCGATTTTGATTTACAAGCTGTAGAAATTGCTTCAAAAACCTGGGCTGTGCTTGGGCGTAGTGAGGGTTTTGAGCAAGACAACGGTGGCAATATTGTTAACGTTGCTTTTATTGAAGCGCCCGATGGCGTGATTGTGATCGATACTGGCCCATCCAAACGCTATGGAGACGCATTAAGGCAGCTGATCGAAAAAACGATACCCGGCAAGCCTATTTTACGCGTGTACAACACGCATCATCATCCTGACCATTTCCTAGGCAATCAATCTTTTGATGCGAGCGTCATCGCCGCACCGCAAAAAGTCATCGATAACATTGCGCTTGAAGGCAATGATATGACCGACAACCTTTATCGTTTATTAGGCGATTGGATGCGTGGAACACTGCCGGTAGCACCCACCTTGTCAATGGATGCTGATAAAGAAAATGTTGGAGGCAAGCAATTCTCGTTGTATTACTTATCGGGGCATACAAGCAGTGACTTCGTTATTCGAGATGACGACACGGGCGTGGTGTTTAGTGGAGATCTCGCGTTTTTATATCGTGCACCTACCACTCCACACGCTGATATCGCTGTGTGGCATCAATCACTCGATACCTTGAAAAATATTGACAAATCGCTGCTGCTACCTGGCCATGGCCCACACGATAAAAAAGGCGAGGCCATAGAGCAAACTAAAGATTATATCGATTGGCTACATGGTTCAATATCTGAATCAGTGTCGCAGGGCCTAACCATGAATGAGGCCATGTTATTGCCGATTCCAAAGAGGTTTCAAGGCCTGGGGGTGGTTAGAGATGAATATGTTAGGTCAGTTGTGCATCTGTATCCATCACTTGAAGATGAGCTATTTCCAGTGATTGAAATAAACCAATAGGTGGTTCGAATGGGAAGCTTTAAGTACGAAATATTATTTAAATAAAAAACTGAAACCAATCAGTTTTACTCGCAAACTCAGCGTAACAATGTTGCGGTTTGCTTATCAGTAGCACTTTTGAGGAGAGGTGAATGAGACGTAAACACACACTACTGGCAGCTGCCAGCACAATCGCGATGGGAGTTGCTGGACTGTCTGGATCTGTTCAGGCGCTGGATGTATCAATTGAGGAGATCATGAACGATCAAGCCTCAGGAGACGATATCGTTTCCTATGGTCTTGGACCAAGAGGCCAACGATACAGCCCGTTAGATACTTTAAATAAAGACAACATCAAAAACCTTTACCCGGTTTGGTCATTTTCTTTTGGCGGTGAGAAGCAACGCGGTCAGGAATCGCAGCCTCTGATCAAAGATGGGGTTATGTACGTTACTGGCTCATACAGCCGTATGTGGGCTATTGACATTAAAAGTGGTGAAGAGCTGTGGCAATACGATGCACGTCTGCCAGAAGGTATTTTACCGTGCTGTGACGTTGTCAATCGTGGCGCTGCCATCTTGGGTGATAAAGTTTATTTCGGCACGTTGGATGCAAAAATGGTTGCCCTCGATGCCAAGACTGGAAAAGTGGTTTGGCGTAAAACCATTGGTGATTACGAGGCGGGATATTCGTACACAGCTGCTCCACTCATTGTGCCTACCGATGCGCATGGTCCACTAATTGTCACAGGAAACTCAGGTGGAGAATTTGGCGTTGTAGGTGCTGTAGAAGCACGGCATCCTGATACTGGAGAGCTCGTCTGGAGTCGCCCCACTATTGAAGGGCACATGGGAACGCTAAACGGCGAAGAATCCACCATGACTGGCACGCGGAATGAATCATGGCCAGGCGACATGTGGGAGAACGGTGGTGGTGCGACCTGGTTAGGTGGCACCTATGATCCCGACACTAAACTAGCCTACTTTGGTACTGGAAATCCTGCTCCTTGGAACAGTTACCTACGCCCAGGTGATAATAAATGGACCTCTTCGCGCATTGCCATTAATCCTGAAAACGGCGAGGTTGAATGGGCCTTTCAGTCCACACCTCACGATGGTTGGGATTATGACGGAGTTAATGAATTCATTTCGTTTGATATGGAAAAAGATGGCGAAGTCATTCAAGCCGGTGCTACAGCTGACAGAAACGGTTTCTTCTACGTGTTAGATAGAACCAATGGCGAGTTTATTTCAGCCAACCCATTCGTACAAAATATCACCTGGGCCAAAGGTATTGATGAAAATGGGCGTCCAATCTGGGATCCTGAGAATCGCCCAGGCAATCCAGCTGAATCTGCAGACGGAAAACAGGGCAAGGCTATTTTCGCCGTTCCCAGTTTTCTTGGTGGTAAGAACTGGATGCCTATGGCGTACTCACAAAATACCAAAAACTTCTATATCCCTTCCAATGAATGGGGCATGGATATCTGGAACGAGCCGGTTACTTATAAAAAAGGTGCAGCGTACTTAGGCGCGGGTTTTACAATCAAGCCTATTTTTGATGATTACATCGGGTCACTCAAGGCAATGGATCCGGCAACTGGTCAAGTCAAATGGGAATACAAAAATAAAGCGCCTTTATGGGGTGGTGTTCTTACAACGGCAGGCGGTCTAGTTATGACGGGCACGCCAGAAGGCTATCTCAAAGCCTTTGATGACGAGACCGGCGAAGAACTCTGGAAGTTTCAAACAGGCACTGGCATTGTGTCTTCGCCCATCACTTGGGAGCAAGATGGTGAGCAATACGTGGCCATCGTGACAGGTTGGGGTGGTGCTGTACCTTTATGGGGTGGCGAAGTGGCTAAGGTGGTCAGCTACTTGAATCAAGGTGGATCTGTTTGGGTATTCAAAATTCCAGAGGGTCTGGCGTCGCGATAATTCGAAGCCCTTTGCTTACCTTACGTCTTGTATGTTTTAAGGTAAGCGGCAGTAGTTCATAGAGCCAGACTTGGCGTTTGGCTCAACTTTCAGGACAGGTTGGTATCAACCTGTCCTTTTTTGTGGGATAAATGTAACCCCTTGTGTAGTGTCTACATCATTCTTCGAGAAGTACACTACACTGTATTAAATAGACGCCAGAGACTCCGGCCAAGCTACCTACGTATTTCATAGCCCATCAATTCCTACCTATTTATTTATGCTCAAATTAAAAAATCCCAGTCTTCTGCGTGAGGCGGCTTGTGTTGGCACTCGATGGATAGGGGCTAGCTCAACCGATAGCATTGAAGTGCGTGATCCTGCCACGGGCGAGTTAATTGGTTGCGTGCCGAAATTGGGCACCGACGAAACACGTGAAGCGATTGAAGCCGCGGAAGTAGCACGGCACGCCTGGGCCAAACGCACAGCCAAAGACCGCAGTAATGTTTTGCGCCGATGGTTTGAACTGATGATGGAAAATCAGGATGATCTTGGTGCGATATTAACCGCTGAGCAAGGCAAACCTCTAGCTGAGGCAAAAGGTGAAATAGCCTATGGCGCAAGCTTTATTGAGTGGTTTTCCGAGGAGGCACGTCGTGCTTATGGTGACGTTACTCCAGGCCACGCGCCTGACAAACGGCTCATCACCATCAAACAGCCTATTGGTGTTGTTGCTGCGGTAACTCCATGGAATTTCCCCAATGCCATGATTACGCGAAAGGCTGGCCCCGCGTTGGCCGCAGGCTGTTCTATGGTGTTGAAGCCTGCGTCACAGACGCCTTTCTCTGCCATTGCACTAGCAGTGCTGGCCGAAGAGGCAGGTCTTCCCGCTGGAGTGTTCAGTGTGGTTACAGGCTCTGCCAGTGCTATAGGTGGGGAGATGACATCAAACAAAATTGTTCAAAAACTGACTTTCACTGGCTCTACTGAAATTGGTGCCATGCTCTATGCTCAATGTGCGCCGACCATAAAGAAGCTGGGTTTGGAGCTAGGTGGCAATGCGCCGTTTATTGTTTTCGATGATGCTGATATCGATGCGGCTGTTGAGGGCGCTATTATCGCCAAGTATAGAAACAACGGTCAGACGTGTGTGTGCGCCAACAGAATTTACGTTCAAGCAGGTGTGTACGATCAATTCGCTGATAAGCTGAAAGAAAAGGTGGCTTTACTACCTACTGGAAATGGTTTCGATGAAGGCGTCATATTCGGCCCTTTGATTGAAGAGGCGGCTGTGCTGAAAGTTGAAGAACATATCGCCGACGCTTTAGCCAAAGGTGCGACAGTTCTGCATGGAGGCTCGCGACATAAATTGGGAGGTACCTTTTTCGAACCCACTATTCTAACGGGTGTGACAGGTGCTATGACGGTAGCGTCAGAGGAGACATTTGGTCCATTAGCACCCCTATTCAAATTTACAACAGAGGCTGAAGTGGTTGCTGCGGCTAACGACACTGATTTCGGTTTGGCTTCCTATTTCTACACGCGTGATATGGCGCGAAGCTGGCGCGTAGGAGAAGCGTTAGACTACGGCATGGTAGGTATTAACACCGGCTTGATATCCACGGCAGAAGCACCTTTTGGTGGTGTGAAGATGTCTGGTTTAGGTCGCGAGGGTTCCCATCATGGTCTGGATGATTTTATGGAACTTAAATACCTGTGCATGGGTGGTATTGGTGAGGCCGACGAAGCTTAGGCTAATCGTCTAACGATTTACACGATTGCAGCGCCTTACGTTGAACCGTGTGGCACGTCATGCCAAGGACGGCATGGTTGAGGTGCAAATAACGGGAGCACACACATGGGGCTTATGGGTTTGAATTGAATGCTCTGAGAGCAATGAAATGTGGTGTAAAAACTAAGATTTTGAGTTCATCTTTTGGGCTTTCATACTGACTCCTGCGCCAAGCAAAATACACATGGCTCCAATCCATGTAATCCATGAATATTTTTCTTTAAAAAACAACATACCAATGAAAAGGGCAACACCTGCTGCAACATACCCAATTTGACTCAAATACGTTGGCCCACCGACATACTGCAAACGTGAATGTACTGCCACCATCATGCTACAAATCACTACGGTGAACAAAGCGGTGATTTTAATCGACTCTAGACCCCCTGGTAACGATGCATTGGGTAGTACCAGAATGATCAATAGTAACATTGTAGATGACGCTAAATTCATGCCTATTGCAAGCTCAATGGGTTGCGCACCCACAGGCCACGCCATGGTCCGATATACATTGCCCAAAGCTAAAGATAAAGGAATACAAATTCCTGCTAATAACAGACCAATGCTGGCAGGATTGTCAACTTCTCCGCGTGTTAACGACACGATAACAGCGCCGATAAATCCTAGAGTTATGCCTATCAAACCAAGCTTGTTTGGCATTCGAACTTGCCAGATAGCTGAGATAGCGAGTGTGAATAGCGGAGATAAGGTAAATAGCAAACCGGTAAAGCCTGAGCCCAGTACTGGAATGACGCTATACGTCAGTATGTTAGGTAATACCAGTGATATTAGTGCAGCAACACAGTAGAACTTGCAGTTGCGAATAGTCAGCAACAAAGGTTGCTTACGTGCTACGCGAAACAATAGTAGTGCAGTAGATGCGCCAAATGAAAAAAGAAACGCCCACACGACAGGGTGAATACCCGCAAGGCTCCCTTGTTTTCCCAGTGGGAAAGTCAACCCCAATAGGCTGCCTGTGGCAATGAGGAGAAAGCCGGGTGAATTTAACAGTCTCATAGTGTCGAGCGCTTTAAAGCGGATTTAACGCTTAATTTTTAAGTGACTATAACAGCCGGATCATCTGTGCACCCTCAGTTACTCAATTTAAACCCATTCGCGGCGATTCTAACTTCCTGATCGACCATGGCAATCATGGCGTAGTAGGAGGCTCGCACTTCTTTGATTTCCTCTTCGGAGTAGTCCAGAAATCCTAGTGCATTACCGCCCATCGATTTTTCTGAATACAGAGTTTGCACGTCGGGTTTTGAATCCAGCTCTCCCTTCGCGTGCACCGGACCTGGGATGGTGTCGGCATCGAACATCGTACGAAACTCTTCTGGTGCCCCGAACGGATGATGCGGATCAAAAAAGTTGGCGATCAGAAAAAACGGCTGATCTGTTTCACGCGCACCCTCTTCATCATTAATAAAATGGATGGCTCTATCTGCTACCCAGTGACTAAAGTATGCCTCGACAGGCACCACATCCATCGGTGTTGCGCCACGTGATTTATTCCCGGCCTCAGCGTTGTCTGCGTCGCCTTCAGTAGGGAAGACATTTATATAAACACTAGGGTGGTTTTTCTTTAACCAACGCAAATAGGCATTTTGCGGTGAACGGTGGATCGGGTCGTGAGCCGATTCAAAAAACCGATACCCATCGTCAAAACGTTTTTCTGTCTGCCAACCGACACAAGCTGATAGGTGTTGCTTACCGACCATGCCGCAGTCATAACCGGCATCAGCTAAAACGCGTGTGAACATCTTGCGATGATCCGGCATTGACACACCATTAGCCCAAAGACCAGGGTTGCGAGCATACATTCCGGTAAGCAGCGAAGCCCGAGACGGGCTGCAGATAGTGTTCTGAATATAACAATGCCGGTATCGTTAAACGAAAGGATGAGTGGGAGAGCCCTGTCGTAGCTGATCTTGTGCAGCGACTACGTCG
>JALZWO010000229.1 GCA_023300375.1 Granulosicoccus sp. | reverse complement strand
CTTGGTTATCGTACGTTAGTAAACCATCATCATCGTAGACAAACAAACTTTCGTCTATGGTTCCGTTTTCCTCATCAATTGAGTAATCGTACTGTTCGCCTGCCTCATCTGCACTGGAGGATTCTGATTGCTCACGCTCTGCGCCTGTATTTCTCTCAGCTACTTGGTTATCGTACGTTAGTAAACCATCATCATCGTAGACAAACAAACTTTCGTCTATGGTTCCGTTTTCCTCATCAATTGAATAGTCGTATTGTTCGCCTATCTCATCTGCACTGGATAATTCTGATTGCTCAAAAACTGCCTTTTCGAGCCAGTTATTATTGCCTGCATTATTTGCGATTTGACGTTGATCATCTCGTGGTCCTGTGGCAGCGATAGGAGTGTTTACAAAATTGTAGACTAGTCGCGATTTTTTTGAGATCTCGGACTGATACCGAAGCGCTATAACTTCTAGCTCCAGCGCCAGCAGCTCACGGTTTTGTTTAGTTGTTTCTTCATTGAGAGCTTCCATTTCATTGACCAAACCACTGTTTTTACTCTCAAGAAAAGCAACCTGCGAGATGAGTTCCTTCGCTTCTTTGCTATGCAGGCGCTCGTAGTTAATAGAACGCTCTAATGGTGTTAGCGATGCAGTGGGCGCAGTTGCTGAAGAGGTATTGGGACTGCCAATGAAATTCGCTTGCCCTAGTGCAGAGTCACCCATAACTTCTCGGTTTTCGCTCAATTTTTCAGTCATTTGTGTCCCGTTTAGCATGGTCGACCATTGGTATCCTACGATGCTGCCAAAACACAGACCACTCAAAACGATGGCTGTCAGTTTATTTTTTAAGGTAGTGTTTAGCTGAAACTCAGGTCCAGACCAGTTGGGACCAGTGTTGTTACTTGCGGTTTTTTCGATTGAGAGCGGTGATTTTAATTGGGAAGCCTTTAAGCGTTTTTTCTGCACTTCTGTGAATGGTGCATTGTTTCTTTCAGGGAGAGCTTTTAGCGCTGGTGGGCGAGGGGTGTGGGTATATGTCCGCAGATTTATTTGAGCTGAATTTTCTTGACGTAATACTTTACGGGGGCGCCGACTAATCGCAATATGCTCAATCTTTCTTTCGCTCTCCCTCATGTTAGTTGTTTCTTAGTGACTATCAATTGTTATTGAAGGCATTGAATCAGTAAGCCCGTGGCTGCCACGCAATGATCTTGTCTTTTTAGGAAGGCTTGGCGATTAAAATCGAAGTGAAAGCTTACAGCTACATTTTTCATGCAGTGTGCAAATATTTGTTAGATCCTCATAGATCATAATATCTGAATATTGTAGCGTTGCTTGCATTGTGGCATTGCTTGTATTGTGGCGTTGCTTGCATTGTGGCATTGCTTGTATTGTGGCATTGCTTGTATTGTGGCGTTGCTTGCCTAACTTTTCATCCTACTCCGTCCACGAACCTACTGTATCGATTCAAAGTTAACTAGCCTTGGAGCTGTAAGAGCGGAAAATTGCGACAGAGTTAACACTTATTGAGTAAAAAAGACGTAAACCAGTGTAATTGTGGACAGAACCATTCGTAAAAATGTAAAAAATCCTGTTGTAGATTACTTTAATTCTATAAAAAGTTGTCTATGGAGTCATCCCTGTTCGAGGGCGAGTCAATGGTGCGCCGCGATTCAATCGAAGTAGCAATTGACTGTAGAGCTAGAGAAACCAGCGTTGTATTGTTTTAAATATCACCGTTTTTTATGGTGTGCGAATTGTTAACGAATATTTTCGAGTTTTTTTTAATTAAATTTGTATAATACAAGTCGTGAGCTTGAGCCGAACGTTGACGGCACTTTCACATCAGTGATTACTTAACTTCATAATAATTTCACAATAATAGAGAGAACTATATGTTTTTAAAAATTCTTACGCCTCTAGCTTTGTTCAGTTTAATTTCAGCATCAGTATTTGCTCAGCAGTCGAACATTACCGCCTTCGGGAATGAGACACGACTAGACAGCAGTGGCTGGACGATACTGGCTAATCGTAGAGCTTCAAATACTTTCAGAATGATCGACGGAAGAGACTCTAGTCGCTGGAACACGCGTCAGATTCAAAGACCTGGTCAGTGGATAGAGATCGATCTCGGCTCTAAGCAGAATTTTTCAAGGATCGTTTTAGACACTACTGCTAATCAGTTTGACTTCCCTAGAGGGTATAAAGTTAAAGTTTCTAATACTGGACAGTATTGGCGTACAGTGGCCACTGGCGCCGGCACTAATCCTACCACCAGCATATCGATTGGCCAAGAATCGGCGCGATTCATTCGTATCACACAGACTGGCGAAGACAACCAACACTGGTGGTCTATCCATGAAATGGCCGTATTCAACTAAGAGTAAAATTGGTTGTTAATTTTTGCGAGGCCCTCGTGGGCCTCGCAATTTCAGCGAAGGTTACTGTACTGTGATCGATAAAGCGTCTGAGCACCGGATCGCCCTTCGAAAGAGCTCTGGTAGGCGATCTATTGCGTTGCAATTCTTTGTAAAGCATCGGCATTGCCCACGAACTGCGCCTTGATGGACGTTGACCGAGGCTCTCTGCTTGAACGCTTTGGCGGTCGGTTGCAGCATACTAGATCGAAAGGCGTCGCTGCCAATCACTGTTAGCGCAAATGATGGATAACCACGACGTTGACTTCCTATCGCCATATCACTCTGGCGAGAATCGTGAGCGACACTGCTAGAGCACTGGTTGCGCCAAAGCGCACGAAATGTAGACTCAACACATGAATCACTCGGCTTACGCTGGCCATGCCATCTAGTTGTAGAAGGCGTCACATAAAACATCAATTTTTGCTCAGTGATATCTGTGTGACGTTGCTACGTAAGCCTACCCTGCGGGCAACAGCACTATTTACCCTACCCAGTGAATCAGCTAATCTTGATAAACATAGGTAGCAGCGCCCGACGCGCCTCCACGGTTGTGGCGAGCGGGTAACGTTCAAACAGGGCTTGTAAATAAGCTATGGGTTCAAGCCCGCAAGCTTTTGCACTTTCGACAAGGGTGTACATGAAAGCACTGGCGTTTGCACCACGTGGACTAGCGGTATAGAGCCAATTTCGACGGCCAAGTGCAAAGGGCCTGTTGCTCGCTCAACACCGATTCCTGCTCCGACAACAGCAATTGCTGCCTAGCGATCTGATAGCGAAGGGCAGCAAGTTCATCAACACAAATGGCAGTGGTGTCAATCATTAAGAACAGTCTACAAGCGCCAGCTGATCATCGCTTTACTCATAACGAACAGCACGTATGAGACTCCGTCAGACACATAACATCATCAATCAAACACGTTGATAATGAAGCTGATCTACGCAGGATAGTTTGCTGATATCGCTACCATCAAGCAATGCATTAAGCTCTCACATACTCACACATAATGGTTCTTTTGCATCTTGCTCCAGCCAGACAAAGCGCCCACGCTCAAGACGCTTGTATAACAGTGCGTATCCATTATGGTGCCAGTACAGTATTTTTAATTTATCTCTATGCCGGTTACGCAACACAAATAAATGGGAGCTGAAAGGGTCCAGTTTAAGAGTCTCTTGAACCGCAAGAGCGAGTCCATCAATTTGCTTACGGAAGTCTAAG
>JALZWO010000228.1 GCA_023300375.1 Granulosicoccus sp. | reverse complement strand
TCAGCGCCAGATGAAATAGAGGTAACGCAAGAGGGTGAATCAGAGGATGCCCCAGTGCTTGTGTGCGGTCCAAACCACAACAGCATTGCTGCATTGGGAGCGAGCGAACTCGATGCTGCCGACTCAAATTCTGCGGGAAGTAGCAGAGCGATGACAACCGGTGAATACAGAGCACTGCTGGCACAGGCTGGAATTGAGGGCTACTGACGACGAAAAGCTCAAGAAAATACTACTTGCGCCCGACATAGGATTATTGGATACTTAAAAAACATAAAGATATCTTTATATATAAATATGGCAGATTCAAAAATCTCGTTCGAATTTTTCCCTCCGCGATCAGAGGCCCAACGGCTGAAGTTTACTGAGACGTTCCAAGCTCTGGAGGCGCTAAAACCCGAATACGCATCCATCACCTGGGGCGCATTGGGAACCTCTTCGCAGGCGAGCATTGATCTTCTTGGCGACTTGATTAAAACCTCTCAAATACCTATTGCCTCCCACCTAACCTGTGTGGGGCATACAGAACAAAGCATGCAGGCGACCATCGCACAGCTTGAAGCTCTGGGTATCAAGCGCTTTGTAGCCTTGCGTGGAGACAGGCCAGATGATGCACTTAACGATGTCAAATCTGCAAAAGGTGAGCTTCAGCATGCATCGCAACTTGTGGAGCTGTTAGCGCAGAATTCCCAGAGAGATATTAGTGTTGCTGCCTATCCTGAATCGCATCCAGAGGCCACCAGTGATGATCAAGATATCCAATGGCTAAAACACAAACTGGACAAAGGTGCCCAACGTGCGATTACCCAGTTCTTTTTCTCTGCTGATACTTATCTAAGATTTCGCGACCGAGCAGTTGCTGCAGGAATAATTCAAGAGCTGGTCCCAGGTATTTTGCCCATCAATAACATCGACAAAGTCATGCAGTTTAGTGCTCAGTGTGGCGCTCATGTGCCAACAGAGTTAGTTGAGCGTTTTGGGAAGGCTTCAGATGAGCAAGCGGCAGAGGATTGCGCGGTTGAACAATGTGTTGAACTCATTCAAACACTGGAAAAAGAGGGTGTTGAGAGCTTTCATCTGTATACGCTCAATCAAGCGAGACTCACTCAAGGGGTGTGCGCACAAGTGATGAGCCAAACAGCTATAAAACAGGCACTCGGTAATTTTGCCGCAGCCTGAGCAGGTTTGCTGACAGCCTTAGTGGAACGGCGTTTGCTATCACCGACGTTACCAAAACATAACGCAATCGCCCTATGAGGCTGTTGCTTTATCCACATAAATTGTTAATCCTGAAACCTCTTAAGATTTACCGAATCAACCGGCGGTGTTAATCGCCTGTTACTGGGTCTTTCTGCAGTGTGGGATGTAGGTAACACTATGGCTATTCACACCTTGGGTGTATTTTTTCTTTCTTTCCTGTTTTTCGTCATTGTCTCTGAACAATGGAACCCATTCACAAGGCCTGAGCAGTACATTAAGCGCTCGCAATGGCAATTGGGCAGGCGGTTTGGAGCTGGGGCATTGGTTTGTGGCGCCTTTCTAATCGTTTTGGGTGCGTCAGTTTGATTTCATCGGTTCGATCTGCGTTTGATTACGTTAGCTAGTACGCCGTACGTCGTATAATGCAGCGATCAGTTTCCCCACGGTTTATCAGCGCATGTCCACCTCTCCAAAAGTCGGTTTCGTTAGCCTGGGTTGCCCCAAGGCGTTAGTAGATTCCGAGCGCATTCTTACCCAGCTTCGTACCGATGGCTACGATGTGGTGCCCGACTACGACACCGCGGACCTTGTGGTGGTTAACACCTGCGGGTTTATCGACAGTGCAGTGGCAGAATCTATGGAGGCCATCGGTGAAGCTTTGGATGAAAATGGCCGCGTTATTGTTACCGGCTGCCTAGGTGTTAAAGCTGAGGAGATCAAGGCCAAATACCCCAAAGTGCTGGCGGTAACAGGCCCGCAAGCTTATGAAGAGGTTGTGGGTGCTGTGCACCAGCATTTACCTAACAACTACGAACACAATCCGTTTATTGATCTAGTGCCACCACAAGGCATCAAACTTACCCCCAGACACTACGCTTACTTAAAAATATCTGAAGGCTGTAATCATCGCTGCAGCTTTTGCATAATCCCGTCTATGCGCGGTGATTTGGTGAGTCGTGAAGCTGGCGATGTCATGGCTGAAGCCCAACGTCTAAAAGATGCAGGTGTTAGAGAGTTGTTAGTCGTGTCCCAAGACACTAGCGCGTATGGGGTGGATATAAAGTATAAAACTGCCTTCTGGGAAGGGCGACCGATAAAGACCAAATTTAAAGATTTGTGTGAAGCCTTAGGGGAACTTGGGATCTGGGTGCGTCTTCATTATGTTTACCCGTACCCCCATGTTGATCATGTAATTCCTCTCATGGCTGAGGGGAAAATATTGCCTTATCTGGATATCCCGTTTCAGCACGCAAGTCCGCGCATATTAAAAGCGATGAAGCGCCCAGCGGCATCCGAGAACAACTTGACGCGCATCAAAGCGTGGCGAGAGATCTGCCCGGATATCACCATTCGTAGCACATTTATCGTTGGCTTTCCGGGCGAGACCGAGGAAGAGTTTGAAGAGCTATTGCAGTTTCTGGATGACGCTCAACTGGATAGAGTAGGGTGCTTCACCTATTCGCCTGTGGAAGGTGCAACGGCGAATGCTTTGGACAATCATGTGCCAGAGGATGTAAAGGAAGACAGGCTGCGACGTTTTATGGAGAAGCAATCGGCCATTAGTGCACAACGTTTACAGGCCAAGATTGGAAGCCGGCAAATCGTGTTAATCGATTCAGTGGAAGGTGATGTCGCGGTAGCCCGCAGCAGTAGCAGTGCCCCCGAAATCGATGGCGTGGTGCATGTGGCAGTAGATGACTACGATATTGAGCCGGGCGACTTTATTGAGGTGGACATTACAGGTGC
>JALZWO010000227.1 GCA_023300375.1 Granulosicoccus sp. | reverse complement strand
TATCGTCCATCAAGGCCGTCTCTTCCGAGACGGCCTTTTTGCATTGGGAATTACGGAAGTAGTACACCACTGATTAATCCAATAGGCACCTGAGCTTATCTTTGCCTGAGCTTAGACTTTTGATGCTAAGAGGCGCTCACTTAACACATACATCCGTGATCTAGTATCTTTTTGCGAATCAGCAAGTTGCCGATTCAGTTCCTGCAGGTAATTCGCTGACAGCTCAACGCTCTCTTTCTGCAGCGCAGGTGGCCATGACGTCAATTTTTTCCAGTTCATCTTCTGGGGGGATAGAACCAAAGCTATCCAGATGAATACGATCGCGATTGTCACATGACACAATGCCTATTCTAATTAGCTCGTCTAGTGAAATTCAATGATGGCGTCTGCCGTGTTTAGGTGGCATTACTTAAAACTGCAAGTACTCAAGGGTGCGACAGAAAGGCGCTAGCGTTCTACTGTGGCAAGACAGTAACGACAATAGTGCCGCGATAGATGCCAGATGCTGCATTGTCAAAATCAGCTTTTTGAACCTCTATTCTCATCTGCGTATTCGAACTCCCGCCACACTGAGGGCTTGAGTCAAACAGATATTCATCATTTGATTGGATGTCAGTTTGAAGTGCATTCCACGCAAGAGGATTGAAGTCGTCTTGCCAAGATATAGTGAAAGGGAGACTGCTTCCAGTGCTATTTTCCAGGTCAAATCCTGCGGCAGTTTGAAAGTCCGAAGCCACGATGCGGTAAGTGACACTTTGCTCATCAGTCCATACACATACAGGTGTGGTTAGCTCGTAAAAAGTGGAGAACGGGGACCATGCACCTAGATAAAGATCGCTATCAAAAGTTATGCCGACTGAAAGTGCCTGTGTAGCTGCAGCACATAGTGATAGATACAAAGCTGCCCGGGTAGAGCGAGCACGGGGCAGTGGTGAAGAAGTAGCATTAGAGCGACGTTTGTTCAATTCTATTCTGGTTGAACCAGAAGAGTAACGGTGTCTCGATAGCTTCCAGGATCTGCGCTGTTGAAGTTTTGAGGTGTGATGGTCACCTGCAGGTTTGCGTTTGTACCGCCATTGCAGTCGAGGCTACTATCATCACCAATTAAACTCGTTATAGCATTGCCGTGGGTTATGGCTCTGGTAGTGTCAGTTGTCCAAGACAAAGTGTATATGATGTTTGAAGACGTATTCGCGCCTGTTAATGCAAAAAAAAAGTTTGCTGATGTCACCGTTAGGTTGTAGGTGCCCGTGGATGAAAACACGCACAGATCATCATCAACAGACTGACTTTCAGTAAGTGACCCTCGAATACCCATCTCAAGATCATCGACACCACTGATTTGCACAGCGTCTTCTTTAATAATGGTGATTATTGATGTGCCTTCTGAATTATCGCCTAAGCTGCCGTCCGTTGCTGACCACACGCTTGTATTGAAGAGCGTGAACATCAGCAGGACGGTCGCTAGACGACGGTACTTACTGGCTATATGCCATGTTCGCCATCGCATTGAACGTGTATCCTACGTATTGACTGTAAGAGTTACACGTCCAACTACTATGCCATTAGCACTGTTTTATGAGGGTAGTAATGTTACCTACGTAATCAGAGGTAAGTTTTTCGTGCTCCCTACGGCTTTATTCAGGTGTAATTAAAAGCGTTAGTGTATCGGTGTAGTCGCCAGACGGAGCTGCATTGTAATCAGTATCTACAATGGTAACTTCCAAAATGGCATTACTGTTAGCGACACCACCTGCCGTGTCACTAGCGCAATCTAGTTCGGTCGAACTGCCCAGCAAAGTGGTTGTTGGAGTACTGTCTGTTACTGCGGCAAGTATTCCGCTCGAATCAGCCCATCTGACCGAATACGCAAGCGTACCACCGTTGGGCTCGTTCATTGTGAATGCACCGTTCCCAGAAGATATCGTAATGCCGTACGCACCTGCGTTTGCTGAGTATACGCACATCGCTGATGTCTCGACTGCAGGTGTAGGAAGGAGACCTAACGTACCAAAAGCGATATCGTCTATGCCAGAAATAAGAGCGGTGTTTTCTTTAGTAACGCTGATGTCTGACGTACCCGTAGAAGTTGTTCCTAAGGTACCGTCTACGGCGGCGAATACAAAGCCTGATGTTGTAGTAAGTGTTGCTATTAATGCTATACGAAACAGTTTCATAATTTCTTTCCTGTTTGAGTTAAGTCGTTGCTCGTTTGTAGGCCAATGCCTGTCGAACAAGACACGCTGGTTACAGGTGTTGTAACGGCGTTATTTGACATCTATGCATCGGTACTTCAACGACTTGCAGTAGGAGTCACAAAGTTGACGGATACATAGTGCCAATAACTCTGAAACGGTGAACTAACGAGCAATAACACTGTTAACTGCTTAGCAATTCTTCGTAGAAAATATCGGTAATTTGCAGGCAATAACTAGACGAGTAACATAAATTCTGCTAGGTAACGCTGAATAGGTCGCTTGCTTGCTACGGTCCAACTAACAGTAAACTAATCCTCTGGTAGTTGAGTTATGCCCACTTCTCACATGCGATTGATTGTTCGAGTAGCCGTTGCTTATTTTTTCACAGTAGTCGTTCTTGTGCCTGGTGTAGCGTCCGCACAAATTACTGTCAGCAAATCAATACTTGAATTCAGTGCGGTTAACCTGATTCAGGATGTGGACGTGGTTAACAATGCGAACCACAGAATTTTTCTCAAATTGACGGTCGCACAGATGCTCAACCCTGAGTCTGCTGAACCCAAAAGATTTGAACTGAACGATCCAAGAACCTCACCGATACTTGTGAGTCCCACACAAATGATGCTGTTACCTGGTGAGCGAAAACGGTTACGTGTTATTTTGCGCAAAGTGCCTGATCAGTATGATGATGTCTATAGACTCGCAGTTAGACCGTTCGTTGGTGAGGTGGATCTGGAAGACAATAACAATGAGAAGGCTTCAGCCCTGAAAGTACTGTTAGGTTACGACTTGCTGTTATTAGCTAGACCTGACAATGCATTAGCAAAACTGCATGTTACGCGGACTGATTCAAATCTTGTATTTGAAAACAAGGGGAACACTAATGTACTATTGCGCCGTTTGACGCAGTGCACCGCAGCTGAGCAAGATTGCGAGGAGCTTCTGCCTAACCGCATCTATGCAGGTGAAAGGTATGAGATTGAGCTACCTAAAAAGGGTGATGCCTCAAAGTTCCCCGTTCAGGTTTGGCATTCACAAGGTCTTGATAGTTATAAGAAGGTCTATTGATTTCTTTTGGCTCTGATTGGCTAGGATTTTAAAAGTACTATCTTTTAAAAAGCCAAACTCAATGTAAAACTCCCTTTGTCATATTCGCATGGCTTTAGTGGTTAATGTGCAACTCAAAAGATGTCTGTCGCTGTGGCTTTAGCGAATACTGCCGCTTTACCAGCAAATCAGTGGCTCCATAGGCACTGAAATATCACTTGTCTCCGTTGCCATCGGCACCTCAATTCGACAGCTTGGTGAGTTATCCCTCTGTACGTCGAGAAATTCACCGGGTATGGCTTCAATCTGAAGAATACCTTCTGAGCCCAAACTCAGTGGATTGTCATCTTGAACAATATAACCGTCTTCGAGTACCAATCCGTCGGGTGTGATCACACTAGCAACAAGCAGAACGGTTTCGCTTGCGGTAGTTTGGATTCTTTGCACGGCGCCTGGATAAACAGTGAAGTTGAAGGACGAGTCAGCCAAAGAGCTAGTGAGTCCGGTTGTAGGTAACAGTTCTACGGAATACTCTTGAAGTGGAGTGAGGCCAATGAAACGTTCTGAGTTGACTCTACCGATACCCTTCTTTGACCCGTTAATCACGATTTCGTATTCTGCGCCATCGGGTTGCCCTTGAATATCCAGAATCATTCCTGAGCCGGCTGAACGGCTCCCTCCTATAGCAATACCTTGACGATCTATGGCAATGCGTGTTCCCAGTTTGGCAGTGCTGGTCTGCTTTCGTGAACCTTCTTCACCCTGTGTCCAATCATTGGAAATAGCGGCAACCAGAATGTCGTTTTCTACGTTGGCTGCTATGCCGATAGTCTGACCAACGACATCGGAGCCTGCACTCACCTCGGCACTCCAAGTTGTAGCAGCACCAAACTCGCTTCTTACGCGGTGGCTGAGGTCTTGTTGGCCGCTCTGAGTTCCACTCTCATCTACTTCGGTTCGTAATGAGAGTCTAGTGTTTACTCGCTCTCTCTGGAGTGAGCCATTGATACTGACGTTCACCTGATACCCACTGTTACTTTGCCGGTAATTTGCCTGTAGGTTAGCGCGGTAAGAACGGTTGTGAAAAAGCCCTTGTCGAAGAGAAAGCGTTTGAAGAGTGCTTGTATTCTCCTGTCCTGAGTCATCAGTAGAAATACGGTGACTAAATCGTGTAGAAACTGAGGTTTTCCCAAATGAGCGACTGATCGATGCACCTAATTGTGTAGTTTGGCGAGGCAATATCCCTTCTATATCTTCATTGTCGTAGGCTGACTGTGATGCAGAAAACCATTGAGCGTTCACTCCAGCTGATGAGCTGTTATGCCTGAAGCTAAGACGTAACGAGCCGCTTCGAATATCTCTGGTGCCACTACCAATGCCAAGTTGCAACGAGATTTTTTGCCCCAGTCGCAAGTACTGTGCTTCTGCCAGTGACAACGAGCCAAGACTCATTACCCCAAGGCGCAATGATGATTGATCGTCAAGGCGCCTTGCTGCACTAAAGCTGCCGATAAATGCACTTCCACGTTCAGGCAAGGTTTCGTCTGAAAAAGTTACTGGTGCGCCAACTGTAAATTCGTAAGTTGTATCGTTCTGTGGTGGAATTTCCGTGCTTTTTGTGAACAGGCGAAACTCGTTTCGCAGTCCAGACACCGGATCGTTAACGCGTATTTCTAGCTCATAGGTGCCTCCGGGTAACGTGCTGGTATCTAGCGTCTGGTTTCCCGCGTTATATCGCTGAGCTAAATACACGCGCTCATCAATCACAATCTGTATTAAGGAGCGACGGGGCAGGTGTACGATAAGTTGAGAGCTGAATGTCTCGTCTAGATCAATGCGAGTTCTGTAAGAGCTGTTTAAGCTTGCGCCAACGATTTGTGTATTGCTAAAAAGCAAACCTGCACCATAGTTAAATGTGCCCATCTTTAGCTCATGATCACGAAAAAGATGGGTCAGTTGTAGAGATCGTATGCGTGCTGAATCTGTACGTGTGTTGTATTCGGCTTCGGTATAAATATGACCTGCGCCGTAGCTTGTTCTAGCGCGCGTGGTCAAATCAACCGAAGACTCATCTTTGCTGTCCGATGCTAGGGCATTAAACTCAATTACCGATGCACCCTGTCTCTTTGCAGCTGGTAGATATTTTTCCTGCGATTGGCTTTGTACTATTTGCAACTCTGATGCAACGAACAACTCTAGTTTCAACAGGCTTTCGTTGAAAATTACAGCAGCTGGCGTAGGTTCTATTTGCCCGCAGCCTACAGGTTCGTGACGTGCGAAGCAGATAAGATGTGCATTGGTTGCGAGTGGTGAGGATAGAACCTGAAGTAGCTCGGGCGACTTCTTAATATTTTTCAATCTTTCTATCAATTTCACTGGATCGGAAAATGTCAGTTCTTCCGAATTGGCAGTGACTTCAAAGGTATCTATCCGTCGATCGTTAAAGAATACCTCGATGAATAACGTCTGCTCCTGCATGAGGCTTTCAAAGCCAGTTGGCACGTTATCTTTAAGTTTCAGATTGGATTTTTTGGGTTCTTGCGCTTTTACAGGTGCCAGCGTGCCTGTGGCTATAAAGAGTGCGGTAACCAAGGACAGGAATATGTTGGGTAGGACAGGCAACAGAGCGAGGTATCAATGCAGTTGAAGTAACATTGATTGCCAAAGTCATGCCGGTAGCCTAATAACAGTGTTATTGGTGCTTGGATGTAACCCTAATGACGCCTACTTTCGTACCAGCGTTTCTTTGGCCATTTAAAAAACTGGAGAGGGTTTCGAGTGGATAACTTCCTAGACCATAGAATTGATTGGAATCATACAGGGCCTGTAGTGTTTGCCTCAACACTACGGCCCTGTGCATCTCGTGGGGTTACATTAGACTCCTAGAGCTTCTTCCAAACTGAGAGCTCTGCGACTGAATGCTGAAACTTCCGGCGAGTCTCGCGAATAACAAAAGGTACATCCTGAGCTGCACCTTGTTGTACAAATTCTGGTTTCAGTGCATCTGAAATGCCTTCCAAAGTCGTAAAATTCTCTCCAGTATCTGCCTTGAATCCGCCTAACCAGTTCTCTCGCTCAGTGAAATCTTGCAGCCATGTATAAGGGGAGGTAAGCACTAGATAGCCACCTGATTTGATACGACTTTTAATGAGATCGAGAAATTTGGCTGGATCATACAATCTGTCTATCAGGTTGCCAGCGAAAACCAAATCGTACTCGTCAAATTTATCAGGCAAATTACACGCATCACCTTGCATAAATGACACTTTGTGACTGACGTCTGAATAGCCTAACGTGTCTAGTGATACCTCTTTGTAACTAACCAGGTCACCCTCATCCTGAATAGCGTAGCGCTGCAGTCCACTGGATTGTAGTTGTGACGGTGCTTGGATGAGGCGGGCAGAGAAATCAAGCGCATCAACATGATCGAAGTGCCTAGCCAGTTCAAAACTCGAACGACCTGTCGCGCAACCTAAGTCAAGAGCTCGCGCATTTGGTGCGCTGCCAATAGCGTCAATAGCCAGTTGGATACAGGCCACAGGGAAATTGGGCACATCAAAATAGCTGTCGCCATAGTGAAACTCAATGTATTGCGATACTGCGTCATCCAACTCGTAGATATTCATTGTTACCTCTGGTAGTGGGCCGGCTTCAACGTAGCGCATGCCTGAATGTTGATAGAAATGGCGTCGGAATGCGTACCGTGCATCCTTGATCGCATAATTGCCTGTGGAAATCCAGCACCCACCTTTGAAGATGTTGTGCTTACCATCAAACGTTGGCGTTGAAAAGTCATCGTACGCCGGATGCACTTCATAGCCTTTCAATGCATCAATAGGTGTTTCAGTCCACTGCCAAACGTTTCCAATGATATCGAAGAACCCGCCATTGCATTCATGCCTGTTTACAGGGCAAGATGACATGTCGTATTCCAGATTGATATTACCTGGCGCGTTCTTCCAAAAGGGTTGGTCAGTATCAACATTGTCACGCAGACGATACCACTCTGCTTCGGTGGGCATTCTCAACAACTTGCCTGTGCTCGCTGATTTCCATTCGCAGAAAGCCTTGCATTCGAGCCAAGTAAGATCTGCAGGCCAGTCCCAAGGCATATCAATAACTTCAAGCATGGTTCGGTAACGGTAACAACCATCGTCAAATGACCAAAACACTGGCATCTTCGCATTTCGGTACTGTACCCAGCCCCAACCTTCATCAGTCCAATAGTGCCGTTCCTCATAACCACCGGCTTTTATAAACTCGAGAAATTCTCCGTTTGATACGAGGTATTTACTAGCGTTAAAGTCGTTAACCTGAGTGACTTGTTTGCCGTATTCAAGATCCCAGCCGAACAACGGATCATCTTTTGATTTGCCTATCGATACTGATCCGCCAGATACCGGAAGAAGCTCGTTGTCTGGGGCAGGCCCTGTGTCGCGACAGATATTGCTCCACAAGGAATGAGGCTTTACACACTCAAGTGGTAACTCACGAATGAGTACTGACGAGGTTTCCAGATGAATTCTTTCATGCTCAATACCCATCATGATGATCCACATGGGATCGTTCCATTGTATGGGGAGCGTCAGATCGCAGGTGCGAATGAAATGATCAACCAACTTACGAGTCTTGTCACGATACGCTTTCACAGTGGCAGGTGTAGGCCAATCGTAGCTTTTATCATTCAAATCGTCCCACGACATCTCGTCAACACCGATGGCCAGAGATGACTCTAGCGATGGATCTATACGTTCATTAATCAGGTTTGCTACGTTCAACTTGTTTATGTAAAAAACAGCCGTGTGGCCAAAGTAGAAAATAAGCGGGTGTCTTAGCGGGCTGGCGCGCTGGTAATAAGCTTCGTCATCCACCAGGCATTCGAACAGGCTTTCGTATAACGAAAAACTTTGATGAAAGTAATGCAGAATCTCTTCTCTTTTTGCATCAACAGTGCCTTCGTTGAGCACTGTGGTGCGCGTAACAACAGAAGTAAGTTCGCCTGATTTATCTGTTGATTGTGTGTCGAGTCCAATTGCTGTCATGAATTGTGTGCCGGAAGTTTGTTAAGTAATGGCGATCTAGAAAATAAATCGCGTCAGACATCATAGCAGAACGCCTACCAACTAGTAGACAGACAAGTTGTGATAAAGTTCAAAATCTCTTCTTGGCAAGCTTGGGGCAGAGGAAGACTGCGAAATACAGGTACCGCAGAGTAGTCAATCACGCTTGGAAAATGATGAGCTTTGACCTGACAGCCTTTGTTAGAATGTTGAAGCCCGTTACCAGCGGCATGCAGATTATATTAATAATGCAACGATCGTCTCACTCAATGCCAGTATCGTCCACGACGTTTAATGGGCTTTATGCCGTTTTAGATTTTGAAACCACTGGGCTAAATCCGAAGCTTGGTGATCGTGCTATCGAGCTTGGAATTTCACTGTACTCAGACGACAAAGAAATTGACACATTTTCTTCGTTGATTAACCCGGGTATGCCTATTGATCCATTTATCACTAGCCTGACGGGCATCAGCAATCACATGGTGGGCTCAGCGCCTACGGCTAAAGTTGTCATGAGTGATGCCTTGAATTTCATTGGAGATGCTCAACTAGTGGCTCATAATGCATGTTTTGATAAAAAATTCTGGCGTCATGAGATACAACATGAGCTTGGCATCAGTGATGACAGAGAATTCTTGTGTACCTTGATGCTCTCAAGGCGGATATTTCAATCATTTGCTAGTCACAAGCTAAGTGAAATTGCCCGGGAACTCTATATTGATGTCGTGCAAAGTCATAGAGCATTGGACGATGCCCAAGTCACATCGCAAGCGTTGTCAATCATGCTCAAGCGTTTGAAAATCGCCTACCCAGATGAATCTATCGATGCAAAATTTCTGAAAAGATACCAACGACGTAGCAGAGCGAGCCTTCCAGATTTAACAACTGAGCCGTTTGCATGTGCTGCTTTGCAGATGACAGATTGAGCGCAGGTACTTTGCAAATAGCTGTGTTTGAGGAGCACCCGCTGTTGTCACTCCTGAGAAAAGCTCAATTCAGTGGTAGAAATAATCTCCTGCATCGATAACAGCGAAGTGACGTTGTAGATATTGATGTCAGCTACCAGCGATTGATAAAAACGATCGAAATCGGCAGCGTCTTGCACCCGCACTTTCAATAGATAGTCGATATCGCCAGCCAGTCTGTGTGCCTCTTGTATTTCAGGGTGTTTTTCGAGTGCCTCCAGAAAGCGTTGTTGCCAGTCTTTCTCGTGTTGCGATGTACGTATTAGCACAAAGAAACAAGCACTCAGACCAAGCGCCTCAGGATTGAGTACCGATACCTGCTTTTTTATTACGCCATCTTTGGTTAATCGGCGCAATCGATTCCAGACAGGTGTCTTTGATGAATTGATTTTTTTGGCGAGTGCTTCCAAAGACAGGCTGCTGTCTTGTTGTACTGCACCGAGAATTTTCCTATCCAGGGCGTCAAGCGTGTGTTTCATTCTCATAATCCTGTGT
>JALZWO010000226.1 GCA_023300375.1 Granulosicoccus sp. | reverse complement strand
GATTTGTAATCAGTAGGTCCCGAGTTCGACTCTTGGTGCCGGCACCAGTTAAATCAAAACTTTACAGGCCTTCCAGCCATCGCCCTAGTGGCTCTCCCCGAGATTTAGACGTTTTTTAGTCACAAATCAAAGGCGTAGATCGTGACCTGCGTAATCCCTTATTGAGGTGTTTCGGTGTCGAACTCACTCCTAACGGCGACAGTTCTTTTTTCTGAGTAGCTGCAGGTTGTTGAAAAATTCAGAGCGCGGTTGGCAACATGCTCGTGCAGAGATTCACACAACAGGTGATCTTTGCTTATTCGTTGCCTTGCCTGAACTGCACTGTTAATCGCTAATCTGGCGGGACCAGTTTTATCTGAAAGCCCTACAAGATGTCCTACTTAGCTTTTTTATTAATTGCGTTTAAAACAGGGCCGATACACTCAAGACCCATCGCTTGGTCCGCGCCGCCTAGCTCATGCGCGCGTCCAGGCATTCCCCATACCGCACTAGTCTTTTCGTCTTGGATGATGGTGGGGTAATTGGCATCGTGTATCAATTTGAGTCCTGTTGCGCCGTCGTCTCCCATGCCAGTTAATAGAACACCAATAACACCTCGTTTGACTTCTTTCGCCACGCTGTTGAACAAAGTATTCACAGATGGCCTGTGTCCGCTGACGGCTGGATCTGATGTGATCTTGCAATGTAAGGATCCTGACTTGTTCACCACTTCTAAGTGTTTATCCCCTGGGGCTACATAGCAATGTCCAGGTTCTATTTTTTCACCATCAACAGCTAAGTTGATCGAAAATCGTGAACTTGAGTTTAGCCGATGAGAGAATGCCGCCATGAACCTCTCTGGCATATGCTGACATAACACTACAGCACAACCAGGATCGTAAAAATCAGTTAGCACTTTTCGCAAAGCCTCCGGGCCTCCCGTGGATGCGCCCATCGCTACTAGTCTCTTCAATTCGGGGGAAACACGTTTGTCTGCCCGAATACGCTGGTTTAGAATTGGTACGTCCGGTATGGCAACGTCGGTGGTTTGTACATTTTTCTTACGAATATTGGCTGCTGCTGCGTTCTTGATTCTTCGAACGACCTCGGCAGAGTACTCTTCCATGCTTTGAGAATCTGAGGTATGGCGCTTTACCATAAAATCTATGGCACCGACTTCCAGAGCGTCCAGAGTGATGGCAGCACCGGGTTCTGTGAGTGAAGAAACCATAACCACGGGCATGGGGCGCAGTCGCATTAAGTTACGCAGAAACGTAAGACCATCCATTCGCGGCATCTCAACGTCTAGAGTCAGAACGTCTGGATTAAGATCTTTGATTTTGTCACGCGCCTCAAAAGGATCTAAGGCATACCCAATAACATCCAAATTTGGATCTGCAGAAATAATTTTTGACAGAAACAAACAGAACGCTTTTGAATCGTCAACGATCAGTACTCTTTGAACTGACATTACATATATTCCTTATTATGCTATCGACCAACTCTTGGATAACCAACAACGGTTCAAATAGTTGCCTATTTACACAAAGCTAAATTCTTTCGTACATCGTGTTACTAGTTCTTCGATAAACATCGCTACAGTTAGCGATAGTTTCAGAATGCCCTATTATCAAAATAGATTTAGACTTTTGCAGTTTAGCCATGCCTCGTATTAATTTTTCTTGCCGACCAATGTCGAAATAAATAAGTACGTTCCTACAAAAAATAACATCCAAATGAGACTTTATTGGCCAAGGATCGAACAAATTTAAGTACCGACAGAATATTAATTCTCTTAAACTTTCATTGGCCCTTACGCCGCCGTCAGCTTGTTTGCTAAACCATAAATTCTTATCGTGATCTGTTAATCCGCGCAGCTCCGTTGAGCGATAAATACCTTGTTCTGTTTGTCGAATCACTTTAGAGTCGATATCAGTACACAGTATTTTTACCTTTCTATGTCCGGCACATGACTCTTGTAGAGCTGTTATCGCAATGGAGTAGGGTTCTTGTCCTGAGCTACACCCAGCAGACCATATCCTAATTGGATCTGCGGTAGAGCTTATGCCCTGCAAGCCAGGCAGGATGTCTTCTCGTAACTTATCAAAGTGATGAGGCTCTCTGAAAAAGTAGGTCAGATTAGTGGTTATTGTGTCTACAAATTCTGCGTACTCAGGATGAGTGGTGTCACGAATGCAGCTAAGATATTCTTCAAAACCTCCCATCCCTAGTTCGCGTAGACGACGTGAAAAGCGACTAGTGATCATTGCTCGCTTAGTATCATCCAGGTGAATACCTGTATGAGTAAGCGTTACCTTTTGAAATTCATTGAATACTTTGTCAGTTAGCTTGAATGATTGATCGTTGGTTGCGGGTTTTGACATTAGGTAGCGTGGACTGATGAGGACTTAAAGACGTCTAGAAATTCCAAAGTGCTGGAAAGTACCTCGCTTGGTTTAAACACGCTGGGTTCCATGCAATCGGGTTCTGATTTTTTGCACACGGCCAAAAGCTGAATGGCAGCTGCATCGACACTCTTGACCTGACTTCCATCAAAGCGGTATTCATTTTTTGCGCTGACGAATTCACTTATTTTTCTGTGAATATCATCTAGGCTATTTGACGTGAATTCTGGGGGTAGTTCTACAATGTTCATGCGCTTGGGACTTCAGGTAAGGAGGCCAAACTTGATGCCACTACGGGCTCTAAATTAACTAGAATCACCATCTTGTCACCGATTTGTCCCAGTCCTTTTATGTAGCCTCCGTTAGGTCCTCCAGTGATTTCCTCCTCTGATTGAATGGCATCTTGAGCTAAGTGATGTACATCGGAGACGAGGTCAACCACCAGGCCCACTATTCGTGTATGTGAATCTATTTCAACATGCACAATGATGATGGCGGTAGTGGACGTATATTCCACTTTTTCAAGGCTAAAACGTATTCTTAAATCAATGATCGGGACTATTGAGCCCCTCAAGTTGATAACTCCTAGTAAATAGTCTGGAGAGTTAGGCAGGGGGGTATAAGGTCCCCAACTTTTTATCTCTTGCACTTGCAGGATTTTTACACCGTATTCTCCGTCTCCTAAAAGGAACGTAAGATACTGATCTGCAGTTTCTGCAATCTCATTTGATACAGCTGTGTTCGATTTTGTTGTCATTCTAAATATCTCGTTCAGGCTGCTTCGGTAACTGAATTAATCTGACCAAATCCATTAGGATCTAGTATTAGTGCGACTGCTCCATCACTCATAATTGTCGCACCAGCTAGTCCATTAACTGCCTTATAATTTTTTTCCAATGGTTTAATGACAACCTGCTGTTGTCCTAGAATATCGTCTACCAATAGCCCGATCCGTTGGAGATGTGTTTCAACAATAACTACCATTCTCGGATCTGATGAATTACTAAGTTGGAATTGCCGGGCCACATTAATAGTAGGCAAATAGGAACCGCGAAACAGACATACCTCATCACCACCTGGCAGTACACTCAAATCTGTTTGACCCACTTCCATTGATTCGATGATACTCAGGATGGGAATGACAAATATTTGATCAGCAATTCGTACAAGCTGGCCATCTAGAATGGCTAGTGATAATGGAAGTTTGATCTTCACAGTTGTCCCTGTTCCAAGCTGTGAATGCACGTTTACCTGCCCTCCAAGGTCCACGATGTTACGTCTTACAACGTCCATTCCAACACCCCGTCCTGAGACATCGCTTACTGTCTCTGCAGTGGAGAAGCCGGGAGCGAATATAAGCTGATTGATTTGATCGTCGTTTAGCTCTTCGTCAGGCTGAACGATGCCGCGCTCTCGAGCTTTTTTTAATATGACCTGACCGTTTATTCCACGGCCATCGTCACTGATTTCTATGATTACGTTGCCACTTTCCTGGCGTGCACTGAGCTCTAACTGTCCTCTGCTGGACTTACCTACTTCTGCTCGCTCAGCGGTGTTTTCCAATCCGTGATCCAATGAGTTCCTGACAAGGTGCACTAATGGATCTACCATTCGCTCAAGTACTGTTTTGTCTAACTCTGTCGTTCCACCCGTTAAGACTAAATCTATATTTTTATCTAGCTTTTTAGACAAATCTCTAACCAGTCTTGGCAGACGACTAAAGGCGGATGAAATAGGCAGCATGCGCACCTGCATGACGCTCTCTTGTAGGTCGCGCGTATGGTGTTCAAGATCAGCTAGTCGCTCTCTGAGTTCTTGTACATCAATAGGCCCAGCCTGATCGCCAACACGGCTTAGCATTGATTGTGTAATGACCAGCTCGCCAACCATATTGATTAGCTGGTCAATTTTATCGGTGGCTATTCGTATAGATGCGCCTTCTGCCCCAGCGGAACTCTTTTTTGCCTTGGCTGGAGGATCAGATTTTTCTTCAGCCTTTTTTGGGGTAACTTCTTTAGATGTAGTCTCTTTCTCTGATTCAATGCTCGGAATAACATCCACTTGTGTGGGGGCAGTAGGACTACTAGTTTCTAAAGTTATTTCCAGCACGCAGTCATCTTCTACCCAATCAAAAATGGCACGTATCGTCTCTTCTGATTCTGAACTGACGAGCTGTGCGTTCCAAGATAGGTAGCTTATATTTGGATCAAATACAGACCATTCAGGAATGCAATCATTATTGAGGGTGAGCTCTAAAGTGCCGAGTCGCGCTAGCTCTCGCAGCAATGACAGCGGGTTATTACCACGCTGGAGAAAATTGGGATTCGGTGCAAATTTGATTTGCCAGTGATTGGTGGATGAAACCGACGGTGTTTGTTCCTCAGAGGTGCTGCTGACTGCAGTCGTGCTTTCAGGCGTTTCCTCAGAGCTCGACACAGCTTGCTCTAGCTTTGTTTGCAGAGCAAGCCTGTTTTCATGGTCGCCCGTACCTTCCGCCTGGCAAACCTGCAATATTTCCTGAAGTATGTCCAGAGCCTCTAGAAGTAGATCTACATCCACCTCTTCCACAGATCTTTTACCTGAACGCATTTCGTCCAGCAATGTTTCCATGTGATGCGTTAGCTCAGACATGGGATTAAAGCCGAATCCTGCTGCTCCTCCTTTAATGGAGTGTGCCGCGCGGAAGACTTCGTTGAGAGTGTCTGAACTGCACTCTCCATCGCCCATGCGCATCAGGCCATTCTCGAGAAGCTCAAAGTTTTCTAGACACTCTTCCAGAAACATTTGCTTAAGTTCCTCGAGTTCGTCGTCCTCCATGCTGTTTTTCCGCTTGCTATATAAAAATGAAACTATGGAATCGATATAAGCGACCGTCCGTTGGTTCTAGCCTAAATCTGCGAATATGAGCAATCTAGCGGCAAGTTAGGTGCCAAGTTAATGTTGAGGAGTTAGTTCAGGTGGAATGTGAGAATCAGTGTTAAGGCCAATTTTCGATATCTCAATGCGAACTATATGTTAGTCGGACTAAAGGAATGTATCGATAGGTCTGATACATAGACGACATGGTGCGAACTCGAACCAAAGTAGTTCGCGTACACACAACTGCAAACACTGCTGGAGAATTTTGTAACAATGCTATCTAGAATAAGCATGAGAACGTTAATCGTAATCTCTATGATCGTCTCTGGTATCGTGCCGATGATCGTGGTGAGTTCTATCATAACGAATGATGCGAGTTCATCGCTCCAGAAAAAAACCTATACCTTACTGACAGCCGAGATCAACGGTAGAAAAGCTTTCGTTGAAAAATATCTTAAGACAGTTATTAGTCAGAACGAAACGTATTCAACTAATTTGATGACGGTTGATGCGATGAGTGCATTCAACGATTCATTTTTTAAATTACCTAACGATACGGTCCCTACTATAAAAGAGCAGGAATCAATGGATGCCGGCTTACGTCGGTTTTATAGAAATGATTTCTCCAGTCAGTTAGATGACAAGGAAATAATAAATGGAAATCCTGAGGCATTAATTCCGAAGACGCGTGCTGGAAAAATTGCGCAGTCTATTTATATCACTAATAACGACAGCGCTTTAGGAAGTAAAAACCTACTTACCGCTGTAGATAATTCAACGGCATATGATGTTGCACATCAGAAATATCATCCGATATTTAATCTACTTCTGGAAGAGTTTGGCTTTTATGATGTGTTTTTAATCGAGCCTGTCAATGGCACGATAGTTTACTCGGTGTTCAAGGAAATTGACTTTGCTGGTAGCCTGTTTAATGGAGCACATCGAGATAGTGGCCTGGCACGGGTTGCCAGGGAGGCACTATCTTTACCTCAAGGTCGTAGTGCCATTGTAGACTTCAGTGACTACCTGCCGTCCTATGGTAGTCCCGCCTCATTTGTTGCAAGTCCCATTTACTCGGACGATGAGGTGATTGGAGTTCTAGCATTTCAAATGCCAGTGGAAGGAATAAATGACATTATGCAAATCCATGAAGGATTGGGAGAGACTGGTGAAATAATTCTCGTAGGTGATGACCACTTGATGCGTTCTCAATCACGGTTCAATGATGAAAATACAATTCTAAGAAAAAAAGTTTCATCAGAAGCTGTTGAACGTGCACATGACGGAGAGTCTGGCGCGATGGTCGAGATGTTTGATGATATTTCCTATTTAAGTGTTTTTGCACCCATTGATGTTCTTGGAATTGACTGGGCTATAACAGGCCAAATTCAGTCTGACGAGGCACTTGTTGCAGTTGATAATCTGTTAATGAAAAGTGCCTATATAACAGCAGGGTCAGCTATGTTAGTTGCGTTACTCTCGTTTATGGTCGGCTCTCATTTACATCGTCTAATCGGCGGAGACCCGAGTGAGCTTCAAGCCGCGGCAGAAGCTATCGGTGGTGGTGATCTGACTGATCGTGAAGGTGATGATACAGCCAAGGGTGCTTATGCTTCGCTGGTGAAGATGCGTAACAAACTGCGGACTATTCTTGAGGAGTCAATACAAGTTGCGGTGCAGGTCAGGAATGGTGCGAATGAGTTATCCGATGCGAACGTCGGGTTGAGTGAGCGTACAGAGCAGCAGGCGGCTAACCTGGAAGAAACTGCATCCAGTACAGAAGAGATCACGAGCACGGTAAAGCATAATGCTGAGAACACTCGAAATGCGAATGTATTAGCTATGCAAACGAGAGAGCGAGCATCCGCTACTGGGGCCGTAGCCGGAAGGGCAGTAACGGCTATGCAAGAAATCACGACAGCGAGTGAGCGTATCGCGGACATCATCAGTGTGATCGATGAGATAGCTTTCCAGACAAACTTGCTAGCTCTTAACGCAGCTGTTGAGGCGGCACGTGCTGGAGAACAAGGTCGAGGATTTGCAGTTGTGGCGACTGAGGTCAGGCAATTGGCTGGCAGAAGTGCTTCGGCAGCAAAAGAGATCAAGGAGCTTATCCAAGACAGTGTTCATAAGGTGAAGGACGGCACACGTTTGGTGCAAGAATCAGGAGGTGAGCTCGAGCACATTGTGGAAAGTGTATCCAAACTAACTGACATTGTGGGGCAGATTAGCGTTGCCAGCGATGAGCAGGCAGCGGGAATCGAGCAAATTAATCAGGCATTGGTGCATATGGATAGTGTTACCCAGCAAAATGCAACCATGGTTGAGGGAGCTGCCTCAACAAGTCGCTTAATGAGGGATCAAGCGACCTTGTTAACATCCCAGATAGAGTTCTTTTCAGCGAACAAAGATTCAGCAAAAACTATAGCGCCAGTAGTTGCACCTTCTGCTCCTCGCATATTGTCGCCAACCATTGTGCCCTCAAAGCAGCAAAGTCATACAGAGAGTCAGGCGAGCAACGATGCTGCTCATCAAATCCAAACTCCAAAATCCGCAGGCAATGGTGAATTCTGGGAAGATTTCTAGAAGTAGAAAGACTTGCACACTCTTGCGGGCGCTGATTTTCTCTCAGCGTCTGCGATTGGGTGCTAACCCGCTAAGGTGGTGTGGATGTCGAATTACGCAGCGTTCGCTAGCGCAATAATTGTTCGTTTATATTTGAATGGGTAGTCACTTCGGTCACGCTCCTCCAATTTTTGGTCTGCACTCACACGGGGGCTATTCGTGAGCGGCGACGGTGACTCATTAAGCAGGCAGGGTGCTACCGATAGTTGCCCATAACGGGCTCGGTACCTAAATAGTGTTGTGCTTGAGTCGTCCGTCAATGTCTTGACTAATAATGCAAGACATTGAATAAGCTTCAGTAAATCGATTTTGCATTGAATAAAAAAAGCGCAATTTTGAAGAATCATCGTAGTGTTTGATTAATGCGCAACTAGTATGTTAGTTTGAGGTTCTAGCATATTTGTGTCAGGCGACGCTCTAAACCTCCACCTTGAATTCTGCGACCCCCCAATTCTCATCTCTCACCAGTGTCTTAACTGGCGTCTCGCTAGACCCGGGTCGTTCCTTGGTATCGCAAATTTATCGCGTACTCTGGGACGCCATTGTGGCCATGGAAATACAACCTGGGCAGTTGGTATCCGAGAAGGAAATTGCCTCTGTTTTAAATTCAAGCAAAACACCTGTACGAGAGGCGCTGATCCGACTTGAGGATGTGGGCCTGGTAGCTGTTGTACCAAAAAGTGGAACCTACGTTACCCCGATCCGTATCGATTCATACATTGAAGGTTGTTTCATCAGGTTGCAGTTAGAGATTGGCGCTGTTCGACGCGCAGCGAGTCGGCGTGGCATTGAATCTTGTCATCAGCAGCTCGACAGCATTCTTGAGCAGCAAGCTATTGCCTGGAATGCAGAAGACTACGTTCGCTTCGCCACACTTGATGAACAATTACACGAAGCATTTTTTACAGCTGCAGGTCTTGACGGCGTATGGCATTTTCATCAAAAGACGCAGGCAGACGTAAACCGGGTTAGACATCTAAAACGCATCAATGGCATTCGTCGAGGGCTTCAAGTTCTTGAGGCACATAATGCAATTGTAAGCGCTATCAAGGCGGGTGATGTGCAAGCCTCTGAAGAGGCTCTAGTGGCACACATCGGCTCTTTGGAGTCTGAGATTGAGCGTTTGGCGCAGAATCCGGGTTTACTTGCATTTATAGAAAATCAAGACTCCTCTATGACCAGGAAGCTGCCTTCAAGGCGTTCCTCTTGGTCCACTCGTACTCAACAAACATAGATAGCGCGCCCATGTCTAATGTCATTTTGCAACATATCGTTAAACGCTATGATGAAATTGAAGTGGTTCATGGCATTGACTTAACGATTGCTCCAAAAGAGTTTGTTGTTCTGGTTGGGCCATCAGGTTGCGGTAAGTCCACCACGCTTCGAATGATCGCAGGGCTTGAAGAGATCAGTGACGGTGAGTTACAGATCGACGATAGAGTTGTGAATAGGGTCGCTCCAAAAGATCGCGACGTGGCCATGGTTTTTCAAAACTATGCACTTTACCCCCACTTGAATGTGGCTGAAAATATTGCGTTTGGACTACGTATACGCAAAGAATCCAAGGAACATATTGCAAAATCAGTGAGTGAAGTTGGCGAGATACTTGGTTTAACGCCTTATCTTCAACGACGTCCGGCAGATTTGTCAGGTGGGCAGCGCCAGCGTGTTGCTATGGGTCGAGCCATAGTACGACGACCCAAAGTATTTCTGTTCGATGAGCCTCTGTCTAATCTTGATGCAAAGCTACGGACTCAGATGCGTGCTGAAATCAAGCGATTGCATAAGCGGCTAGGAGCAACAAGTGTCTATGTCACACACGATCAAGTTGAAGCTATGACCTTGGCAGATCGCATTGTGGTTATGAACGATGGAAGGATAGAACAAGTTGGTTCGCCCATGGACTTGTTTATGAATCCTGCCAATACTTTTGTCGCAGGTTTTATCGGTTCGCCGCCAATGAATCAATTGAACGGTGTTGTTGAAGTTACCTCAGACGGTTTACAGGCGAATGTCAGTGGTATCACTTTTGAACTACTGGAGTCTACACAGGTTGAGCCGGGTCAGGCGGTAGTAGTGGGCATACGTCCTGAGCATTTGTCCTTACACGCTAGCGAACATTCATCCACGATTCCAATATCGCTCGACCTTGTAGAAACCTTGGGCTCCGAGGCTCTGCTACATGCCACTGTGGGCGAGGTGCCAATCATCATCAAGGTGGAAACTCATGGCAACATTGATCACCTGCACAATGTGAAGGAGGTGTTCGCTCCAATGAATTTGGTAAAGCTGTTTGATATGCAGAGTGGTCTTGCTATTGATCGGAAGACGGTTGCGTGAGCTCCTCTAGCGTAAAAGCGGATAAAGCGATGGCAGCCGCTCGTCAAGCTAAGCCATTGAAGCAAAAGCTGAGTAGGTTTGTTGATCATTTTCGCAATGACTGGCAGATCTACCTAATGCTCTTGCCTACTATCATATGGATGATCGTATTTTTATACAAACCCATGTACGGGTTACAAATAGCATTTAAAGATTATTCGATATTTCGTGGAGTTGCTGCCAGTCCTTGGGTTGGATTTGAACATTTCCAAACACTCTTTAGTAATGATCAATTTCTCAGAGCAATAAAGAACACGATTATTATCAGTGCCCTGAATTTATTGTTCGGATTTCCAGCGCCCATAATTCTTGCCCTGATGTTCAATGAAATATTGCATGCTACCTATAAACGCACTGCACAAACTATCGTCTATCTGCCTCATTTTATTTCCACTGTTATTATAGCGGGTATTGTTACTACCGCCTTTTCACCGACAGCAGGTGTTGTCAATACAATGATAGGGTGGTTTGGGCTGGACTCTATCTACTTTCTCACTAAGCCCGAATGGTTCAGACCTATATTTGTGAGTACAGGTATTTGGCAAGAGGCTGGCTTTGGATCTATCGTGTTTCTCGCAGCTATTGCGGGTGTTAATCCATCGCTCTATGAAAGTGCTGTTGTTGATGGTGCCAGCCGTTGGCAAATGATGTGGAGAATCACAATACCTTCAATCATGCCCACCATCATCATCATGCTGATTATTCGCATAGGCAATATTATGGAGGTATCATTCGAGTTGATTATTCTGCTGTATCAGCCTGCAACATGGTCCACCGCCGATGTGGTCAATACATTCGTATATCGCCAGGGCTTGGAAAGCGGCCAGTATGATGTTGCCGCAGCTGCTGGCTTGTTTAATGCGGTTGTCGCGTTCGTGTTGGTGATGACCGCCAATACCTTATCGCGACGATACTCGCGCACATCGCTCTGGTAGGCGGCTCATGATATTAAACATGAATCTGTATTCAAAGGGCGATAAGGTATTTGCTATAGCTACCTCCATTCTCATTGGAATGTTTACGGTGGCAACGCTATACCCATTTATATACATAGCGGCGGTTTCATTTAGCGGGGGTCTCGCCGCTGCTGCGGGTAAGGTGGTTTTTACACCGGTAGACTCAACGTTAGCGGCTTATAAGTATGTTCTTACACAGCCTAAGTTCTGGCTCTCGTATTTAAATACGTTTGTATATACGATTGGTGGCACGATAATGAGCTTGCTGATTATCATTCCAGGAGCCTATGCGTTATCGCGTCCACAATTAATTGGCCGGCGTTTCTGGAATCTCTTTGTCGCCTTTACCTTATGGTTCAATGCAGGGCTGATTCCGTTTTTTATCAATATGCGTGACTTGGGGCTGCTTGATAGTTACATTGGAATTATCGTTGGATTCGCAGTAAATGCATTCAATCTCATTCTGTTGAGAAATTTCTTTGAGTCGCTTCCTCAGAGCTTCGAGGAGGCAGCGCGCATGGACGGTGCCAATGATTTTCAAGTGCTATGGAAAGTGTATATGCCTCTGTCGAAACCTGCTATTGCCACTATCACCCTGTTTTGTATAGTCGCTCGATGGAACGGATTTTTCTGGGCAATGGTACTGTTGCAGAGTGAGGAAAAAATACCTCTTCAGGTATTCCTAAGACACACAATCGCGTTTTTATCAGACGATCAAGAATTCACAGCTACCTTGTCATCACAGCTGTACAGTGTTGAGTCGGTAACAGCTGCAATCATAGTTTGTTCAATTATTCCTGTACTTATTGTCTATCCATTTGTGCAGAAGTATTTTGAAAAAGGAATACTCCTTGGCGGTGTCAAGGAATAGCGAAGAGTAAGGACAACCACCACGAAGGAGAGGAGATAGTAGTCTATGAATAAAACACTATTAACAACTGCCATAGTAGCGGGTGCCGTTTTTGGCACTGCGGCGAATGCGCAAGACGAATACAAGATTGTGGATGAGCCGCTAGAGCTCAGTATTCAGATGAATCATAAACGTTATCCAGTTTATGAAGAAGACTGGCCCGTGGAGCAAGAAGCTAGAGCGTTGACAAATATACACCTCAAGGATGTCACAGTTGGTGCGAACATTCGTACAGACAGTGAGAACACAGGTAAAACAGAAGCATTAAATTTGATGCTTGCCACGGGAAAAATTCCGGATATTGTTGGTTCCAGTCGTATTAAAGATTTTGTGAATCAGTACGGACCGGAAGGGGCCTTCTTGCCCTTGAACGATCTTATTAACGAGCACGCACCCAATCTTAAGAAATTCTTCGAAGAAAAACCAGAGATAAAGGCGGCTCTATCTGCTGCTGACGGCAATATGTATTACATTCCTTATTTACCGGATGGCAAGTATGGACGTGCATACTTCATACGCTATGACTGGCTCGACGCATTGAAACTTGAGGTTCCAGAAACTGTTGATGAATTCGAGGCGGTGCTGCGTGCGTTTAAAACGCAAGATCCCAATGGTAACGGTGAAGCCGATGAGGTGCCTTATTTTGCACGCCAATGGCCAGAGCTACTTCGTCTTGTTACTTTGTGGGATGGTCGCTCATCAGGTTCTGACACCTATCACGACTTCTTGGTGGAAGACGGTGAAATTAAACATCCGTACGCGGGCGAAGGCTACAGAGATGGCATAAAGAATGTTGCACGTTGGTATGAAGAAGGTCTTGTAGATGCTGAGATTTTTACACGGGGTAGTTCGTCGCGAGAATTTCTTTTGTCAGAAAATCTGGGAGGAGTCACGCACGATTGGTTTGCGTCTACGGCGGGTTACAACCGACTCTCTGCCGATATAGACGGCTTTGCGTTTAAAGCTTTTGCGCCACCTGCCTCTATATCAGGCAAGCGGATAGAAGAGCATCGGCGTATACCTATCAAGCCTGATGGTTGGGCGATTGGTGGGACGAACAAGCATCCAGTTGAAACCATTAAATACTTTGATTTTTGGTTTACCGAGGCAGGTCGTCGCTTAGCTAATTTCGGAGTTGAGGGTCAGCATTACGATATGGTCGATGGCAAAGCGGTGTTTAAAGACTCGGTGCTTAACAGTGATGAGCCAGTCAACAACCAGTTGTATGCAGTGGGCTCACAGCTCCAGGCACGCGGTTATTTTCAGGACTATAACTACGAGACTCAGTGGTCAAACGAATTTGCGCTTGAGGGTATTGCGCTGTATGACGAAGGTGACTACTTGATAGACCAGTTTCTGGGTGTCGCGTTCACAGCCGATGAGCAAAAAGTGTATGACAAATTCTGGCCAGGCATACGCGATTATATGCTCGAACGACAGCAAACCTGGATACTGGGTACGGGTGACGTCGAGGCAGACTGGGACGACTACATTGCCCAGTTGAATAAGCAAAATTTTCAAGACGTTTTGGATGTCATGAACTCAGCTTACAAACGTCAGTATAAGTAATGAGTTAGTTCGTTCTTTTTTGCAAAAGCAAGAGGTGCGTTTGGTACGCACCTCTTATGCTGAAATTAACCTTATTTAAGAGTCAAAGTATGCAAAGCGCTGGAAATATTGATGTTAAGTTGGCAGTGCTTGATGAGCCAGCAAGTGGGCGGCTTACGATTCAATATTCTCCAGATTCGGATACGCAAATTGTAGAAAATCCTCCTAGATTTACGTGGCTGCCAACGATTGAAGATGATGCGTGCTACGTGGTTCGTGTGGCTCCAGACAAGCAATACGAACAAAGTAGTACCCACACCTTCACATCAATACCTTTAAATTTTTTCACACCGAATTCTCCGTTGTCCCCAGGCTCTTATGTCTGGTCATACGCGCTATGGTCTGACGCTAAACAATCACACATCTCTAACTGGAGCAGTGATCGTCACTTTACAGTATCGGCTGAGTTGCCTGAAACCTCACTGCCCTCTAGAGCTGAGCGCTTTAACACGTCGAATAAAGATCATCCAAGATTATGGATGAACAAATCTGGCATTGCGCAATTCAAGCAAGAGCTCTCGCTCAAGCCAGATTACTGCACTTGGGATGTGTTTTATAGCAAGTCCGTATTGCCCTGGATGGACAGAGGCATTCTCAGAGAGCCTGCGGGTTATCCAGAACATAAGAGAACCGCTAGCATCTGGCGTCAGACCTACATAGATCTGCAAGAGCTTATCTATGCTATCAGGCATCTTTCTGTGGCTGGTGTTATCACTGACGATCCAGCCCTGCTTGCCCGAGCTAAAGAATGGTTGCTGGAAGCGGCCTCTTGGAATCCCGGTGGTACAACATCACGTAGTTATACGGATGAATGGGCGTTCAGAGTTAATGGTGCCTTAGCTTGGGGCTATGACTGGCTATATGACGAGCTCACCCTAGAAGAGCGCGACGCGGTTCGTATTGCCTTGTTAGTGCGAACCCGTGAAACCGCTAATCACATTATCAAGCATGCCAATATTCACCTGTTTCCTTTTGATAGTCATGCGGTAAGAGCTGTCTCTGCTGTCTTGATTCCAGCATCTATTGCATTGCTCGATGATGAGCCAGAGGCTGAAGGCTGGCTAAACTATGCTATTGAATTTCTTGCAACGGTGTATTCCCCTTGGGGAGATGAAGAAGGGGGATGGGCAGAGGGGCCGCATTACTGGATGACCGGTATGGCTTATTTGATTGATGCCGTAAATTTGTTGAAAAACTACACGCAGATCGATCTGTATCAACGTCCGTTTTTTCAGCATACGGGTGATTTTCCGTTATTTACTAAAGCACCCGATACGCGACGTGCCACGTTCGGTGATGACAGCACCATGGGTGATTTGCCGTCCTTGAAAATAGGCTACAACTTGCGTCAATTTGCAGGTGTGACTGGTAACGGTGCTTATCAGTGGTACTACGATGAGATAAAGCGTAACGATCCGGGCACCGAGATGGCTTTCTATAACTACGGTTGGTGGGATTTGAATTTCGACGAGTTGTTGTATCAGTCAGACTACCCCATTGTGAAGGCTGCACCTCCAGCTGATAACGACATGCTTCGTTGGTTCAAAGGCGTAGGCTGGGTTGCGATACAGACAAATATGCAAGACACTGACAAGCATATACAATTCGTTATGAAGGCATCAAAGTATGGATCAGTCAGCCATAGCCATGGTGATCAAAATGCCTTCTGCCTAGCAGCTTATGGGGAGGATTTGGCCATACAGTCAGGTCACTATGTTGCCTTTAATAGCACGATGCATCAAAGTTGGCGCAGGCAGACGCGCTCAAAAAACGCCATCCTTATTAATGGTAACGGTCAGTATGCTAGCAAGGATAAAGCTCAGGCGATGCGTTCTTGTGGACAAATAACACAGGCTGTTCAACACGATGATCATATCTATATTCAAGGTGATGCTACAGCGGCCTATCAATCACTAACACCTGAAGTCACCAAAGTATTGAGAGATATTTATTTCGTCAACAATCAGTACTTTGTCATTGTTGATTCTGTAGATGCAACATGTCCTGTGTCCATAGATTGGTTGCTACACGCTAACGCGCCCATGGATCTTAGTGCTACCAGCTTTCGTTACACCGGCGAAAAAGCAGGCTTCTATGGACAGATATTGTGGTCTGAAGCGGGTGCCGCAGAATTGTCACAGCACACGGGCTTTCCTGATGTTGATCCAGAAGATTACAAAGGGCTATCAGTGAGTACCTGTTTGACAGCGCGCTACCCGAAAGCTATGAGGCAGCGCATTGCCACCTTACTCGTGCCGTACTCCATGTCTAAGCCACAGAGGGTGTTCAGTTTTCTGGATGATCAAGGCTACGATTGTGATTTGTATTTCACGGATGCTCAAGATCGAAGTTTTAAAGTCGTTGTGCCTAAGACGTTTGATGTTGGTGCCTGAGCCGATGAAGGCGTGACTACAGAAAATCGTCATGTCTTAGTGTGAAGCTGTTTTATGATGTCAAGCAAGATCCAATAGAATCTTCACAGGTACACTCAATGAAAATAACTGACGCTAAAGTGTTTGTTGGAGGGCCTGGTAAAAATTACGTCACGTTGAAAGTGATGACGGACCAAGGGATTTATGGCCTTGGCGACGCCACACTCAATAATCGAGAGACGTTGCCAGCTGCTTATTTAAGCGACTATCTTATTCCCAATCTCATTGGTAAGGATCCGCGCAACAGTGAGGATATGTGGCAATTTATGTACCGAGGGGCATACTTTCGCCGTGGACCCATTGCTATGGCAGCATTTGGTGCAGTTGATATGGCGTTATGGGATATCAAAGGCAAACTTGCCAATATGCCGTTGTACCAATTGTTTGGAGGTAAGAGTCGTGATAGCGCCTTGGTCTATGCACACGCCACAGGTTCAGATCTAGAGGCGCTTATGGACTCTGTTGTTTCTTATCAAGAGCAGGGCTATGAAGCGGTGCGTGTTCAGTGTGGTGTGCCGGGTATGCCTGTCGAGAGTTACGGTGTCGCAAACCGTCAGCAATCTGATGAACAATTTATTACAGACTTTAGCGGCATTCATCCAAAACAAGAGGTATGGGGCACAGAGCGCTATATGCGATTCATGCCAGATGCATTGGCAGCAGTGCGTGATCGTTTTGGTCCAGAACTGAAGATTTTGCACGACGTGCATCATAGGCTACTGCCTCGTGAGGCTGCCGAGTTTGCCAAGGCTGTGGAGTCAGTCGGTCTGTTTTGGTTGGAAGACCCAACACCTGCAGATGATCAGCAAGCCTTGAGGTTGTTGAGACAACATTCCACTGTGCCTGTTGCCATAGGAGAGGTATTTAACTCCGTATGGGACTGCAAACAGCTGATAGAAGAGGAACTCATCGATTTCATTCGTGTGGCTGTCACTTACGCCGGCGGTATTACACACGTGAAACGTATTGTTGATCTGGCAGCTCTGCATCACGTGCGCACAGGCTTCCATGGAGCTCCCAGTCATTCACCGTTGTGCATGGCTGCACAGGCGCATCTAAACGCCTGGGCGCCCAATTTTGGTATTCAGGAATATTTGGTGCTAGGAACTCCCGCGTGTGATGCGTTGTTTCCATCGATGCATCGAATGGAGAAGGGGCGTATGTATGTGTCAGATGCCCCGGGCTTGGGTGTTGATTTTGATGAGGCCGAGGCCAAACGATACCAGTACAAACCTGGCAGTCATCCAGTGACAAGGCTCACCGATGGCACACTCTGGAATTACTAGCCTGAACATTCAACAGACGCCCACTAACGCCGACATATTCCGCATGGCATGGCCTATGGCTTTGCGTGCAGTCATGATGTTCTCACTAGTCATTATCGATCTTTATCTTGTCTCGTCTTTAGGTGAGAATGCAGTGGCCGCCATCGGCATCGCCTCCATTTTTACCGGCTTGCTACTAGGGACGACATTTGCCTTTGCCAATGCCATGCAGATCAAGGTAGCTCAGGCCTTCGGCGGTGATAACGTGGTTGATCTTAAAAGCGCGTTTTATTGTGGCTTGCTGCTCAACGTTGTTATCGCAAGTCTTGGTATTGTGTTAATCATGATGTTTAGTCAGGCCGCGATTCTTAAGTTGGCGCACTCACCCAGTATCGCTGAAGGCGCATCAAGCTATTTGTCTGTATTTTTATTAGTTATTATTGCTGAAACATTCAGTTCAGCACTCACCAGTCATTTTAATGGTTGTGGAAAAACCAAACTGGCGTTTTATAGTTTTTTGATATCAGCGCCGGTTAATATTTTCACCAGTATTGTATTGATATTTGGTCTTTACGGTATGCCTCACCTGGGATTAGTTGGTGCAGCTTGGGGGTCATTTCTTGGCGCATTTTTGCGAATGTTGTACCTTGCATATCGCTTCTATTGTGTTCACAGCGACTTGCACACTGTTGATGGCTGGGCAAACGGTAAGCTACTAACTACGGTACATAGGCAATTCAGTTTTTCTTGGCCTATCGCTGCAACCTTTATTAGTATGACGTTTGCAAATCAGGTGTGTACGGCCATTTATGCCAGTATGAATGTTTATCACTTTGCTGCGATGGTATTGATTACGCCGTGGGTAAGAGTTGCTGGGCAATTGAGTTATACCTGGACACAAGCCACTGGTATCTTGTTGGCGCAGATGATTGGTAAATCATTATCTAGTGAGAGCCTTGACGAATTTTTAAGTCGAGCGTGGCGAGCAGCGTTTGTTGCAGCCGCTGTAGTGGCAACGGTCTATGTTCTTATTGTGGGTTCTATGAATTGGGTTTATTCTGATCTCGACCAGCAAACTCGTCTAGCGTTACTCAGCTTTTTACCCGTTTTATTAGTCATCCCGTTTCCACGGGTATCCAATGCCATTTGTGGCAACGTGCTTCGTGCTGCAGGGGATACCAAGACATCTATGAATATTCATTTAATGGCTAACTGGTTATTTATGGTGCCACTAACCGCGTTTTGTATTATGGTGCTTAACCTTCACGTGGGCTGGGTGTTTGCTCTTTTCTTACTCGAAGAATTATTTAAGTTCCCTTTGTTTCATCGGCGAATCTGGACTAAGCAATGGCACACGATGAAATAGCGCATAGCGGTCAAATTAACATTTCGGCCACCTATGCTCGTGCATTGCTTCGGGCTGTGTCAGATCAAGGGTATAGCTCTGATTTGATTCTTGAAGGTGAGCTTGTCTCAGCCGACGCTATCGAGCAACTTGAACAGCTAGACGGGCCTTTGTTTGGACGTATGTATCGGCGTGCCAGTAAATTGTTGAATGATGAATCACTTGGGCTTGTCAGTGGTGGCCCTGTGGTTGCAGGTACATTCAGAATGATGTGCCTGTGCGTTATTCACTGCCCTAACCTTGAATCGATCGTGACGCGAATGGGTGAGTTTCTTGATGTGTGTATGACTACGGGCGTCAAGCCTGAGTTGTCGCAGTATCAAGACAAGCCATGCATCCGATTAGCAGTTGTAGCAAGAGAGACTAAAACGCTAGATGACATTCTCTGCGATGAAAATCCAGTCAGCATAAGAACGTCATTTTTTTTGTGGCATAGCCTGCTCTGCTGGTTTGCCGGACGACGGTTGCCGCTGCTTCAACAATTGTTCAATTTTCCGCAGCCTAGCCAAGCAAGCGCTTGGCAAGAGATGTTTCGTTGCCCTCTGGTTTTCGATGCGAAACATTCTATGATCTGTCTTGAGCAGGGTGTTCTTGATTCACCCAATGTGCAGAACGAACAGACATTATCTGTATTTCTCAAATCAACACCATTAAGGCTGATTGTGCCTTCATTTCATGAGCATCGTTTAAGCGATCGCGTGTTGGCGTTGTTTGGCGATGACTTTACGCAAGCGTTACCTGGTGCAAAAGAGGTGGGCTTGCAACTGGGTGTGAGCGTGAGTACCTTACGTCGCCAACTCAACGATGAAGGTACCTCGTTTCAACAGCTCAAGGATGATTCGCGCAAAGCGGTTGCCATGCAGTATCTGGTGTCTAGCGAGCTGTCCTTGTCGGAAGTTGCCGGTTTGCTGGGCTTTGATGAAACCAGTGCATTTTTCAGGGCTTTTAAACGTTGGACTGGCCAAACACCTTCGGCTTATCGCAGTAGTGTTTAATGGTGAGAAAACAGTAAAAACAGCTTGGTATTGACGATATTGGTATTTTTTTTAATGAATTGCTGTTTTTTAAGTCATTGAAATTAAACATCATATAAAGTTGTACTGAGTGTGTGAACAAAATTGATACCTAATTTGGTGGTTCTTGTCATTGAGCTGAGGCGGGTGATTGTCGACACTGGCAACAGAACCTCACTTTAGAAGATATGCCATGCCTAACTACACTCCACCGCTTCAGGATATGCGTTTCGCTTTGCGTGAAGTGCTTGACTTCGATTCTCATTATGCCCAGTTAGAGGGGGCTGCCGACGCTGATCCAGATACGGTAGATGCCATTTTGGAGGAAGGTGCAAAGTTTGCGCATGACGTTCTTGCCCCGTTAAATGCGGTAGGTGATGAGCAAGGTTGCCTTTGGGTTAATGGCGATGTTACAACGCCAGAAGGCTTTCGTGAGGCTTATCAGCAGTATGTAGACGGTGGTTGGCCTTCAATGACACAATCACCTGAGTTGGGTGGGCAAGGGTTGCCCGAATCGCTGGGTTCCGTGTTGTCGGAGATGAATGGGACGGCTAATTGGTCTTGGGCGATGTACCCAGGGTTGTCTCACGGTGCAATGAACACGTTGCAGGCACACGGTACGCCAGAGCAGCAGCAGGCCTATCTGACAAAGCTGGTCTCAGGGGAATGGACTGGCACCATGTGTCTAACAGAATCACACTGCGGCACTGATTTGGGTTTACTCAAGACACGGGCTGAAGCAAACGCTGACGGCAGTTTTGCGATCACTGGACAAAAAATCTTTATCTCAGCGGGTGAACACGATATGGCCGATAACATCGTGCATATCGTGCTGGCGCGGCTTCCCGGTGCGCCAGCAGGTACACGTGGTATCTCGCTGTTTATCGTGCCCAAATTCCTGTTGGACGACAAAGGCGAAGTTGATGCACGCAACGCGGTTAACTGCGGCTCCATTGAGCACAAGATGGGGATTCATGGAAATGCCACCTGTGTGTTGAATTTTGATGGCGCTACGGGCTACTTGATCGGTCAGCCGAATCGTGGTTTGAATTGCATGTTTACGTTTATGAATACAGCGCGTATCGGCACTGCAATACAAGGTCTGGCACATGCTGAATTAGCGTTTCAAGGCTCTCTTGCCTATGCGCGAGATCGACTACAAATGCGCTCACTGTCTGGCGCTGCCTACCCTGAGAAGGTGGCTGATCCTATCATCGTACATCCGGATGTGCGTCGCATGTTGTTGACGCAAAAAGCATTTGCTGAAGGTGGGCGTATGTTTATCTATCGCTGCGCCCAGCTAGTAGACATTGCACACAAAGGCGAATCGGATGAAGTGCGTGCTGCGGCAGAGCAGGAGCTTGCGTTGCTCACGCCCATAGCAAAAGCTTTTATAACAGAGACAGGATTTGAGGCAGCAAATCTCGGATTGCAGGTTTTTGGTGGGCATGGCTATATCAAGGAATGGGGTATGGAGCAAAATGTACGTGATGCTCGTATTGCTATGATTTACGAAGGCACTACGGGTGTTCAGGCAATTGACCTCTTAGGTCGAAAAGTGTTGGGTTCGCAAGGTGCTCTGCTTAAATCATTCACCAATCAGATACAGCAATTTTGCCAGGCTAATGAAGACGATACAAGATTGGCGCGTTACATCAATCCGCTAAAGCGTGTCAACACGCAATGGAGTGAGCTGACTCAACGCGTCGGCATGGCTGCACTGCAAGATAAAGAAGAGGCCGGTGCGGCGTCAGTGGATTATCTAATGTATTCAGGCTATGTCGTTTTAGCTTTCTTCTGGGCACGAGCGGCAGTGGCGGCCCATCAGCAACTTGAGGAGGGTCGTGGCGATGCACTATTTCTTCAGGCTAAATTGTTTACGGCGCGCTTCTATATGGAACGCCTGTTACCTCGTACAAACACCTTGGCGGTAACAATGCTCTCAGGTGCTGACAACCTCATGGATCTGGATGAGGCACATTTTTCCTTATAATCTGACAACAGTGTTTTAAGAAGGCATAGTGCAAGTTACGACCCCTGCGAAGGTGGGATCTACTCATTAATTGACATAGATTCCCGCCTGCGCGGGAATGACGTTTTATCTTACTTATGCGGGAATGATGTTTTATCTTACTTGTGCGGCAGTGACGTTTATCTTACTGGCGGGGGAGCAACGTTCTATGGGTCTTTTACGCGAGTGAGAGCCTCGATAGTCGGCAACAGGCACTATCGAGTATAGTTTGGCCAGTAATATGAGAACCATGGGTGCAGAAAAGCTTCTGTACCTTCACGAGATAACAGAAAAGTGAATTTGCCGAGTTGGCTGACTTTCTAGGCCTGCTTTGCACCATCCATTTAGCTATGTCCACCAGGCATAAATAGAGGAATTCAAGCCCATGCTATACGCAGGTCCAATGTTCAAGTTATCCAGAGATCAAGATATTCTGGAGCTCAGTTTTGATACTGACAGTTCAAAAATGAACGTATTTAATCGGGATGCTTTGAGCGATTTCGGTAACGCCTTGAGCGCTATTGAGTCAGAAAAAGATGTGAAAGGTCTTTTCATGACCAGCACCAAAAGGGTGTTTGTAGCGGGAGCCGATATCACAGAATTTCTCGACTATTTCTCGTCTCCAGATTCGGTACTTCGTAACATGTTAGATGATGTGAACGCCATGTTTAACCGCTTTGAAGATTTACCATTTCCAACTGTTGCCTGTGTGAATGGAGAAGCGCAAGGTGGTGGCTTCGAAATCTGTCTAGCCGCTGATTTTAGAGTTGCCTCATCAGATGCTCGGATGGGTCTGCCAGAAGTAAAGCTGGGTATCATGCCTGGATGGGGTGGTTCGGTACGATTGCCCAGACTCATTGGTGTTGATAACGCCATAGAGTGGATGTGCACAGGTGTATCGAAGAAGGCGGCTGCGGCGCTGGCAGATGGTGCCATAGATGCAGTTATCAAGGACGGAGATCTGGTCTCTGCAGCCAAGCTGATTATTGATCAGGTAGCGACTGGCAAGATAAATGTTGAAAAACGACGCGCTATAAAAACACACCCATTGGCTTTGTCAGATCTTGAACGTTCCATGGCAATTGAATCGGCCAAAGGCTTTGTTGGGGCTAAGGCCGGGCCTCATTACCCTTCGCCGATGACCATTATCAATACCATCGCAAAGCACGGTACCAAGACGCGTGATGAGGCGCTGCCCTTTGAAAGCGAGAGCTTTATAAAACTGGCTAAAACCGATGTCGCTGAATCGCTAGTTGGTATCTTTCTGAACGATCAAGCGCTTAAGAAACTGGCTCGAACACAAAGTGAGGCTGCGTTGCCAATATCGCAAACAGCGGTTTTAGGAGCAGGCATTATGGGTGGAGGCGTTGCCTATCAGTCTGCTTCTAATGGTGTGCCCATCATCATGAAAGACATTCGTGAAGAGGCGCTGCATGCTGGGCTTGAAGAGGCTGGCAAGTTGATGAAGGGCCAAATGAAGCGCGGTAAGCTTAACCCCGAGGGTATGGCAAAAATTCTGAATGGAATTCGCCCAGCGCTAAGTTATGGTGAATTTAATGAGGTTAGCCTCGTGGTGGAAGCTGTCGTTGAGAACCCCAAAGTCAAGATGGCTGTGTTGGCCGAGGTTGAGTCTCAGGTGAGTGACGATACGATTATCACGACAAATACGTCGACCATCTCAGTTGATCTATTGTCGTCGGCTTTAAAGCGCCCGGAAAATTTCTGCGGTATGCACTTCTTCAACCCTGTGCATCGCATGCCATTGGTAGAAATCATTCGTGCCAAGACATCTTCTGAGCAGGCAATTGCTACGACAGTTGCGTACGCACAGGCCATGCGTAAAACGCCTATTGTCGTCAATGACTGCCCCGGCTTTCTGGTTAATCGTATCTTGTTTGCCTACTTCGGCGGCTTTAACAAATTGATTGCCGATGGTGCTGACTTTGTAGCTGTTGACAAGGCGCTTGAGCGCTTTGGTTGGCCTATGGGGCCTGCCTACTTGTTAGACGTTGTGGGAATGGATACCGGTAAGCACGCTGCAGGTGTCATGGCTGAAGGTTTTCCAGATCGTATGAGCAGCGAAGGCAAGACCATTATTGATGCGTTGTTCGAGGCTGAGCGCTTGGGACAAAAGAACGGTAAGGGCTTCTATAAATACGAGGCAGATAAGAGAGGTAAGCCGCAAAAGTTGCCTGATCCATCAGTTGATGCTGTGATTGCAAGTGTGCAAAAGAGTGCCACTGAATTTAGTAAAGAGGACATGCTTGATCGGCTCATGATTCCTTTAGGTATCGAGTCGGCGCGTTGCCTTGAAGATAATATTGTGAGCAGTGCTTCTGAAGTGGATATGGGGCTGGTTTATGGTATTGGCTTTCCGCCATTTCGGGGGGGTGTTTTGCACCATATAGACAAGATGGGATTGGCCGCTTTTTGTGCACGAGCTGATGAGTTTAAGGCACTGGGTCCGCTATATCATCCGACTGAAAAGATGCGTGAAATGGCCAGCAAGGGTCAAACGTATCATCAGAAACAGAGCACTGATTCAGGAGAGCAAGCATGAGTTATTCAGCACGCGATGTTGTCATCATTGATGGCGTACGCTCACCCATGGCCACGTCCAAGGGAGGTGGTTTCGCCAACGTTCGTGCAGAGAACTTGTCTGCCGCATTGGTTGATGCTTTGTTTGTTCGTAACCCTGGGGTTGATCGAGGCGACGTTGAAGATATTGTTTGGGGTTGTGTTAATCAAACGCTTGAGCAAGGATTTAATGTAGCCCGAAGTGTTGGATTGCTGGCAGGTTTGCCAAAACAGGTAGCGGCGCAAACAGTGAGTCGTTTGTGCGGGTCATCCATGAGCGCGTTGCACATTGCTGCCCAAGGCATCATGACAGACTACGGTGATGTGTTTGTTGTGGGTGGCGTGGAACACATGCAACATGTGCCCATGCTGCATGGTATCGATATCAACCCTTCTGTCAGTCGATACGCCGCCAAGGCGTCTATGATGATGGGTGTTACCGCTGAGATGCTGGGCCAGATGCACGGTATTACGCGCGAGCAACAGGATCAATTTGCACTGCGTTCACACCAACGTGCACATGCCGCATCGATAGAGGGACGATTTGATAACGAAATAGTGCCCATTGCTGGGCACGACGAGAACGGTGCCTATCAAATGATTGAGAAGGATCAAGTGATTCGTGCAGATGCCTCTCTCGAGTCGCTTGCCAAGCTTAAGCCTGCTTTTGTTCCTAAAACAGGAACGGTAACAGCGGGCACCTCTTCTGCTATTTCTGACGGCGCTTCAGCCATGCTTATGATGTCTGGTGCAAAAGCCATGAGCCTCGGGCTTTCACCCATTGCCAGAATTCGTGGCATGGCGGTGAGTGGATGTGATCCAGCGATTATGGGGTATGGGCCTGTGCCTGCGTCAAAGAAGGCGCTCAAGCGTGCTGGAGTAACGATAGACGATATCGACTATGTGGAACTTAATGAGGCGTTTGCAGCTCAATCACTGCCCGTTATGAAAGATCTTGGGCTCATGGACGACATGGACCGCAAGGTGAATCTGAACGGTGGCGCTATTGCACTGGGTCATCCTTTGGGTTGCTCTGGCACGCGCATATCAACAACGCTGCTCAATGTTATGCAACAAAATGATGGCCAGTTAGGCTTAGCTACCATGTGCATCGGTATGGGGCAGGGAATTGCCACTGTGTTTGAACGCTTGTAGTGACGATAAGGTTGGTACAGCTCGCTTTTGCGCGCTGTGCCAACACTAAAGGTGCTCTTGGTTGTGGCAACTAGGCAAAGCGACTAGTGAGTTACTAGGGCAGCCAGCCAGCATCAACGGCGCGCCATTGTGGGCCGTCATTGGGTACATCGCCATGGTGCGTCAGGCGGGTCAGTGATACGTTACCGATATCGAAACTAACGCTGCTGCGCGTTGGAAGGTCTAATGCTACTTGTAACGCGGCAAGGATGCTGCCTCGGTGCGCAACGCAAACGATATCTCGACCTGTATGAGTCGATATCATGCGCTCTTTGAACTCCGCAACACGTTGCCTTAACATAGGAAAACTTTCGCCGTTGGGTGCCTGTTGTTCGGGTGGCCATGGCCAGAACCCGAAATAAGCATCGTCACGCATGGCAAATAACTCCTCGTGTGTCCGGCCATTTAAGTCGCCAAAATCTTGTTCTGCGATACCGCTATCTTGCAGAAATTCACCGTTGAAGGGTGCTCCATTATCGACGAGTGCCTGTGCGGTTTGATGCGTGCGTTTTAGTTGGCTGGTTACCCAAATAGCGTTGGCAGGGAGTTTGGCCGCCACACTAGAAAATAGGGCTGTGTCTGAGGTGTCGCAATCAACATCCAGGCTGCCATACATCTTGTGCATGACCTCGGGCACTTTTGCATGGCGAATCCACCAGAATCGCGTTGCGTGAGAGTCTTGAGGTAGGCGATCGCGAAACGAAGAATTCATGTGAAGTGTGTAAGGTCAGGGAAAACGTGAGGAAGGCTTACAGAGTAACGCATGATTGAATCATCCGCTGGCGATCAGACCACTCTTGCGCAGGTAAGTGCGCTTGAAGGCTGTTTTAAGTGCAGGAATGTGTGTTGGATGATTTCTAGCGTCTTTTGCATGTCTTTTACACTGGTACAGGCTGTGTCTTCGTGATCTGATTTCTCCAACTCCGGTAAGGCTGTGGAAATACAGGATATGATGACAGGCGCTGGGAGTGGGGGCATTCTGGCTCACTGATATAGATTCGTTGAATAATTCACGGTCGTACCCAAACTAAGACTGGTAAGCAGGCGGTGCTAGCAGTGCGCGGCCTATTCAAATACTAAGGAGATTTTCGTGAAATTACATTATTCCCTAACTGCACTAGTTGTTGTAGCAGTGCTGTCAGGCTCAGCCTTGGCAGCAAGAACCGATGTAACTCTAGGTATGCCGTTAGAGCCACCCAATCTTGATCCAACTGCCGGTGCTGCTGCTGCCATCGATGAGGTGGTTTACGCCAACATTTATGAGGGACTAACTCGCTTTGCGCCCGATGGCAGTGTATTACCTGCATTGGCTAAAGAGTGGGCTATAGAAAACGAAGGCCTTCGTTACGTCTTTACATTGCATGAGGGTGTGTCGTATCACGACGGAGCTGAATTCAACGCTGATGATGTGAAATTTTCGCTAGATCGAGCGATGGCTGAAGACTCCACCAATGCTCAGAAGGGCCTTTTTAGCAATATCGACAGCGTTGAAGTCATTGATCCATTGCACGTGGCTGTCAACCTGAAACAGGCTGATGGCAGCCTGCTATTCAACTTGGCTTGGGGCGATGCGGTCATTCTTGATGAGGCCACTGCTGCAGATGCTGCCACTAATCCGGTAGGGACAGGCCCTTTTATATTTGCTAACTGGGTGCAGGGAGATCGTGTCGATATTGTCAAGAATCCTGATTACTGGGGAACCCCCGTTCAGTTAGACAAAGCAACATTCAAATTCATTAGTGAGCCCACAGCAGCTTTCGCCGCTCTTATGGCTGGTGATGTGGATGTATTCCCTAACTACCCAGCACCAGAAAATCTACCTCAGTTCGATGCCGATCCGCGATTCTCGGTAGTACTGGGCTCCACTGAAGGCGAGACTATTCTCACGATGAACAATGGTTCTACGCCGCTGAACGATAAACGTGTTCGCGAAGCTATTTCGCATGCCATCAATCGAGATGAGATTATTGATGGTGCTATGTTTGGCTATGGCACGCCCATTGGATCGCACTTTGCGCCGCATCATCCAGCGTATGTTGATCTCACTGAGCAATCAGCGTTTGATCCAGAAAAAGCGAAGGAGCTCCTTGTCGAAGCGGGCTATTCAAACGGGCTTACCTTGTCGTTGAAGCTGCCACCTCCTTCTTACGCACGTCGTGGAGGAGAAATTATAGCGGCGCAATTGCGTGATATCGGAATAGAAACCGAGATTGAGAATGTGGAGTGGGCACAGTGGATAGAACAGGTGTTCAAAGGCGGTGATTTTGATCTCACTATCGTGTCGCATACAGAGCCTTTGGATATTGGAATTTATGCTAACCCCGACTATTACTTCCAATATGACAATGCTACTTTGCAGGAGCTAATGGATACATTCAACGTAGAAACAGATACGGCTAAACGTGAGCAGATGTTGCGTGACGCTCAAAAAATTATTGCTGACGACTACGTTAACGGGTATCTTTTTCAACTAGCTAAGACAGGCGTTGCCAGTGCAAAGCTCAAAGGTCTGTGGGCTAATGCACCTACACAAGCAAATGACTTAACTGGCGTTTATTGGGAAGAATAATAGACTCAAGGCTAGGTCACGCGTTTAGTAGCGTATGTTGCGCTTTGTACTAACACGCTTGATGTCTTTACTGGCCACGCTTGTGGTGGCCAGTTGTATTGTGTTTTTTGTTATCGAAGTTGTGCCTGGTGACCCAGCTTCATTTATGTTGGGAATTAATGCCCAGCCCGATACCCTCGCTGCACTGCGTGCCGAACTCGGGTTAGATGTTCCAAAGTGGCAGCGATACCTGCATTGGACAGGGGGAATGCTAAGCGGTGACTTTGGCACCTCCTACACCTACCGGACACCGGTAGCGAATATGATCGCAGATCGGCTCTGGATTTCACTGCCATTAGCGTTGTTTGCTTTAGCGCTTTCCACGCTAATCGCACTGCCTGTCGGACTATGGGCTGCCAGTCGTCGAGGCAGCTACGCTGATTCTGTCGTTATGGGGTTTACTCAATTGGGTGTTGCTATTCCCAATTTCTGGTTTGCATTGTTGCTTGTCATGTTGTTTGCAATAAAGCTTGGCTGGTTTTCCGCCGGCGGATTTGCAGGTTGGGATGCTGGTGCATTTGCGGCCATGAAGTCATTGATGTTGCCCGCCATTGCCTTGGCCTTGCCACAGGCGGCCATATTGACTCGAGTGATGCGCTCTTCATTGCTTGATGTGATGAATGAAGATTACATCCGTACGGCCAGAGCTAAAGGTCTCAGCGTAAGGCAAGTGTTACTCAAACATGCGCTGCGTAACGCTTTAATACCAGTGCTAACGATTATAGGGCTACAGTTTTCGTTTTTAATTGCTGGTGCAATAATCATAGAGAATGTGTTTTTCCTCCCTGGGCTTGGGCGATTAATATTCCAAAGCATTGCGCAGCGCGATCTTATTGTGGTGGAAAGCGTGGTGATGCTCTTGGTGTTTGCGGTTGTGATAATCACTTTTCTGGTTGATGTTGCTTACGCATGGGTTGACCCCCGTTTGCGACAGGCTAATAGATAATGGCTCTGGTGGTGGCAAGACGTTTGTATGATGAGGCGAACGGTAGCTTTCTTGTGATGGCGTTTGGCCGATGAGCTGGCGCAGTATTATTCCCGGAGCCATACTGGTATTTACAGTCATGCTTGCGGCACTGGGAAGTTTATTCTGGACGCCTTACGATGTTGCTGATTTAGATATTCGCAATAAAATGCAAACCAGCAGTATTGAGCATTGGCTGGGTACAGATCATTTTGGGCGTGACATTTTTTCTATGCTCATGGTAGGGGCGCGGACATCGATCGCTGTAGCTTTAGTCGCGGTAGGCATCGGTATGGGGGTGGGTGTGCCCTTAGGTCTTTTTGCCGCTGCCAGGGCACATGGCTGGATTGATGAACTCATCATGCGAGGTAATGATCTGGTGTTTGCATTCCCAGCGTTGCTCATTGCCATCATGATCACAGCTGTATTTGGTCCTAGTGCTTTGAATGCGATCATTGCTATCGGCATATTCAACATCCCCGTATTTGCACGATTAAGCCGTGGCGCTGCACTGAGCCTATGGACGCGCGAATTTATTCTGGCGGCAAAAGTAGCAGGCAAAGGTGCGTTTCGTATCTCCTTTGAACATGTATTGCCTAACATCAGTAACCTTCTTATTGTTCAGGGCACCATTCAGTTCTCCTTGGGTATTCTCGCAGAGGCAGGGTTGTCTTATGTGGGTTTGGGCGCACAGCCGCCAGTGCCTAGTTGGGGCCGAATGCTGGCTGAAAGTCAAACACTGATAACGTTAGCGCCGCATCTGGCACTGTACCCGGGGCTTGCGATTGTATTCACTGTGCTTGGATTGAATTTGCTGGGTGATGGGCTGCGCGATTGGCTTGATCCGAGGCTGCGTCGTGAACGATAAAGAGCAGTCTTTGACGCAGCCGCTGTTGACGCTGTCATCGGTTGGTCTGAGCATTCATGGTTCACCGATATTGCATAACATCTCATTTGAACTGCATGCTGGGAAAACGCTAGGTATTATTGGTGAGAGCGGATCTGGGAAATCGATGACCGCTTTGTCGATCATGCAGTTATTACCTCGCGGCTCCACCGTGCATGGAGATATTCATTTCGATGGTCACAAGCTAAATAGCCTGGATGAAGTGTCGCTTTGTCAGCTCAGAGGCTCGGACATTGGTATGATATTTCAGGAGCCTATGACAGCCTTGAATCCGGTCAAAACCATCGGTGAACAGGTGAGTGAAAGTGTACGATTGCATCGCCGTTTGAGTCGTGTTGAGGCCGATCTTGTTACCTTGAAAACACTTGCAAGGGTTGGGTTGCCCAATGCGGAATTCCCATTGTCTCGATATCCACACGAGCTATCGGGAGGGCAAAGGCAGCGCGTTGTTATTGCCATCGCCGTGGCCTGTCAGCCAAAGCTGTTAATTGCTGATGAGCCCACTACTGCACTGGATGTGACGACACAGGCAGCTATTCTGACTTTGCTTGATGAGCTAAAAAAAGAACACGGTTTGGCATTGCTACTGATCTCCCACGATCTGGCAGTCGTGTCGAACATGGCTGATGATATCGTTGTGATGAACAACGGTAAGCTTGTGGAGAGTGGGACTATTGAATCGGTGTTTAATCACCCGCGAGAGCCCTATACGCGCATGTTGTTTGAGGCCTCAGCATTAAATCGCGTTCAACAGCCTGCGGGGGCTGAGCCTATTCCACCCATTAACAGCCATCCGCTGTTAAGCGTTAGTGATTTGGTTTGTGAGTACCCGGTGCCAAGAGAGACACTGTTTTCCAAGGCACGCAGCTTCCGTGCAGTTGACCGGGTGAGCTTTGATATCCACAAGGGCGAGAGCATGGGCCTTGTGGGTGAGAGCGGATGTGGGAAGTCTACGCTGACACGTGCATTGCTTGGACTTATGCCTCTACACAGCGGTTCTATTGTGCTGGCGGGTGAGTCAGTGAGTGCCCAGCAAGCAGTTTCGCGTGCTGCAAGACGACGTATGCAGGTGGTTTTCCAAGATCCTTATGGTTCATTTAATCCGCGTCATAAAGTGGTGAAGCTGGTGAGCGAACCCTTGCATTTGTTGGATAGTAAACTGAGTGAGCGAGAGCGCATTGTGCGTGTTGACGAGGCGCTCATTCGGGTGGGTTTGAGCAGCTTAGACAAAGGCAAGTACATTCACGAATTTTCTGGTGGGCAGCGTCAGCGTATTGCGATAGCACGCTCACTTATTGTTATGCCTGATATCATTATCCTCGATGAGGCTGTGTCTGCTTTAGATGTATCGATAAGAGCGTCAGTGCTTGAGTTGCTTACTCAATTAGCAAAACAACACGGTTTAGCCTATCTTTTCATATCGCACGATTTAGACGTGGTGAGACGTGTTACTGATCGGGTGCTTGTGATGCGGCACGGGCAATTCGTTGAATGTGGCCAAACCCGCGATGTGCTGACTAATCCTCAGCATGCCTATACAAAGGAGCTTATTGCGGCAACGCCGAAGCTAAACTATTTCTCGACTAACGACCTAAGGTAAGAAGTGTAATGGAGAAAAAATGGCAAGTGGGTGCGAGAAATCTGATTACTGATGTGCCAGGCTTGCACGTCGGAAACGCGGACGACGCGGAGCTTAAAAGCGGCGTTACTGTGCTCAGTGCGCAACAGCCCTTTATTGCTAGTGTGGATGTCATGGGTGGCGCGCCCGGTTCTCGTGATATCGAGTTGCTAGCGCCAGATAAACTGGTTGAACAAGTTGATGCCTTGGTGCTTTCGGGAGGTTCAGCGTTTGGTCTTGACGCCGCTTCAGGTGTGAGTAGTGCGTTGCGACGTGATCATCGTGGATTCGCAGTGGGGCCGGTGCAGGTGCCGATCGTGCCATGCGCCATTATTTTTGATCTTATTAATGGGGGTAACCATCAATGGGAAGATAACCCTTATCCAAAACTTGGCCATACAGCGTATTCCAACTTGAGTGAAGACTTTGCCATTGGCAGTGTGGGTGCGGGAAAAGGAGCCACCACGGCGCGTCTGAAGGGCGGGTTGGGTTCTGCGTCTTTGTTGCTTCCTGATGGGCTGGTTGTTGGGGCTCTCGTGGTGGCAAACCCACACGGACATGTTTGTGTGCCGGGTAGTCAGAATTTCTGGGCCGCACCGTTTGAGATCGATGACGAATATGGTGGGTTTGGCGTGGCTGACAGCTATGATGCGTTGAGCCTTCCTGTAAACAACAAATTTAAAGCGTATGCCGAAATGTATGGAGGCCCCTCTGGTGGTGGCAAGGGGACTGATGCGTCTGGTTCATCGGCAGGCTTAAACACCACTATTGCTATTGTGGCAACCAATGCCAATTTAACGAAAGCGCAACTCAAGCGCATGGCCGTCGCCGCACAAGATGGTATGTCGCGTGCCATTGTGCCTTCGCATACACCGTTCGATGGTGATCTGGTGTTTGCACTATCCACACAAGGTCAAGCCATGGTCGATCCCGATAGCGATGTGATGTTGATTGGTCATGCAGCAGCGGTGTGTTTGTCACGTGCTATTGCTCGTGGGATATACCATGCCAATACGGCAACAGGTGACACGCTTCCCTCGTGGCGGCAACTGTATGGCTAGCGCATAGGAGGCCTGTCCTAAGCTTAATCTTTTATGGGTTGCCTGCGCGCGCCTGTTGATGCTGGTTTCGTTTTAGAGTTCTCTAATACAAAACTCAACCAAGCTCACTGAGGATGTGATCCACAAACGCTTCGGGTTGTTCCCAGTGAATAGCATGAGCTGCGTTATCCAGAAAAGTGCAGGGCAATTTATGGTGCTGACAAAACTCTTCTAGAGAGGAAGGCGTCATTAGCACATCGTTCGATCCGGAAAGCATGGATACTTTACAGCTGACTTTGCTGGTATCGATGGGTGGTAGAAAAGAGCTCAGGGCTGCAGCCTGGGCTGCAAACGATTCTGCTGATTGTTTGTGAGGGTAATTTGTGGAAGCAGCAACAGCGTGTTCTACATTAGCGGTGTTTTCAAAAAATGTAGCACTGAACAAAAATTGAAAGAGCAACGCAAACCAGTCTTCTTCGTTGCTACTCAAGCGCAAGGCGCTTAGTGACTTAAACAACGACACTCTTGCCGGAATCACGAATGGCAATGCACTGGCACCGATTAAATGATTGACCCGAGAGGGTTCTTGCGCTGCTAGCGCCCAGCCCAGCATAGCTCCCATAGAGTGTCCAACGACGTTGACCTTGTCTATGTCTAACGTGTCGAGCAGGGCCAATATATCGGCTACCATCAAGTCACGGCTGGTCTCAATAGGATTGGGCAGAGTACGCCCCGTGCAGCGGTTATCGGGGATAATTAGCTCGAAGTGACTAGCCAATGGTTCACGAACTGGCTGCCAGCTACCGCTGTCACTGGCCATGCCAGAGAGCATCAGCAGCGGATAGTGTTTGCCGCCGCTGGGTCCAGCTTGATGCTCGTAGTGGAGCTCAATAGAATTAACAAGCTGCACAGGCATGGAGTGGTATAACTTTTTGAAAAGTGTACCTGTGCGCTAGGACTAAGAGCCAGATCGAGCCCTCTGGGCGCGTATTGGGAAAAACTGTACTCCAGCCTGTTCCAGTGATGGTGCGCCGGGGTAGCCTCTCTGGGCTGCGAGTGAATACCAGCGTACGGCATCGCTTAACGCGTCATTTGCAGCTGCAGGTGAGAAGGCAAGCATGGTTGCCTCTTGTGCAAAATCTTCGGCCAACACAACTTGTGCACCGCGCTCGCCAAGATCAGCGCGATCTTGCAATTCGACTCTAGGGAGTTGCTCAAGCTC
>JALZWO010000225.1 GCA_023300375.1 Granulosicoccus sp. | reverse complement strand
AAAACCTTCTGGGAGCAACGTGACTCGATGGCGTCCACTGCACCATGGTGGGCTGCGGTAACACCCGATATGTTGGGCAATATCCCCACTGAACCCCATGACGGCGCCATTCGTTGTTACTCTGAAGCGGGTATAACGCTTCCTTAGAATATGCAGCGCTTCACTATTGACGATCGTTGTTTATTGTCGGCTGTCTCTATCCAACAAAAAAACGGTTCTTTTGTTGTTAGATAAGCTGCGGATAAATGATGATCGAAAACTGTGATGTGTCGCCACCGAGTCACCCATTATTGTGGGTGGTTTTTGGTGGCTTAAGCGTTGTATTCCACTTAGGACTGATCTTCAGCGGTCTGGTGCCCAACTTGGTTAGCAGACCCTTACATCTTGCATTGGCACTGCCGTGGATATTCTTGAGCTGGAGCCACTGAAGCCGTGGCCTCAAGTGGCGGTCAGATAATGCCACCTCTTATGGTGTCACTTATTTCATCTGGGGTTATTCGTGAAGGGTCGGTTTTAGTGCGTGTTGTGATGGTTGTGGGTGGATTGGTGTTAGTGTTTTTGCCTTCGGCTGTATAAGTAGGGGAGACATTGCAGCTAAACCCATCGAAGATGCCATCTGCAACCGGCTTGATGCATCAAGCCGGCAGTCTTCACCCTCTTGCGCTTATTGATATAAAAACAAGCTAGCAAATGCCAGCAGCTTGGCAATAAAAAATTGCCAAGCTGATCACAACCCTTTACTTTGCAGGTATAAAAATCCTCCAAAGCTGCAGTGCTAGCTCATCCCTTCAAACCACCCGCCAACAGCCTTTACTTCCATAAATTCCTCAAGCCCCCACTCGCCACCTTCACGTCCATTACCCGATTGCTTATAGCCACCAAATGGTGAACCTGCTGAGCGACCTATGCCGTTCATATCCACCATGCCAGAGCGCAGTTGGCGAGCTACTCGATTAGCTTTAGCGCCGTCAGCTGTTTGTACATAGTTAGTTAGGCCATACTCAGTATCGTTAGCAATGGCTATAGCTTCTTCTTCGGTATCAAAAGGCATCATCGACAGTACGGGCCCAAAGATCTCTTCGCGCATAACAATCATATCGTTGGTGCAGTCAGCAAACACAGTAGGTTGAGCGAAGAATCCCTTGTCTATACCTTCAGGCTTTCCTAAGCCACCAGCAATAAGGCGTGCCTTGTCAGTGTTAATACCTTTCTCAATCAGGCCTTGTACTTTCTCGTACTGGGCTTCACTCACTAGAGGGCCAATGTGCTTGCCTTCTTTAGACGCTAAATCAACGGCTGTTGTTTCGGCAGCCGCTTTGGCTTGCTCAACGGCTTCGTCGTAGCGTGAGCGTTCTACCAACATACGAGTTGGCGCATTACACGATTGCCCTGTGTTGTTAAAGCAACGAGCCACGCCTTGTGCAACGGCCTTCTCTGGAGCGTCAGCAAAAATAATGTTGGCACCTTTGCCGCCCAATTCTAACGAGACACGTTTGAGCGTATCAGCGGCGTTTTTGGATATGGCAATACCTGCACGCGACGAACCCGTGAACGAAATCATTGCTACATCAGGATGGCCAGACAGTGTAGTGCCAACGCCTGCGCCATCGCCATTAACCAAGTTGAACACACCCGCTGGTACGCCGGCATCATGCAGTATTTCAGTAAATAAGATACCTGACAGGGGGGATAACTCGGAAGGCTTAAGGATCATCGTGCAACCTGTGGCAATGGCTGGCATCACCTTGAGAGCTATCTGGTTCATTGGCCAGTTCCATGGTGTGATAAGACCACACACGCCTATTGGCTCGTAGATAATTCGGTCTTGAGGTGTATTGGGTCGCAGCTCGCGATCAAACTCGAACTCACCCAGAGCTTTGATAAACGCCTCTATATGAAAAGAGCCGGTACCTGACTGGGCTGTTTGAGCCATGGAAATAGGCGCACCCATTTCCTGGCTGATAATGTCGCCCATCTCTGATGCACGCGCCTTGTAGCTTGTCAGAATGCTGTTCATCAGCTCTAGCCGTTTAGCCTTTGATGTTGCAGACCAGCTAACGAATGCACGTTTTGCAGCCTCAACAGCGGCATTTGTGTCAGCTGTGCCGCCTAGTGAAATGGTGGCACAAACCTCTTCAGTCGAAGGGTTGATAACGTCAAGGTTAGTGCCGTTAATGGGGTCAACCCAAGCGCCGTCGATATAAAACTGTCGTGTGTTCATAAATCCATCCAGAGGGTAGGGCAATTGCAGGTGTCAACGGGTGAATGGCATTGGGTCTGGCTTTCGTTTGAATTGGGAAAAGGCCATTCGGTCATTTGCCCAGTATCGCAGAAATCAAGAGCCTGTTCCTGTCACAACACGGCGTTGATGTACGTGTTTTTGCCGTGGCAAGTTACGTGTGCTGGGCCTGCGTTAGCTCAATAAGGTAGTCGCCGGCGGAGAGCGTGTTTAGCGCCATGGGGCGCACTGGCCCAGATACTGTTTATACGCTGTCCCATTAGATGCCACAACATCCGATACTGTTAGACTATCCGCAGACCAAACAACAAAGGCAACCACTAAATGGCTAACAAACCACTGGCGTTAGTAACGGGCGCAGCTCAGGGCATTGGCTACGCGTGTGCTGAAGCACTGGCAGAGGATGGAGCGCAACTGATACTGTGCGACATTAATGCCGATGGGGTGCAAGAGGCTGCAGCTCGTTTGGGCCATGGAGCCACTGCCATGCATTGCGACATGGCTGATACCGATCAAATTAACGCCATGTTTGATGCCATTGAAGCCGAGCATGGCGTGGTGGAAATTCTCGTTAACAATGCGGGTGTTGCACTCCCTGGTGATTTTCTGACGACCTCACTTGATGAATTCCGTAAAGTGATCGATATCAATCTCATTGGTACGTTCGCGGCTCTGCAACGTGCGGCTAAAAGCATGGTTGCTCGTGAAGTCCAAGGCTCCATTATCAATATGTCTTCCATTAATGCGGTAGTGGCTATTCCTTCCATTGCTGCCTACTGTGCATCCAAAGGTGGTGTCACGCAGTTAACCAAGGCGGCAGCATTAGCGCTGGCGCCGCACAACATCCGTGTGAATGCAGTGGGACCAGGTTCCATAGATACTGCCATGATGGCAAGCGTTAATGCCAATCCAGACGCTATGAAAACGGTGATGTCACGAACACCATTACAGCGCGTTGGTAGTGCTCGAGAAATTGGTGACACAGTGGCTTTTCTGGCGAGCAAGAAAGCCAGTTATATTACCGGGGAAACCATTTATGTTGATGGTGGTCGCTTAGGTATGAACTACACCTGCTGAGAATAGCCATGCAAACCAACTACAAAGACGTCTATGCCAATTGGCAGCAAGACCCGGAAGCGTTCTGGCAAAAAGCTGCTGAGAACATTGACTGGGTTGAACCGGCAACACAGATTTTCAACCCTGAAAAGGGCGCCTATGGCCGTTGGTTTGATGGTGCAGTTTGCAACACCTGTGCAAACTGTGTTGATCGACATGTAGAGGCAGGAAGAGGTGACAAGCTTGCAATAATTTATGATAGCCCTGTCACTGAGCAAGTTCAAAAATATACCTATAACGATCTGTTGCAAGAGGTTGGAGCATTAGCGTCCGTCATGCAAGACAATGGTGTTGTCAAAGGTGACAGGGTCATTATCTACTTACCCATGGTGCCACAGGCTGTATTTTCCATGCTGGCCTGCGCTCGCATTGGCGCTATACATTCTGTAGTTTTTGGTGGCTTTGCAGCGCAAGAGTTAGCCACAAGAATAGAGGATGCCGGGGCAAACTTCATCATCTCTGCATCGTGTGGTATTGAGCCTGCACGCGTGGTGCCTTATAAGCCTTTGCTCGATGAAGCTATAAAGCTGTCCAGCCATAAACCCAGTAATTGTTTAATACTGCAACGAGAGCAACATCCCTGTGAACTGATTGCCGGTCGTGATAGTGATTATCTGGAAGCTGTGGGTACCGCTAAAACTGCCGGGCGTGTGAGTGATTGCGTACCAGTAGCGGCCACTGATCCACTGTATATTCTTTATACTTCAGGCACTACGGGTCAGCCCAAGGGTGTGGTTCGCGATAACGGTGGACACATGGTCGCTCTAAGCTGGACCATGGACAACCACTACGACATTAAGCCTGATGATGTGTTCTGGGCAGCCTCTGATGTGGGATGGGTGGTTGGGCACTCGTATATTTGCTATGCGCCTTTGCTGCACGGTTGTACTACCGTTGTGTACGAAGGCAAACCTGTAGGAACACCCGATGCCGGTGCGTTCTGGCGTGTGATTCACGATCACAAGGTAGCCGCATTGTTTACTGCGCCTACCGCATTTCGAGCAATCAAGAAAGTTGACCCTACCGGTGAATTGATAAAGCAATACGATTTGAGCTCTCTGCGTACCTTGTTTCTTGCAGGCGAACGCTCAGACACCACCACCATCGAATGGGCTGAGTCTCACCTGAAGTGCCCAGTCATAGATCATTGGTGGCAGACAGAGACAGGCTGGCCTATCTCAGGCATTCCAGTTGGCATCGGTTTGCTGCCTGTTAAGTATGGCTCACCGGGTGTGCCGATGCCCGGTTATGATATTCAGGTGCTAGACGATGAAGGTCATCCTTTGCCACCTGGGCAATTGGGCAATATCGTTTGTAAGCTACCGCTACCACCATCGGCGTTTCCCACATTGTGGAATGCTGAGGAGCGATTCTTAAAAGCTTACTTAAGTGAGTTTCCAGGCTATTACGCCACCGCTGATGCGGGCATCATTGATGAAGATGGCTACTTATTTATCATGGCGCGTACCGACGATATCATCAATGTAGCGGGGCACCGGCTCTCAACGGGCGCCATGGAAGAGGTGCTTGGCACTCATCCAGATATCGCTGAAACAGCTGTTGTGGGCCTGGCCGATAGCTTGAAAGGGCAGTTGCCGGTGGGCTTCTATGTCACCAACGATGGATGTACAAAGGCACCTGAGGCATTGCAAGCAGAGCTAGTGCAATTTGTGAGAGATGCGATTGGACCTGTTGCGGCCTTCAAGATGGCTATCGAGGTTGAACGACTACCCAAAACTCGATCAGGCAAAGTACTTCGGGGCACTATTCAGAAAATTGGTGATGGCACGGAATGGAAAATGCCAGCAGCCATTGATGACCCTGAGATTCTGATAGAAATTGAAGCGGCTATGAAGTCTGCAGGTGTTTTAGATAAGGAGTAATGACTAGGCGAAGAGTGCCGCTATTCGTCTTAGCTCGCAAGACACATCAAGCCCTCTTCTAAGAGGCAATGATGTGTCTTGTTCGGAAAAAGGCGTGCTCTACGCCTATAGCGTGTTGAAAGCCACGGTGATATGTGAACTGGCTCCGCTATTCGAACACCATGTCTGGACATCATTTTTAACAGTAGTAGTATCCACTTGTTCTAGTTCAGCCAAGGGCAACCTAACCGGCTTATCAGTGAAAATGTTAACTACTTCGCGTTTATTGTGAAAGTGTGATTATTTTCAAAGTTTGGGTGTGTCTATCTATCCATTAAGTGATAGCGCGTTCACTAAATTATTACAATGATTTGCCCTCGGCTGGAACGATTTTTAAACAACGCTGCAAAGGTATGTCGCGTGGTTCAAATACCCAACAATGAGGGATTATTCTACATGCAAACCCTAAGAAACCTGTCAAAAATAGGCGTATGTTTGTTCGTGGCTTTGACACTGTATGGGTGTTCAGCTACGCCCAATTCTAGTGAAGCTGTTGCGGCGAACACTGGGCTTAACTCACAAAAATTTAATCAGCTGGTATCGCGTGATGTGGCTTCAGTGCTTAGACAAATTGATTCACTGTCTCCTGATACTACGACTCTTGGGCTCTCACGTGACACGGTTCAGGAAGACGAATTCGCAGCCGCATTAGATCGTGAGCTGCAAGCAAATGGTTATGCCATGAGGTCCTCAGGCTCAAGCTTCAATGCGCTTCCAGTAAGTTACAGTTTTTCCAATGTGTCGGCTAATCAGCGTAATTCATCTGATGTTATTGCTCAGGTTGTCACTGTTAATGTGGGCGATGTGGCCGTCCGTCGTTCCTACGCAATGGACACAGATAATAATGTGCGTCCCTTGGGAGAAATGTCTGTTCGCGGTGCTGATGCGTCTCGTTTGGTAAACGACGACGACATTTTCACGCCTATTGATGGTCGCAATTCAAATAAGCCAAAGAAGAGGCCGCCACTGCCACAGTTGGTTGCGGATGTGCAAAAAACGCAAACGAATCAAGCGCAAGCTATTGTTAGTCAATCAACCAATGGGCCCGCTCAGAACAGCTCTTTTACTGGTGAGCTCAACGAGCCTAACGCGTTGGCACTGCAGTTACCTAAAACGTCAACTCCTAAGTCGTTAGCGAATTCGTCAGTTAATTCTTCAGCCAATGTCCCCCGCCCAAGTGTTAACCCAAACAATATTCGCTCGACATTAATATCCAATTTTGAGTCGGAGCTTGTTGATACGCTTATTGTTAAAGAGAAGGTGTTGACGTTCGCCAACGATTCGATTCGCATGGGTTCCAATAACAAAGCGCAAGTTGCTGCGTTACTTCAAGGTTTTAATCCTGACAGCGATGTAGTGTCAATTATTGGCTGCTCTCATGGCAACACTTCTGTAGTGGGTGGGCAGGAAGCTCTCGCGCTTGGTCGTGCCGAGCGCGTTCGTGATGAACTGCTTTTTTCAGGAATACCTGATAAAAATATATTGGCTGAAGGATGTTGGGCAGGTGAACATTTTGATGGCGGCATGCCGCGCCGAGGTGTTGTGATATCCCTTAGACGCAAGGTAGGCTAACCCACTTGTTCTTGAAGTTATTTCTTTAAGCCCAGTGTCTTTGTAATTTTCTTGCTCACTGCAGTTTTCTTCCCCGTCGCTTTAGCCAATTTCTTGCCAGCTACCTTTTTTGCTGTTGCCTTTGGCTTTTTAGCCGAGGCAGATGTTGCGCCATTGGCCGCGACAGCTGCAAGAATCGGCTTTAGGTAATAGCCTGTATAGGACGCATCGCAAGCCACAATATCTTCAGGTGGTCCGCTAGCCACGACCATACCGCCACCTTGTCCGCCTTCAGGTCCCATGTCGATAAGCCAGTCTGCGGTTTTTATTACATCGAGATTGTGTTCGATTATGACGACGGTATTACCAGCGTCTCGTAGTCGTTGCAACACGATTAGCAGAGCTTTCACATCTTCAAAATGAAGACCGGTTGTAGGCTCGTCCAGTATGTATAGGGTGTTGCCTGTATCGCGTTTAGAGAGTTCCCGCGCCAGCTTTATGCGCTGTGCTTCACCGCCAGAGAGTGTGGTGGCGTTTTGGCCTAACGTAATATAAGAGAGCCCCACATCCATCAGCGTTTGCAGTTTTCTGTGCAGAACAGGTACAGCTGAGAAAAAGTGATTCGCCTCCTCAACCGTCATAGTGAGTACTTGGTGAATGTTCTGTCCTTTGTAGCGAATGTCTAGTGTTTCACGTCCGTAGCGTTTCGCTTCGCACACATCACAAGGCACATACACATCAGGCAAAAAATGCATTTCAACTTTTATAAGGCCATCGCCTTGGCACGCCTCACAGCGTCCGCCTTTGACGTTGAAGCTAAAACGCCCAGCCTGATACCCTCGTGAGCGAGCTTCATGAGTACCTGCAAACAATTCTCTGATAGTGGAGAACAAACCTGAATAGGTGGCAGGGTTACTACGTGGCGTGCGCCCGATTGCGCTTTGATCTATCGCTACAATTTTATCAAAACTGTTGAGGCCGGTAACACTGCCTACCTTTGCGCTTTTATGGTGTGCGCCGTTTATAAGATTGGCAGCATTGTAATAAAGCGTGTTGTTCACAAGTGTTGATTTGCCTGAGCCTGACACACCGGTAACCACAGTGCATAGCCCAACAGGAATTTTTACATCTACGTTTTTAAGATTATTGCCTTGTGCCTGCTTTATAGAGATGAACTGTTTACTAGGTGTCTTGCGTTCAGGAATCTCAATGTGCCGCGTGCCTTTTAGATATTGGCCGGTAATGGAATCTGGGTGATCGATAATATCTTGTGGTGTACCTTCGGCCACGATGGTGCCGCCGTGTACACCAGCACCGGGCCCTATGTCGATAACGTGATCAGCGGTACGAATAGCGTCCTCATCGTGCTCCACAACAATCACCGTGTTGCCTAGATCCCGCAGATACGCCAGTGTGCCAAGTAGTTTGTCGTTGTCTCGTTGATGCAAGCCAATAGAGGGCTCATCGAGCACGTACATAACGCCTTGCAAGCCCGCGCCAATCTGACTGGCTAGGCGTATGCGTTGTGCTTCACCACCAGATAGGGTGTCGGCACTTCTGTCGAGTGACAGGTAGTCCAATCCAACGTTAACCAGAAATTGCAAACGTTGTTGTACCTCTTTTGTGATTTTGCTGGCAACCTCTTTGCGTTGACCAACCAGTTGTAAGTTTTGTATCAATTGCACGCTTTGGCCTATCGATAAATTCACAATCGATGGCAAGGTGTTCCCGTCTATCAGGACGTGCCGTGCGGCCTCATTGAGTCGAGCGCCTTTGCAGTCTGGGCAGGTATCGCTGGATAACAACTTAGCGAGCTCATCGCGAACCGTATTGGACTCTGTTTCGCGGTAACGGCGTTGCAAGTTGGGAATCACGCCTTCAAAGACTCGAACCGATTCACGCACTGCCTGGCTCTTGTCGCTCTGATAGGTGAACTTGATTTGTACATCTCCTGAGCCGTAGAGCAACATGTTTTGTATTTTTTCGTCGAGCTCGTTGTAGATGGTGTTTACGTCAAATTGGTAGTGCGCAGCCAAGGACTTGAGCATCTGAAAGTAGTAGGGGTTTTTCCGATCCCAGCCACGCACCGCACCACCTGCCAGACTGATTTCATCGTTCGTCACGATCAAGCTTTCATCAAAGTACTGACTCACACCTAAGCCATCGCAGGTGGGGCAGGCACCGTGTGGGCTATTGAATGAGAATGCACGAGGCTCCAGCTCTGCCAATGAATAGCCACATTGGCTACAGGCAAAGTGGGTGGAGAAAACGACATCGCTTTCGCTACCATCCAAAGCGGTGACAATAGCGTTACCTTCACCGAGATTTGTGGCTGTTTCAAACGATTCGGCCAGTCGTAGTCGTTGATCGTCTCGCACCTTGAAACGATCCACCACCACATCGATGCGGTGTTTTTTCTTGGCGGCGAGGGTGATGTCGCCTTCCAGTTCTGTAATTACTCCATCAATGCGCGCTCGCAAATACCCTTGGGCGCGTAATTGTTCCAACAAGGTTGCGTGATCACCTTTACGATCTTTGACCACTGGCGCAAGCAGCACCATTGCTTGGCCTGTGGGCATTTGCAAAACGTGGTCAACCATTTGGCTCAGGGTTTGCGCCTCTAATACTTCACCGTGCTTGGGGCAGGTAGGTGTGCCCACACGGGCAAATAGCAAGCGCAGGTAGTCGTACACCTCAGTGATGGTGCCAACGGTTGAGCGTGGATTGTGTGAGGTTGATTTTTGTTCAATGGCAATCGCTGGGGAGAGCCCGTCAATCATGTCCACATCGGGCTTGTCCATGACTGACAGAAACTGCCGCGCATACGCCGACAGCGACTCTACATAGCGGCGTTGTCCTTCGGCGAACAAGGTGTCGAAGGCCAAAGACGATTTGCCACAACCGGACAAGCCAGTAATAACAATCAATGAATCGCGCGGTAGGTCTGCGTCAATGTTTTTCAGATTGTGCGTACGAGCACCTCTGACGCGGATGGTATCCATCAATTACTCGCTAGTTTGACGGATAGCCCCGTCGTTCTGGTTTACGTGGTTCGAAGCGCACCGTACTGATACTATACAGAGATTGCGGGGCAGCTCTAAGGGCTCGGCCCAAACCCTGCGTCCACCGTTTCGCACCATAGCTTTAGTTGCGCCACTTCACTTTATGAACTGTATTCCATGAGTCAGAGTTCTACATCAGCATCGTTATTGCCTAAGGAGCGGCGGGCCGCTTGGTCATTGGCTTTGATCTACATCGTTCGGATGGTTGGCCTGTTTATTGTGCTGCCTGTGTTCAGTTTGTTTGGTGATCACTACGAGCACAGCACGCCGTTTCTGGTGGGCCTAGCGATCGGCAGCTACGGTTTGTTGCAGGCCTGCTTTCAAGTGCCTTTCGGTATGCTTAGTGATCGCATAGGGCGCAAGAACGTGATTACGCTTGGCCTGATGTTGTTGGCTATCGGTAGCGTCATTGCCGCCACCTCCGAGTCCATCTATGGCGTCATCTTTGGCCGTTCCTTACAAGGGGCGGGTGCTATATCAGCAGCGCTGATGGCGCTGGCGGCTGACCTAACACGTGAAGAACAACGCACCAAAGTTATGGCAAGCCTTGGGGCCAGTATTGGTTTTGCATTCGTGCTGGCACTGATCCTCGGGCCATTACTCATTGGCTGGTTTTCGATCGATGGTTTGTTCTGGCTCACGGCCACAACCGCTGTTGTGGGTATCGTGTTGCTACATACCGTCGTACCCAACCCCGATCGTTGCCATTACAGCGCCGACACTGGGGCGAATATCGGCACGATGAAAAAACTGATACAAAACCCGCAGTTGTTACGCCTCGATGGCAGTATCTTCATGCTGCATCTGCTAATTACAGCGATCTTCTTTGCGGTGCCGCTCGAGCTTAGAGATGCTGGCCTTTCTGTTGACAGGCAGTGGCTTATCTATCTGCCAGCGGTGGTGCTATCCATTGGTGTGATGGTGCCGCTTATCATCCATGGTGAGAAGCGCGCCATGCGTGGGGTATTGCTGTTTTGCGTGGGTGGTATGGGCGTGACGCAACTCATTTTTGCAGGCCCTGGGCTGCTGTCTATTCCTAGCAACGTCATCGTGCTGTTTGTGGGAGTGACTGTGTTTTTCAGTTTTTTGAACACTTTGGAGGCCTTGCTACCGTCTCTGGTGTCGCGTCTTGCGCCAGCTGCCGCCAAGGGCAGTGCGATGGGGCTCTACTCCAGCAGCCAGTTTTTGGGTGCTTTTGTGGGCGGTGCTGGGGCAGGTTGGCTCTACGGCTGGGTCGGTGCCACAGGGCTTTATCTGGTAATGGGCGCTCTAACTTTGGTTTGGCTTGCCACATTGTGGCCTTTTCAGCCGCCACGCAAAATGGCCACACACCGTCGTCCTCTCAGTGATAATGACAAACAGCGCACTGATAGCTTAATAGAGGAGCTCCTAGCCAAGCCTGGTGTGGAAGAGGTGGTTGTGAAGATCGACGAAGGTGTGGCGTATATGAAAGTGGATAAGGCGCGATACGAAGAAGTCAGCTAGAGGCCCATCTGCTGCAGGCGAGCTTGCACATTCGCGAGCAACAGCAATAGCGCCTGGCAGAACATCTACGATGCCGGCTGCCTCACAGGCCAGAAACGGCTAACGTAGATCATTCCGCTTGCCTTGAATACTCTATATCTGCGAAGCTATCAGCGTTCGGTTCCTGAGTTTTCCTAGCCATTAGATCTTGATCACACAGGTGGTGGCAAATTGAAGTGCTGTAATCGAGCATTAGATTAACCACTGAGTCCGACAAAACGAATAAAACTGCAACCGGTTGCAAAAAAAGCTTGCAACGTCGCCTAAGCGCTCGCATAATCAACGCTCTTATGACGATTTGGCTGAAGTTGTTCCTCAGCCTACCGGAGATTCATTGCCCGATTTCGCTGTCAATCACATGTCACTTGCCAACGCCTCTTACGCGTCGCTATTGGCGTGGGCATCCGAACTTGGCTGTGTTGGCGTAGAGCTGCGTTGCGATCTCGCAGGTTCACTGTTTGACGGAATGAGTGCATACGATGCAGGCTCAGCCGCTCAGCAACACGGTCTGCGGATTCTGGCGTTATCAGAAGTTTGCGCATTCGATGACTTCAATAATACAAAGCGCGACGAGACTGAAGCTCTGATTGAGCTTGCTGTGGGTTGCGGTGCAGAGGCCATCAGCCTTATCCCCAGAAACGATGGGCGCGGGTGCGCTGAGGGTGAGCGGCAGGATAATCTGTTAGAAGCGCTGTCAGGATTGCAACCTTTGCTCGAAGCGAATGCTCTTGTTGGCCTCATTGAGCCGTTGGGATTTACCCATTGTTCATTACGAAGCAAGCGTGAAGCTGTTGATGCAATCAATGGCTTGGACGCTGGTCATTGTTTCAAACTTGTGCACGATACCTTTCACCATTATCTAGCGGGTGGTGACGTGTTCCCGGAACACACCGCAGTAGTGCATGTGTCTGGTGTCACCGATACCTCTGTGAGTGACACTGACATGCGTGATTCGCACCGCGTACTGATAGATGCTAACGATCGTCTGGGTAACATTAAACAACTCGATGCACTGCACGCTGGTGGTTATTGCGGCGTGGTTTCGTTCGAAGCCTTTTCGACTGCTGTGCATGAGCTAGCAGAGCCTGTTATTGCATTACGTGAATCAATTAGTTTCATTGAGTCCAATCAAGCGGTGAAAGCCGCATGAATGAATGATGTTCTAAAGCCCTTCGGGGCGTTTTCCGGTATTCAAAACAACGGTGTGCGCCGGACACAACCATACGGAGAGAAGAGATGAAAAAAACCTTAATCGTTGCAGCAGTTGCCACATTGCTGTCAGGCCCAACGTTGGCTGAGACACTGGGCGTATCAATCGCTAACTTTGACGACAATGGCCTGACTATCATGCGCACCGGCATGACAGACCATGTTGGGACGTTGGATGGTGTTGAGCTACAGATGGAAGATGCTCAGGAAGATGTTGCTAAGCAGCTTGATCAAATCAACAACTTCATCGCCTCTGGTGTTGATGCCATCATCGTCAATGCTGTAGATACCGATGCTACAGAAGCGATGTCACAAGCGGCCGCTTCTGCTGGAATCCCTCTGGTCTACGTTAACCGCCAGCCGGGCAACATGGCTACTCTGCCTGAAGGACAAGCGTTCGTAGCGTCTAACGAAATCGAATCTGGAACACTGGCAGCTTTCCGCATGTGCCAAGATTTGCGCGCACAAGGAAAATCAGGTGGTGCTTCAGCGTACATGCTGATGGGACGTCTTTCTAATCAAGCAGCTGTTCAACGTTCAAAAGATTTCCATGACGTTATTGGTATGGATATGTGTAACTTCATCACTTTGATCGATGAGCAATCAGCTAACTGGTCTCGCGATGAAGCACAAAACATGATGACTAACTGGATCGCTTCAGGCGAGCCTTTCGACGCTGTATTCGGTAACAACGACGAAATGGCTATCGGTGCTATTCAGGCCATGAAGGCGTCTGGAATCTCTATGGACGATGTGGTTGTCGGTGGTGTTGATGCTACTCCTGATGCGCTGGTTGCGATGCAAGCCGGTGAAATGGATGTCACTGTATTCCAGGATCTTGCAGGTCAGGGTGCAGGCTCTATCGACACTGCAATCAAGCTGGTTAAAGGTGAAGATGTTGATAAAACTGTTTTCATCCCTTTCAAGCTAGTAACGCCTGAGACTGTTGAAGACTTCTTGTAAGTCAACGATGCAGTAACGCAGTAACTCATTAAGAGCTGGTATCACCATGACATTCGGTGATACCAGCGCTTTATGTGCTTGTGATTTTCATGTGTGGTTTATCCACATGACGTACGAACACCACTAATAAAAGCAGGAGAGTAGTAACTCATGGCTCGATCGACAGAAAGTACAGGTGGTCTCGTCTTCGATAGGAGCAAGCGTACGTGGCCCAATGAACTCAATATTCTTATTGCATTAATTGTCATTATTGCGATATTTGAGATCCTCGGGCAGACGTTGCCGTACATGAACGAGCAGAGTTTTCTGTTTGACTCCCGCGACCGTTTTGACTCCATATTTAACGAGGCGCGACTGCGCATCATCATTCTGCAAGTCGCCATCATCGGCATCATTGCATTAGGTGTCACGCAAGTGATTATCTCTGGCGGAATTGATTTGTCGTCTGGTCCTTTGGTTGGGGCAACAGCGATGATTGTCATGTCATTTGCTCAGACAGAACTGGTTAACGGTGGTCCCAATCCAAAAGCGGTTTTTGGTCAATGGGCATTTGATTTACCCGTTTTGCTACCGATTATTGTGGGCTTGGCATTCGGGGCATTGATAGGGGCGATAAATGGGAGCCTTATCGCCTTTACGCGCATACCGCCGTTCATCGCTACGCTGGGTATGTTCCTGATTTGCCGTGGTATTGCACAGGCATGGACACGTGGCAAACCAGTGTCGTTTCCAACTGAAGGCTATGCGGGTCTTGGTAGCGGGATGATGCCCGTGTTCTGGTTTTTAGGGCTGGCAGTGTTGTTCCACTTCATACTGAAATATACGGTGTACGGCAAACATACTTACGCTATTGGCTCGAACGAAGACGCGGCTCGTATGTCGGGCATTAATGTTCAAAAGCATAAGATCATGGTGTACATGATTGCCTCAATGCTAGCGGCGTTTGCGGCTATCATCCTGAGCTCTAAGAACCTGACTGCGCAATCAGGCATGGGTATTTTCTACGAACTGTATGCTATTGCCATGGCGGTTATTGGTGGTGTGAGTCTGACCGGTGGCAGAGGGTCCATTATTGGTACGGTGCTGGGTGCCATGGTCTTTGGTGTTATCCAATCTGGATTTACCTACGTGAAACTGGATGCCTACTACCAGTTAATGGCAATGGGCTTCATTATTATTGGAGCGGTCGTTCTGGATAAGGTACGCCAAGAGCGTGCGGCATCGCGTAGATAGGAGAGGGCAAATGAGCGAGACAATTTTAGAAACACAGAACCTCACCAAACACTATGGCGGCGTTCACGCGTTGAATGAGGCTAACTTTGTGCTTCACAAGGGTGAGCATGTTGCCATCATGGGAGACAACGGGGCCGGAAAGTCGACCTTCGTTCGACAGATTACCGGTGTAGAGCAGCGTACCAGTGGCACGATTTCGTTTGATGGGAAGGAGGTGAACTTTGCCGGTCCTATTGATTCCAGGGAAGCAGGTATTGAAACCGTGTTTCAAACATTAGCATTGGCTGATGATCTGGATGTGCCGGATAATCTGTTTTTAGGTCGGGAAATAACCAAGTGCAACTGGCTAGGACCTTTTCGGCTGCTGGATTACAAGGCGATGCGTGCGGCGACGATAGAGGGGCTTGAGCGCACTGCCGTTAAAATTCCCAACATACGCAACACCATTCAGAATATGTCCGGTGGTCAGCGACAATGCGTGGCGATAGCGCGTACGGCTACCTTCTCTTCAAAGCTGACCATTATGGATGAGCCTACGGCGGCCCTTGGCGTCCAAGAGACAGCACAGGTAGAGAATATTATCCGCACACTGAAAGACAATGGTGAGCCGTTGATTCTGGTCAGCCATAACATGCGACAAGTATTTGATCTGGTTGATCGCATTATCGTGTTCCGTCGCGGACGCATTGTTGCCAACCTTAACGTTGACGAAACTGATGGACAGGATGTGGTGTCCTATATCACCGGAGCGAAAACGGGTGCTGAATTTGAGGGTGCTGCTTAGCGCGCAGTTACCGCGCTAGCCCAGCACTTGGTTCGATAGAGACAATGTACGAACCCTGCTGTTTGATAAAATAGTGGCAATGTAATGATTTCAGGCAGAAGTCAATGAAGCTGTTAGACGTACAAATAGATTTTTTCTTGCCTCTGTGGCGCAGAGTAGCTCTGGTTGCTTTCTGTTTTGTCTGGTCGTTGGTAGAATTCAACAACGGCATGGTGTTTTGGGGATCAGTATTTGTCGCCTTAGGCGCCTATTCCCTGTGGCACTTTTTCTTTGATGGCTGGCCTGCTAACCGTACTGTTGGCAAGTCGTTGGAGAACGATGAGATAGTGAACAATCTATCGATAGACGATCGTTCAACTGAATCGAACAGTGCGAGCAATACAAACAACGATGAAGTTTCTAACGATAAGACTAACCATGTCTGAGTCGTTGAACTGCTTGAATTGTTGATATGAGTGTAACGCTTAAGGATGTAGCCATTCGCGCAGGAGTCTCCCGTTCGGCAGTCTCTCGTGCATTTACTGAGGGTGCATCAGTTTCTGACAGTATGCGAAGTAAAGTTGAAAAAGCAGCAGCTGAACTGGGCTATACGCCCAACGCATTAGCTTCAAGTCTAACCACGGGTCGAACGCGGCTCATCGGCCTAGTATCCAATAACTTTCATAATCCCATCTTCCTGGAAGTGTTTGATCTGTTCACGCGTGGCTTGCAGGAAAGGGGTCTTCGCCCGCTGCTGGTAAACCTCTCTGATGAAACAGATCCTGCTAATTGCGTCAGAATGCTGCGGCAATATTCAGTGGATGGTGTTGTCGTCGCGTCTTCAACGCTAACCCCTGCGTTCTCTCAGGCTTTCCGTGATGCAAAGATGCCGGTTGTGCATTCGTTTGGTCGTCATACCAGTTCGCCACAAGTCCATGTCGTGGGTATTGATAACGTTGAATGCGGGCGACAAGCGGCGCGAGAATTCATCATGAGAGGCTATAAGAACGTCGCCTTTCTCGGTGGCCCTGAATTAGCTACGTCCACGCAGGATCGCCACAAGGGGTTCGCATCTGAATTGGCTTTGCATCCTTCAATTACGTGCAGTTATTCTTTTGCAGATGCCTATTCTTTCAACGCGGGTCGTACAGAGATGTTACGTCTTTTGCGAAGTGCCCCGGCTGAAGCCTACTTTTGTGGCGATGATGTTTTGTCGATAGGTGCATTGAGTGCCGTATCAGATTCTGGTCTTGTGGTGCCAGATGATGTTGGAATATTAGGGCTTAATGATATGGAGATGGCAGGCTGGGAGAATATTGCGTTAACCACTATTCGTCAGCCTATCAAGCAGATTATAAGTTCCTCTATAGAATTGATTGTTGCCATGCTGGACGATCCTGAAAGATTTCCAGAGGCACGCTTATTTCCTAGTACATTGGTGGAGCGGGGCACGCTAAGGCCGCGTATACGCTGAGGTAACTTTAGCTCGCTATCCTCACGAAATAGTCCGTCATCCTCGCGAAACAATTCGTCATCCCCACGAAGGTGGGGATCCATGGTGCGACAGAGCATGGATTCCCGCCTGCGCGGGGATGACGGTATTAATCACGGGAATGACGTTCCTCGTGTTGATGACGTCCTTCCCGAGAATGACGAGATAAAACTAACGATACATTGGTGGTCTTGCATCTACCCAGACTGCATCGCGGCTTCCAGAATCAGCCACTGCAGCAACTGCTGCCATTGAACGCAAGCCATCGCTTGCACGTGGGTACAAGTCAGCGGCAGGATCAATAGCTCGACCTTCTTTTGTAGCGTTAATAGCTTCTGCCAGATCTTTATAGATGTTGGCAAACGCTAGTGGCATACCTTCAGCATGACCAATGGTGACGCGCGTGGTTCGATCGGCTTCAGGGGAGAGATTGCTTTCACCACGTTCAATTATTTGTAGTCTTTCATTGAGGGGCATGTAAAACAACTGATTAGGATGCTCTTGTGACCAACGCAATCCGCCGGTTTCACCAAATACTTGAATGCTCAAGCCGTGCTGATTACCTAGGGCTATGCTTGACGTCCATAAGCGCCCAACAGCGCCACCACTCATACGAAAGTTAACCATGGCATCGTCTTCCAGCACGCGGCTACTGATGCAAGACACATTATCAGAAGCTAGCTTGGTGACTTCTTGACCCGTTACAAAACTGGCCATGTGCATGGCATGAATGCCGCAATCAGCGAACTGGGCAGACACGCCAGCTTGCGCTGGATCGTAACGCCAGCGTACGCGAGGGTTGTCGGCATCGGCTGCATCAGCATGGTGTCCGTGGGCAAATTCTGCCTTTACTACACGCACTTTACCAATATCACCGCGAGCAATCATGGCTTTCATGTGGCGCACGAGTGAGTACCCGGTATAGCCATAGTTCACGGCACAGATGCGTGAACTTGATTCGCTGAGGCGAACGATCTCCTCGGCTTCATCAACCGTCATGGTCATCGGTTTTTCACACAACACATGAAAGCCGTTTTCCAGAAATGCTTTGGTGATTTCAAAGTGCGTGGAGTTGGGTGTGGCGACGGAGACAAGATCAATACGGTCATCGCGACCTTTCTCACCTTCCAGCATTTCCTGCCAGCTGCCGTAGGCGCGATCTTTGGCAAGGCCTAGCCGTTGTCCATAGTCGCGACCTTCAGCTTCACGATGATCCAGTGCGCCTGCACTGAAGTCGAACAGGCCATCAAGCCCCGCACTTAAGCGATGTGCCGGGCCAATCTGACTGCCTTCGCCGCCACCGACCATGCCCCATTGTAGTTTTTTCATTATGCAAAGCCTATTGATTGCAGGTATTCACGATTCACGCGTGCATCGCGTTCAGGGTCTGGATCCAAAGTTGGGTCGCAGTCTTGTTCTATGGTGCACCAGCCGCTGTAGTTGGCATCGACCAGTAATGTACGAACTGCTGGGAAGTCAACTTCACCTTCGGACAGATTGCAAAAAATGCCTTGACCGCAGGCATCGTAGAAGCCTGTCCTATTGGCAATAGCTGCAGCTTTTATTGCAGCATCGGTATTTTTGAAATGCACGTATGTTATGCGATCCATGTGACGTTCCATGAACGCAATAGGGTCAAAGCCTGCGTACGTGCAATGGCCTGTGTCTATGCAAATTTTTAATAGCTCAGAGTCTACTTCTTCAAGCAGACGCTCAACTTCGGGTTCAAAATCCATGAAACCACCGGCGTGTGGGTGGATTTCAGGGATGAGACCGTACTCGTCACGACCCAGCTTTGCCACGGTTTTAATACGTTCCACGTACGCTTTCCAATCACTGCTGTCCATTTGCACAGCCTCTGCACCACGTCCGGCAGTAGGTGCTCGCTGTGGCGCAATAGAATCTATCAGTACAAAGTGTTCGGCACCATGAGCTTTAAGTGCTTCGCAGGTTCGTTTTGCACCGTCCATCACATCATCCCACTGACTCTTGTCGTGAAAGGGGCGGAATACCACGCCACCGATCAATTCGAGTGAGCGTTCAGCTAGCGCATCACCCAGCTCGGCAGGGTCTTCTGGCATGAAGCCCACTGGCCCCAGTTCGATACCCTTGTAGCCTGCGCGTGCGCATTGATCAAGCACACTTTGCCAGGTGGGGTTGCGGTCGTCTTGGGCAAATTCTACGCCCCAGGAGCAGGGGGCATTGCCGATTCTAATGCTCATTGTTTTTTAATTAGTCGAATAGTGAATGGGACGGTTTGCAACCGGTTGCAGATATTGTATTCTGTGACACTTCGAAGCGTCAACTGGTAACTGTACGATGAGTGATGACACATTATTGCTAACCACAGCGCAAGCTGTCGTGCGTTACCTGTCACAACAGTTCATTGTCGTCGAGCGCGATGGAGAAGAGCAGGAGGTGCGCCTGTTTGGTGGCGGCTTCGGCATATTTGGTCACGGCAATGTCACCTGCCTAGGTGAGGCTCTTTATAACGCCCGCGAAGAGCTACCTTTGTATCGTGGCCAGAACGAGCAAAGTATGGGTTTTGCGGCAGCGGCTTATGCCAAATACCACCTTCGGCAACGCATGATGTTCTGTACCGCATCAGCAGGGCCTGGCACATCCAATCTACTCACCTCGTCTGCGCTGGCGCACGCCAATCGATTGCCTATGCTCATGGTGTGTGGCGATGCCTATGCTTCGCGCTTGCCCGATCCTGTGTTGCAACAAATGGAACACTTCAACGATCCGACCCTCGGGGTTAATGACGCTTTCAAAGCGGTTACGCGATACTGGGATCGAATTACTCATCCAGCACAGATCATTCAAAGTTTGCCGGCGGCCCTTGCTACTCTCACAGACCCCGCTGATTGTGGCCCGGCGTTTATCGGTTTGCCGCAAGATGTGCAGGGCTGGAGTTATGAATACCCAGCGGCTTTTTTCAATAAGCGTGTGCATCGTATTCGTCGTATTGGCGCTGATGAGCGTGAAATCGTCGATGCGGCGGCGCTACTAGCTGCTGCTTCTAAACCTATGATCATTGCAGGTGGCGGTGTTCAGTATTCTCGTGCAACCGCAGAACTTATTAGCTTTGCTGAAGAGCACAACATACCCGTAGTTGAGACTATTGCTGGCCGCGCTAACTTGGAAGATACACACCCGCTAAACATTGGGCCCATTGGCGTAACAGGTTCTGATTCGGCCAACGCCATTGCAGAGCAGGCTGACGTTATTGTGGCTGTGGGTACACGCCTACAAGATTTCACCACAGGTTCATGGACAGCCTTCTCTAAAGACGCTAAGTTCATCTCGATTAATGCGGCCAGACACGATGCGGCTAAGCATCAATCATTATCGGTTGTGGGTGATGCAAAGCTTGCTCTATTAGATTTGCACCTTGCCATGGGTGATTACAAGTCGCCATCATCATGGACAGTGCATGCTCAAGAAGAGCGCAAAAAGTGGAATAACTATGTGTCAGTGAATGTCTCCTACGGCAACCGCCCTAACTCCTACGCTCAGGCTATTGGCGTGGTGAACGCGCATTGTGATCCGCACGATCGTGTGGTTGCAGCCGCAGGTGGCTTGCCTGCAGAAGTGACAGCCAACTGGCGTACCCTTAAACAGGGCACTGTTGATGTGGAGTTCGGCTATTCATGCATGGGTTATGAAATTGCTGGTGGTTGGGGCGCGCGTATCGCGCAAAGTGAAAATCAAACCGAGCAAGACACCATCGTTTTTACTGGAGATGGGTCTTACTTGATGCTTAATAGCGATTTATATTCATCAGTGTTGACTGATAAAAAGCTCATTGTTCTAGTGCTTGATAACGGTGGCTTTGCGGTTATCAACAAGCTACAAAACAATACGGGCAATGAGAGCTTTAACAATCTTATTCAGGACACACCAACAGCCACAAATCAGGTGAGCGTTGACTTTGAAGCTCACGCAAGAGCGTTGGGTGCAACAGCTGAAACGGTAGCTGATCCCGCAGCGTTAGTTGACGCCTTCAAGCGTGCCAAAGCCGCCAAAGGTACGTACGTCATTGTGATGAAGGTTGATGCCTATGAGGGTTGGACAACCGAAGGGCATACTTGGTGGGAATGTGGCACACCATCGGTCAGTGAGAGTAAAAAAATCCGTGATGCCCATATCGACTGGGAATCAAGTCGGGTTAAGCAGCGAAAGGGTGTTTAATCACCATGTTTAATACTCGCGCTTTAGCTGGTAATAACTTTCTGGTCATTGGCCGTGCAGGCATGGATCTCTACCCTGAACCTGTGGGTAGCAGCATTGAAGATGCACTGTCTTACCGTTCGGCCCTTGGTGGATCATCAGCAAACATTTGTGCAGCATTAACGCGTCAAGGAGGCAAAGCGTCGTTGGTGACTAGTGTGTCTGATGATGCAGTGGGGCGGTATTGTCTAAATCAGCTAGATCAATACGGTATCAATCGCGAGCATGTTGTGAGCATGGCAGGTGAGTTTCGCAATTCATTGGCGTTATCTGAAAGCCGTATGGAAGGCCACCAGACGGTGATCTATCGCAATGGCGCTGCTGATTTTCAGATGACTAAAGAGCACATCAGCGCTATTGATTATTCAAAGTATTCGGCGTTAATTACCACAGGTACGGTATTAGCCGCGGAACCCTCACGCAGCGCTTGCATGCTGGCGTTTGAGAAAGCGCGCAAAGCCGGTATTCCTTTGATATTTGATGTGGATTATCGTCCGTACAGTTGGGCAAGTGCCGCTGAGGCTGCCGAAGTTTATTCAGAAGCTGCAGCCTTGTGCGACATCATCATCGGCAACGATACAGAATTTGGTTTTATGGCAGGTAGCTATGAACAAGGTTTGGTTAAAGCGCGAGAACTTGCCAACAGTTCAGCTGGCATAGTGGTTTACAAAATGGGTGAGAAGGGCGCTATCACCATGACGGCCACTGAAGAATTCACTACTGGCATCTTTCCGGTAGATGCACTCAAGCCAGTGGGTGCGGGTGATAGTTTTATGGGCGGCTTTATATCCAGCTTAGCCCATGGTTTTACTTTGAACGACGCGGTAGCTCGCGGCGCTGCCTGTGCGGCCATAGTGGTCACACGAGTTGGCTGCGCACCGGCTATGCCAAGCCCAGACGAGCTTGATCAATTTTTAGCAGAACACTCAATACAGGACTGACACGATGCACATAGCACCCTACGATAATCAGAACAAGCCCATCGTTGATGTCGAGAGTTCCACGGTTCCACTCAACTACTTTAATATCGTTAAGCTCAAAAAAGGTCAGGCGTTTGAATATCAGGTACCAGGCTACGAGACTTGCATCGTGCCGGCAACGGGCACAGTAGATATCGATGTAGAAGGCGTAGCATTTGCAGCGCTTGGTAATCGTGTTGAAGATGTATGGGGTGGTGAGCCTGAGGGTGCTTATGTACCGTCAGGTGCAAAAGCCACGATGGTGTGTATGTCAGAAGATGCCGAGGTGTTTATTGCTGGTGCAAAATACGACAAAGTATTAGAGCCGTTTGATGTACGTACCGCCGAGTTAGATCTGGTGCAATATGGCTCAGATGAGACGAAAACACATCGCAAGATCAAACATATTCTGGGCACCAAATACCATGACAAGGTAGGACGTTTGTTAGTCAGTGAGTTGTTCACTGTAGGTGAAGGTGGTTGGTCAGGCTTTCCATCGCATAAGCACGATACCGATCGTCTGCCAGATGAGACTCGTCATGATGAAACGTATAACTTTCGCTTCAAACCCAAGCACGGCTCGGGTGTGCAGATGTTGCAGCGTGTGGACAATGAATCAGGCGATGCCTATCACATTGTTGATGGCTCTACGATTTGTCTGGATAACGGCTATCACCCTTGTGCGGTGTTACCTGGTTACCAGATGTACTACTTCACGATTTTGGCCGGTTTGAGTCAACGTTCTTTGGTGCAATATTTTCAGCCCACACACGCCTATCAGATCGAAACCATTCCCGGCATTAAAGACATGATTGCTAAGTTCAAGTAATGGCACTGGTACCGCTAAGTGATGTTCTGCAGCCTGCCTTGCAGCACGGTTATGCCGTGGCAGGGCTGGTCACACTAGGCTGGGAAGATACCCGCGCTTTTGTAGCTGCCGCCGAAGCTGAAGGTTGCCCGGTGATTCTGCAGGCCGGCCCAGGTTGTCGTGAACACACGCCTCTGACGGTTCTGGCTGCTATGTTCCGGCACTTAGCCGACAACGCCGATGTGCCGGTGGTTGCGCATCTTGATCATGGCTATAGCATGGAAGAGTGTCGGCAAGCGATTGATTGCGGCTTTACGTCGGTGATGTATGACGGTTCGCGAAAACCGCTTCAGCAGAACATTGATGAAACTGCAGCTATTGTAGCCGTGGCGCACGCAGCGGGTGTGTCGTGTGAGGGCGAAATTGGTTTTGTCGGTTATGCCGAAGGCGAAGAATCGCATGGCACGGTGCCAGAAGAAGCTGCAAAATTTGCCCGTGAAACAGCCGTTGATGCCATGGCAATTTCAGTGGGAAATGTGCATCTGCAAAGCGATAGTGTGTCTCAGCTTGATGAGGCGCGCATACGGCAGATTCAATTACAGTGCGATGTGCCTTTGGTGATTCATGGCGGCTCGGGCGTGACCATTGAACAGCGTGTGCATTTAGCCCGTACTACGGCTATTTGTAAATACAACATTGGCACGGAACTGCGAATGGCCTTTGGCAAGGCACTACGTGAGTCTGTGAATAAAGATGCTGCCCGTTTTGATCGGGTATCTATTCTTAAAGATACACACGAGCCTGTGATGAATGCTGCGCGTCGTGTTATGAATGCTATAAAAGCCAGCTGAAGTTACTTGCAGCCTCTTGAGGCCGACCTTTGAAAGCAAGCACCGAAAGCAAGACTTGAAATCAATCCCTGAAGTTAATCTCTGAAGTTAATCTCTGAAGTTAATCAGACAGTTCTAGGTGAATAATACTAATGCGTGAAATTGGAATAGGGCTTGTTGGGTCAGGTTATATGGGTAAGGCGCATGCCGTGGCCCTGCATGCTGTAGGTGCTGTATTCAACACCACACTTAAACCGCGTTGTGAGCTCATTGCTACCACCACCAAGGCGGGTGCCGAGCGGGCTGCAGCTGAGCTGGGCTTTTTACGGGGAACAGATAGCTGGCAAGAGTTGGTGGCCGACCCTAAGGTGGAAGCCATTATTATTGCCTCCCCACAACAAACGCATCACGACATAGCGCTGGCAGCCTTTGCTGCAGGCAAACCTGTATTTTGTGAAAAGCCTCTTGCTGAAACCACCGCTGAGGCCAGAATTATGGCTCAAGCTGCGACGGATTCAGGTGTGGCCAACATGATTGGCTTTAACTATGTACGAACACCTGCCACACAGTTTGCTCGCCAACTTGTTGCTGATGGCGAGATAGGCAAGCTGCATTATATTAAAGCTGAGCACAGTGAAGATTTTCTAGCCGATCATAGTGAACCTGCCAATTGGCGAACTCGCGGTAAGGCTAATGGAACTCTAGGTGATCTGGCACCTCATATTGTTAATGCGGCTTTAGCATTAGGTGGCGATATTGTTGAACTCATTGGAGATCAGCAAATCACATGTGGACAACGCGAAGGTGCCAATGGTGTTGAGGCTGTGACCAACGATGATCAGGCTCAGATGATGTGTCGGTTTGCCAATGGTGCGATGGGGCACTTGTTTTTCAGCAGGGTGGCGCATGGCCGAAAAATGGGTTACGCCTATGAGCTACACGGTGACAAAGGCAGTATTCGTTTTGACCAAGAAGACCAGAACGCCTTGTACCTTTACAAAGCGGAAGGCCCCGAGAGTACGCGTGGTTTTCGAAAAATTCTGACAGGCCCCGCACACCCTGATTACGTGCACTTTTGCTTAGGGCCCGGACACGGCACAGGTTATCAGGATCAAATCATCATTGAACAAAAAGATTTCTTAAAGGCTATTGACACTGCTGAGGCTGTGTACCCTGATTTTTCTGAAGGGCTGCGCGTGCAGGAGTTGATTGATGCTGTACACGAATCGTGTGAGACGCGTAGTTGGGTATCTACTGGTCCACTGGAGAGCTAAGATATGACGTATGGAATTGCTTTATTAGGTGCAGGGCGTATTGGTCAAGTACATGCCTATGCAGTGAGTATGAATGCTGATGTTACGCTTGTAGGCGTCACTGATGAGGTTGAAGCTGCCGCTACTGCTTTAGCATCACAGCATGGCTGTGAGATCAATACGGCCGAACATTGGATTAATTCGGACGCCATACACGGTGTCATCATTGCAACGCCCACCGATACCCATGCCAATCTCATCGAACAGTGTGTCAAAGCTGGGAAAGCGGTGTTTTGCGAAAAGCCAATTGACCTTGATTCAGCACGGGTGCGGGCGTGCCTGAAAGTTGTTGAAGAGAATAATGGTCGATTGATGATTGGTTTTAACCGTCGGTTCGATGCTCAGTTTATGTCGCTCAAAGCGGCAATTGATCAAGGGCAAGTAGGTGAGGTGGAGCAGGTGATCATCACCTCTCGTGATCCAGCACCACCACCGTTGGAATATATCAAGCGCAGTGGTGGCATCTTCCGCGACATGATGATTCATGACTTTGACATGGCGCGTTTTCTGTTGGGTGAGGAGCCAGTATCGGTCACAGCCACTGGTTCGTGCCTGATAGATAAGTCGCTTGCTGGAATAGATTTTGACACTGCAACAGCCACGCTCACCACGGCCACAGGTAAACAATGTGTTATCGCTAATTCACGCAGAGCCAGTTATGGCTATGACCAAAGGGCTGAAGTACATGGCAGTGAGGGCATGGCATCAATTGATAATCCGAAACCTAACTTGCTTACGCAAGCCAACGGCCACGGCTACACCACAGGTCCGTTGCATGATTTCTTTATGACACGGTACACGGAGGCTTACGCGCATGAGCTAAATTGTTTTGTGTCGTGGATGGTGGGTGAGGTTGTGCAGGTACCTACCGGCCCTGATGGGCTTGCATCATTGTTGTTAGCAGATGCTGCCTATGAGTCAGCACATAGCGGGCAAGCGGTTTTTGTCACCTTATAAGCTGAGAATAAATTTGATGAAAGACAAGCCAACGCTAGATCTGATCACATTAGGCCGTTGCGGTGTCGATCTTTACGGACAGCAAATTGGCGCCCGGCTAGAGGATGTCACTAGCTTTTCAAAATACCTGGGTGGCTCTTCTGCCAACATTGCAGCGTGCGCTGCAAGACAAGGGCTACGAACTGGCCTCATCACTCGCGTGGGCGATGAACATGCAGGACGTTTTTTACGTGAGCAGCTGGAACGCGAAGGCGTAGACACGCAAGCCGTTATCACTGATCCGACACGCCCCACGGCGATGGTATTGTTGAGCATTAAGGACAACGATACCTTTCCTCTGGTGTTTGTGCGTGAGAACTGCGCAGATATGGCTATTAGTGTGGATGATCTTGATGCCGATTACATTGCTAGCGCTAAATGTTTGGCCATTACCGGTACTCATTTTTCCACAGGGTCGGTTAAAGCATCGTCCACTGCCGCATTAACAATAGCCCGTGAGCGGGGTGTGAAAACGGCACTGGATATTGATTACCGCCCGGTACTTTGGGGTTTAACGAGTCGTGGAGATGGAGAGACGAGGTTTATCAGTTCAGACAGCGTTACTGCGCATCTGCAAACTATTCTGCCGCTATTCGATTTAGTCATTGGCACCGAAGAAGAGGTGCACATTGCCGGTGGTAGCACTGATACGCTGGTAGCATTGGCTAATATCAGGAAGGTTTCAACAGCGGTTATCGTTTTAAAGCGAGGCCCTTTTGGTGCCACTGTCTTTGATACTGACATACCGGATTCACTGGATGAGGGGATAACAGTGAAAGGCGTGACCGTTGAAGTGCTGAACGTGTTGGGGGCTGGAGATGCCTTTGCAGCCGGTTTCATGCGTGGGTGGTTGAACGATGAAGGCTTCGAACAAGCATTGACCTATGCCAATGCCTGTGGCGCGCTAGTCGTGTCGCGCCATGGCTGCACACCAGCCATGCCAACGGTGCCAGAATTGGATTATTATCTGGAAAACAGTGTCGACATCAAGCGCCCTGATCAGCACCCATGGCTTAATCACCTGCACAGAGTGACGGCTCGGTACCGCCGTGCGCCTTGGCCTGAGCTGTATATCCATGCCTTTGATCATCGGTCGCAATTAATTGATATGGCAATAGAGGCAGGCGTTTCTAACACACGTATTCCCGAACTAAAAATGCTGTTGCTTGAGGCCACACTATCTGTTGTTAATGAGCAGGGTTTACAAGGCCATGCTGGCATTCTTGCCGACGACACCTTTGCACAAGATACGCTGAATGTCGCCACAGGCATGGGGTTGTGGATTGGACGACCTGTTGAGGTGGCTGGTTCAAGGCCGCTTGAACTAGAGCGCGGCAATAGCATCGGTTCGCAGCTTATCGCCTGGCCAGCTGAGCACATTGTGAAGTGTTTAATTTTTTATCATCCGGACGACGAGCAAAGCTTGCGTGATGCGCAAGAAAAACAGGTACTGAATCTTTGGCACGCTTGTCAGGTAAGCGGCCATGAGCTGCTTCTAGAAATTATTCCGCCCAAAGTGGATGGCCAGAGATGCCTTGATCATGATGATGCAGTTGTTCGCTCAGTGCAGCGTTTCTATGACCTTGAGGTGTACCCTGATTGGTGGAAGCTACCGGGTTTGGCGGCGACAAATTTGAAAAAAATAGAGGCACTGATTGATGAGCATGATAAGTATTGCCGAGGCATTGTTATTCTCGGTCTTGATGCGCCTATCGAGGAGCTTCGTGCAGGGTTTAAGGCATGCGCCGGCATTGAACGTGTACGAGGTTTTGCCGTAGGGCGTAGTATTTTTGGTGAACCTGCAAAAAGCTGGCTATCAGGAAAAATCAATAACGCGGGTTTACAGCAGCAGGTTATTGAAAACTACAAGCAGGTGATCAGCGTCTGGAAGTCTCGCTAACTAAAACTGATACTCTATTGTGCAACCGAATTCTGGCATAACAAACTACCTCTCACGCGCTACATTGCGGCCTGCGCGAGTTGTGATTGTTTTGCTTTGTTTAGCGCTTCAAGCATGCACTCATAGTGATTCTTTGTTCCCCAGGCCTCAGCTTGAATTTGACCAGCATATAGCCGAAGTTAAAGTGCACCTCCTAGCTCATAAAATGAGCCAGAGAAGTGAAGCCGAGGCTGAGCTGAATTTACCGTTCGATCGAAAAGCTGCCTCAAATGTGCCTTACCAAGGTAAGTTTCTTTTGATACACGGTTTAAACGATTCACCTTTCATTTGGCGCGATATGGCCAACGCCTTAGCTGATCGCGGCTTCGACGTTAGAGCCATTCTGTTGCCTGGTCATGGCAGTACGCCAGAAGCTATGTTGTCGATTTCTTACAAGCGATGGCTTAGCGCTGCAAGAGAACAAGTGAGTTTATATCGCGATTCTGACACGCCATTTTATTTAGGTGGATTTTCCTTAGGCGGAGTTATTGCAACGTTGCTAGCAGCGGAAAAAAAAAGCAATCCTATCGACGGATTGCTGCTTTTTTCACCCGCCTATCGCAGTAATATAAATCACTTGCTACGTTGGGCTGGTGTGTACTCAAAGTTCAAGCCTTGGATGTTCGGTGGCATGATCCGCGAGGATAATCCAGTTAAATACAATTCCATTCCTATCAATTCAGGGGCACAATATTACAAAACAACGCGGGCTTTAAAGAGACGATGGCCAAGAAAACCATTAAATATACCTACCTTGGTGGTAGCAAGTTCGAACGACTCGGTGCTTGATGTTAACTATATGCTTGAGAGTTTTGATAAAGGCTTTACGGCTGAGAAAAAATTGATTATCTATAGCAATGATCAAAATACATCAACTCAAGAGCATGTGGAATATCGCAGCAGCGCTTATCCCGATTTACGCATATTAAATCAGGCACACCAAAGCGTGTTGGTAGCGCCAACAAATTCCTTGTTTGGCGTCAATGGGCATGTTCGTGTTTGCAATGGCAGCGAGTGGCCGGTATTTAGTCGTTGTTTGTTTTACACAGGTGAACATTGGCTGGGCGCACAACATACACCTTCACCTGACGAGGTGCCAGTTGCCAGAACAACCTACAACCCTGATTTTGCTGGGGTGTTGGACGCGTTCGACGCAATTTTTATACGCTAACGTGCCACAACTGTAAGCGTGCTGCGTGACAGGCCTTCTGCTCCCACCAATAGATTGCTTCCGTCTGCACTGTAGCTAATACTTTCTGCTTGGAGATTAGAGCCAAAAATCGACAAACTTAGTATTTCATTCGCAGGTCTTAGCAATGCATCACTCGTGCCTTCACTGTCTGTGGACGTCCATAAATGAATACGGCCTACACCAGGAAATGATCCGTACGTTAGCACGGCTATTTCACGCCTATTGGGATGAATATCCACGTCTGTAATAGCATTGGCGAAAGCCTCTGAAGAAAGGTTAACCAAGCCGCTGAATTGAAGAGATAAGCTGCCGTCTGTTAGCCCGTTAGACAGAGATCCTTGCCAAATAGATTGGCTAGAGGTGTCTTGAGAGTTCTTGGTGAGAACTACAAGGGTGTCATTGTCGTCATCTACAAACAAGCCTTCGGCATCGTACGAAAGCCCATCTGAATAATTGAGTGCGATGTTGTCGGCTACCAGTTCAAGCTCAAACCCAGGTTCAAGTTCGTCGAGTGTTGGCTCATCAATAACCCAAAGCTGAAGGTCTTGTCGTTGTCCGGCATTGTTGCCGATGTCAGCAATGATCAGTCGGTTCCTACCATCTTGCCGAGCGCCTGCCAGAGCTTCCCAGTCAGTAGATTCAGCATTGGCAATAAACAGTGAACCCAATATATTTCCAGCGGCATCAGAGGCATAAATCAACGGGGCGCTATCGCTATCATTGTGCACATAGTAAACACCGTCGATAAAAAATGAACGTTGCATCCCACTGACTTCCGTAAGTCGAACATCGTCAAATGTATTGCTGAATGGAGTCTGTTGTTGTGTTGCTAAAGCTTGCTCTATAGCTGAAGGTAAGCTATTGGAATTGGGCGACATTGCGCTAACCACGGTACCTGAATCGTTGCTACAGCCGGTGGCAAATAACAATATGGTCACGAAGGCGCTATTGCGGCAGTTAGAGAATGAAAGTGGGTACATTGTGGTTTGTCGGTAGATTGATCGAACAAGGCTTATCGTGCTCGGAGAAGTTTCAATAGCAACACCCGAAAATCGCCTGTCCATCTAAATAGTATCGTAACCACTACTAGTATTTAGTTAAGCGAAAATAGTGCGAACGTCATTCTCGGGAAGGCCAAAATCCAAGGTTTATAAGTGATTAGATTCCCACTTACGTGGGGATAAAGAGCATCAGTAAGTGCCATTCTCGTCAACACAAAGAGTAATCGTGAAACGATTTGATATATCCAGCTCTGCTCAAAATGGCTTTTAGGCTAGCATCTACACCGAGTGCGATACCGTTAAGTAGTGTAAATCCTTAATTACCTGAACGCTGAGAAGCAGATGGCTCTATGGGTTGGACTACACGAGGTTCCACCAAGGTGCAACATGTTACGCATGGTAGTTCTAGCCCGTGGCATGATTTTGGATATTCACTAGCAATGCTCTGTTGCTAGATTTCTACGGGTGTGTGTGGCCACCGATTCAAATCAAAATCCACATAACTTGCAGAGTGTGCTCAACCCGGAGGACGAGCCTGTAAACGAACAGGGTATTGATGAGATTTTGAAGTTTTTGCAGACAACGTTATCGCATTATCATTGCCTACAAAGCTCCGCAATGGCTGTGTTGGGAAACCATCAAAAAAACCAAGTTAGAGGTCGAGTCACGTGAGTTGGCCTTGCATACCAACATGACGAAAATGGCAGATGATTGTCAAACATGTTTGGTAGCAACCGCCGATATCCGATTAAAACTCAATGAAGCGACAGGTTCAAACTTACAGCTCATCTAAAATGACTTGCAGCTCGCGTGGGATACACTGACTGAACGCCAGGAGGGCGTAAAAGGCGTTATGTTAGAGCTGAGTCGTACTGGTCAGCAGCTGTCTATGCTAGCGATGAATGCAAAAATTGAAGCGAGCAAGGCAGGCAAGTCAGAAGCTGGATTTTCGGTTGTGGTGGATGAGGTTAAGCGACTTGAAAAAGATGCCATAAGGCATCACTCGCAAGTTGCTGACATGTTTGATCTAACCGGTGTAAATGCACTGATGATCAAATCTGTGGGCGCTTTTCAGCAGCCTCACAACAATGCTGAAGTAGAGATTGGCAAAGCGATTGATGAAATAAAAAGCGCAATTTAAAATGTTAGTGCGTCATTGGGTGAAGTGTCTGAGCATCACGGTGTCATTTCTGAAGTCACACAGGAAAACACAGTGGCGGTTGAAATTGTCTATCAAAAAATAGTGTGGTGTCGTGACCGCGTGAAAATTGCATCAGAAGCATTTCAAGGTTCATCGTTTGCCAGCACTGCAAAGCAGCTGGTGGCCTTATTGAAACTTGATAGTATTAAACACTCACCATCTTACGATAGATACCAAGACATAAAAGCGCGTGGAGTCATTCGTATTGCAATAGAGCCTAATCTCATTGGTCTATCATTTCGAAGAGAGGGTTCGATAGAATTTATTGGACATGATGTTGAATATGCAACTGCACTGGCGGAATTTCTCGGTGTGCGTTGTAAGTTTGTTGAGGTGCCGTGGGACACTTTGACGCAGCTTCTCTACATTGGTCCTCGGGCCAATGAGGCGCGGGCTGATATTGTATTGAGTGGGTTGCCGCCGAGCGCTAACTACGATAGTGGCACCTACTCTGAGATATATACCTATCTACATTGGGTACTTGCACGCCGTGTAGGTGATACACAAATTAAGGGAATTGTTGATTTACAGGAAAAACACTGGGGCTTATTAACGATCCTGGGGCATTTGAGCTTCTTGCCTGCATCGGGGTTCGCTGGCAATCAAATAAAGATCTTCCCGGAAGGAAAATATTTCTGAAGAACCTTATTGCGTATTCTGATCAATCGCGAATATATGATTGTCTGGTGGAGGGCGTGGTCGATGCATTCGGTGTTGACTTGCCTGTTTACCATTGGGCTTGCGCTAACGCGCTGAGTCCATGGCATGGAAACATTGAAATATGCAGTGAAAATCTTCCTGATTCGCCCTATTATTATGTTGTGGCAGTTGCTGCTGTACCGGAATCCTATAAGTTGCTGTGTGAAGTAAATGCGTTCGTTGCTGAATTCACTCCCTTGGCGCGGCGAAAAGCGCTTGAAGAAAAATGGTAGGGTAATCCCATTATCGATACATTGAGTTACCGGGATGTAGAGGACAACATGATTGGTGCGCCTGAGCTTCGTCATGTATGGGAAGCTCAACAACGGCAGTTGAACGCGTCGGCTGAGTACCCGAAGCAAAGTAAATGAGTTTAGAAATTTGCTTTTCTATTGGCATCGTGCATGGAGAGAATAGAGTAAGCTAGAAGCCCTATAATCTGAATGGGCTTTCTACTTATGTCCTTATTGCAAGCACAATTGGACAGAAGCTGCCAATCAATTCAACACGAGATCGGGGTAGGTAAAGTCGCTGACTACATTCCTGCACTGGCGCAAGTTCCCAGCGATAAATTCGCTGCTGCAATCATTACCGTTACTGGTGAGACGGCAAGCTTTGGCGCAGCTAAGGAGGCTTTGTCTATTCAGAGTATCTCAAAACTATTTACTCTCGCCTCTACGTTAAATTTGCGTGGGACAAAACTCTGGGACCGAGTGGGAAGAGAGCCGTCGGGCAATGCCTTTAATTCAATAGTACAGCTTGAAATGGAATGTGGGATTCCACGTAATCCGTTTATCAACGCGGGAGCATTGGTCGTAACAGATGCGATGCTGGGAGATCAGCAAAGCACTCAAGATTGTACTTCCGATTTGCTCTCATTCGTACGTGATCTGGCACAGGACAACTCAATCGTAATTGATGAGGATGTTGCGCGATCTGAGCGTGATGCAGCGTTTCGCAACGCAAGCCTTTGTTATTTTATGAAAAATTTTAAAAACCTTGAAAGACCTGTTGATGATGTGCTTGACGTCTACTGTCAGCAGTGTGCAATTTCCATGAATTGCAAGCAGCTTGCTCGCAGTGCGCTCTTTCTTGCTAACAATGGCATTGATCCGCTTACCCACAAAAAAATCGTTAGCGAGGAACGTGCGCGTAGGCTTAACGCTATGATGATGCTATGTGGTCATTACGATGCTTCGGGTGATTTTGCCTTTCGAGTGGGGCTGCCTGGGAAAAGCGGGGTGGGGGGCGGAATTGTGGTGGTGGTTCCTGATGTTGCAGCGGTTGCCGTGTGGTCGCCTCGCTTGAATGCTAACGGTAATTCACATGCAGGTACAGCTGCACTTGAGGCATTGGTTAGAGAGACTCAGTGGAACGTGCTATAAAATGAACATTCTCTAGCTGACAAAAAGAGCTAGTAGCTATGGGTTGTTGTAGGCTGTACTCTTCGTTACGAAAGCTTGCTAAGCCTGTTTTTTGAACAATGTAAAAAAGCCAACCCTCTGTAATCAGCGTTTATTAATATTCCCATGTCCTTATTGTCTAATAATACTCTTGTTAACATGCCGGAGCAGTTTACCGGTGCGTCGGCTTGGCTTGGACAAGACATGAGCCAGAGGCCTGATAAATGGCTTTACTCGCTAACAGATGAAGACATCCAAGATTTAGAACAAGCGGCTAGCCGCTTCTTATCACTAAAACGTGACATCGGAAGCATCGACAAATTTAGCTTTCCGTTAAATCATTTTGATAAGCATTTAGAAAAACTAAAGCAAAATTTACTGTCGGGTGTTGGCTTGGAAGTGATTCGTGGTTTACCGAGTAAAGATTATTCTCAGTCATATATGGCGACAATATTTTGTGGAATTGGTGCTCATCTGGGCAACGCTCGATCTCAAAATGCGCAGGGGCATATCCTTGGACACGTTCGAGATATTGGTGCAGATGCCAACGATCCGAATAGTCGCATCTATCAAACTTGCGAAAGGCAAAGTTTTCATACAGATAGTGCAGACGTGGTTGGCTTGATTTGCATTAAAAAAGCTAAAGAAGGTGGCGTATCGTTATTGGTTAGTGCTGAATCTATCTATAACCGAATGCGCAAGGAATGCCCTGATTTACTTGCTAAGTTGTTTGAACCCATTGCCACCGACAGACGGGGTGAAGTGCCTGAAGGGGAAAAGCCTTTCATTACAATTCCTGTATTTAGTTGGTATGAAGGGCACCTTACTGTGTTCTATCAACGTCAATACATTGATAGCGCTCAACGCTTCGAAGAGGCCGTGCGTCTAACACCAGAACATTTAGAGGCGCTAGACAAGTTTGATGCACTTGCTAACGACTCAAGTTTGCATTTTTCTATGCAACTCGAACCGGGTGACATGCAGTTTGTCTATAACCATTCGCAATTACACGATCGCACAGGCTTTCTGGATTGGCCAGAGAAATCGGAGCGTCGTCATCTCATGCGGTTGTGGCTGTCATTGGCTAACGATCGACACTTGCCATCATGCTTTGCACAGCGTTACGGTTGTTTGGAAGTGGGTAATCGAGGCGGCATTTGTACTAATGAAACTACGCTTCACGCACCGTTAGATTAATCGCTCAATGATACGTCTTGATGCACAATTTAACTGCCATAGAGTTATCTGTTCTTCTACACCCATATAGCAATTTATGAATGCTCAATTTGAGATACAGCTCAGTAGATGAACCTTGTGCAACAAAATAATAATTTAAAAGGTGTTTTTTTAATCGCGTTAGGTTTCTTCTTTTTCGCTTGTAGTGACACATTAGCCAAACTACTTACCGTTCATTTTCACCCTCTTCAGGTGGTATGGATGCGCATGATAGGTTTAGTTATCGGTGTGTTTTTTCTATTTTATCGTCATGGTATCAAGCTTTTTTCGACACCCAAACCGAAGCTACAATTGTTGCGAGGTGCTGTTGCAGCGGGGTCAGGAACCTTGTTTATCTATGCCATTAACTACGTGCCTCTGGCTGATGCCATAGCCGTCACTTTTGTTGCTCCCTTTTTGGTGACTATTTTAGGAGCCACGGTGTTGAAGGAGCCTGTTGGTCTGCGTCGCTGGTTAGCAGTTCTGGTTGGTTTTGTGGGTATGTTGGTAGTAATACGCCCCGGCATGGGAGTTTTTCATCCCGCCATTTTTCTAGTCGTTTTAGCGGCGGGTTTTTTTGCTATTCGGCAGCTGTTGTCGCGTTGGCTGAGTGGTATAGACAGCGTAAGTACAACAGTGGCATATACCTCAGTAGTTGCGTTTGCAATTACCAGTATCGCTTTGCCGTTTGTCTGGATTACGCCTAGTGGCTTCCCTGTCGTTTTAATGATTGTTGGATTAGCGCTTTCAGCCGCTGTTGGGGAAGTGTTTATCATCAGAGCTCTGGATGTTGCCCAATCAGTGGTGTTAGCGCCGATGCACTACACCTTGATCATCTGGGGAACACTCTACGGCTATTGGTTCTTTGGCGATTTGCCAGATAGTTGGACGTTTGTGGGCTGTGGGATAATAGTGGCTTCTGGGCTGTACACGACTTACCGAGAGTTTGTGCGTGCTGCCTGAGTTCTTCTTTGAGTCCTGCCCAGAGTAATGCATTGAGCTTTGCCTACAGTGCCATGCCTTGAGCAATGCC
>JALZWO010000224.1 GCA_023300375.1 Granulosicoccus sp. | reverse complement strand
CAAATTAAAGAACGTGCACCTAATGGCACTTACTTAAGCGAACATAGTAGGAGACGTCATCCCCGCGCAGGCTAAGAGCCCAAGGCTTATAGCCGTATGGATCCCCACTGACGTGGGGATGACGAGCTTATGTGATTCCCATTCGAACGTGTACCTAAACTGCACCGACTGCAAAACCTCTTATGTTCAATAAAAACACTGTTCCTAATCTTATTGCGCTGGTCCTGATCCTGTGCGGTTTTCTTAGCCCAGAGCCGTTTCGCACTCTTCTGCTAAGTACAGGCTTATTTGCCTTGTCCGGCGCACTGACTAACTGGCTAGCTGTTTATATGCTGTTTGACCGCGTACCAGGTTTGTATGGTTCGGGTGTTATACCTTTGCATTTTGAAGAATTCAAAGCCGGCATTCTCAGAATGGTACACAAAGAGCTGCTGGCAAAAGACAACGTAGAACGCTTGTTGACCAGCTCTTCGGATAGCAGCTCAGACGTCAAAGGTCCAGCCATCGACCTAGCACCCATGCTTGAAGCTGTCGATCTGGACGCTGCTTATGATCAACTGGTAATCACAGTCAACGAATCGTCCTTTGGCTCAATGCTATCGATGGTGGGTGGGGAGGCAGCACTACAGCCTCTGCGCGAGCCTTTCAAAAAGCGAATGGGCAAATTCTTAGAAGATGCAGGAAGCTCTCCGCGTGTACAAGCACTCGTTAACAATCAAATTGCGAAGGCTGCCAGCAGTGAACACTTTGTTGCCAAACTAGACACACTGCTACGCGCAAGGCTCGATGAACTCACCCCTGATATGGTCAAAGACATCATGCAACGCATGATCAAACAACATTTGGGATGGCTGGTGCTCTGGGGTGGCGTGTTTGGTGGCCTGATTGGCCTGCTCACAGGCCTAATACAAATACTCTAGCTGCGCTAAGCGAGATCGGTTTGCCCACTAGCCTTTGACACGCAACGGCACATCATCAAACTCAACGCCACCCCAGCCTCCAATCATAAACTGCCGGATATTCGGGTGGCTATCGCCGTCGGGGCTACGCAAAACATCAGCGCGGTAGTAAGCCCCAAAAAGCGATAAAGTTTGCGATTGATCAAGTTCATGCAAACGGGCGAAAGCCAGAATTTTGCACGAACCCGTATTTTGACCCGCTTCGTTATAGAGCTCGTTGTTACGAAACCCTGTAGGGATGAAGTTATAAAGCTTGTTAATTAATGCGATAACGTCGGGAAATTCAACTGTCTCGGGCTCGAGTTCAAGTTGATTAAGAAAAAATTCCATGTCCATAGCTAGTTAACTCGCCTTGCTCTTTGCAGCCTTGTGATCTATCGCATCTACAGCTGCGATAGCACATAGATTAACAATACCTCGGACTGTCGTCGATTCAGTGACAATATGGGCTGGAAAATTCAGTCCCATCAACATCGGACCAACGGGCACACCATCACCCATTACCTTCATCATGTTGTAAGTGATGTTGGCTGCATCGAGGTTGGGCATGACCAATAAGTTGGCGCTACCCTTAAATGCGGCATTAGGAAAAATGCGCTCACGTGTCTCAGGTGACAATGCCGCGTCAGCATGCATCTCGCCCTCCACCGCCAAACCAGGATAGTTAGTAGTGATAATTTCTCGTGCCTTGCGCATCTTCACAGCCGATTCATTGTTCCGGCTGCCAAAGTTGGAGTGCGACAATAATCCCACTTTAGGCACCATACCAAAGCGACTCACAATGCTGGACGCCATAAATGCCGTTTCTGCCACTTCCTCTGCGGTGGGATTGACAGTGACGTGCGTGTCCGCAAGAAACACCGTCGCCCGATCAACAATCATCAGCATAAGCGCTGAGACATCGGTGACATCGTCACGAAGTCCAATGACATCCTCAATGTGTTTCAAGTGCTTAGCGTAGGCACCTTGAGTACCACACACCATCGCATCAGCTTCTCCACGACGCACCATCAAGGCCGCTAACGCAGTCATGCGTGAACGGACCACGTTGCCTGCGTATTCAGGAGACACACCAGCACGCTGCATGATGAGATGGTAGGCATCTTTGTGTTCATCATAAAGTGGATTACTAGAAGGATCTAGCACGCTAAAACCTATGCCTACAGTCAGACGTAATCCGAGCTCCTCTATCGATGACTCGATGACATCATGCCGCCCCAGCAGAATCGGATGACAAATAGCATCGTCTACCAGTATCTGCACAGCATTAAGCACTCGTGCCGATTCTCCCTCAGGCATGACCACTCGCTGCATGTCAGCTTGGGCCTGCTCAAACATAGGCTTCATGACTAGACCAGAACGAAATACAAAGCTGCGAAGCTTGCGGCCATAGGCTTCAAAGTCGGTGATGGGACGAGTAGCAACGCCACTGTCCATGGCAGCCTGCGCAACCCGGGGTGGAATTTCCATCATCAGGCGCGGATCAAAGGGTTTGGGTATCAGATATTCACGCCCAAATCGGAATGGTTTACCGCCGTAGGCGGCTGACACAACATCCGACGCTTCTTTAGTCGCAATGTCGGCAATAGCTTCAACCGCCGCAACCTGCATTTCACGGTTGATGACTGTAGCTCCAGCATCAAGCGCACCACGAAACAGAAACGGGAAACACAATACATTGTTAACTTGATTAGGATAATCGGACCGCCCGGTTGCCATTATGGCGTCATCTCTCACTGCATGGACAACGTCAGGACTTACTTCAGGATCAGGGTTGGCAAGAGCCAGGATAAAAGGCGACTTACCCATGCGCTTGACTTGATCTCCCGACAAGACATTCGGTGCAGACAAACCGAGAAATACGTCAACCCCGTCAATAACATCGTCCAGCGTTTTCGCCTCAGTATCTCGAGCGTATACCTCTTTATAAGGGTCCATGTTGTCACGCCCTAGGGACACCACACCATGCACATCGCATACAGTCACATTGTTTTTGTCCATCCCCATAAACACCAGTAAGTTCAGGCACGATAACGCCGCTGCTCCCGCTCCAGAACACACAAGAGTGACATCTTTGAGCTCCTTGCCTGCCACTTTCAATCCGTTCCGGATAGCAGCAACAACCACGATAGCGGTACCGTGCTGATCATCATGAAACACCGGAATGTTCATTCGTGCCTGAAGATTTTTTTCTATCTCGAAACACTCAGGAGCTTTGATATCTTCAAGATTAATACCGCCAAACGTGGGTTCTAGAAGCGCTACAGCATTACAAAACTCGTCCACATCGGTGGTGTCTAGTTCCAAATCAAAACAATCCACATTGGCAAATTTTTTGAATAATACAGCCTTGCCCTCCATCACCGGTTTTGAGGCAAGCGCGCCGATAGCTCCGAGGCCAAGCACAGCAGTACCATTGGTAATGACGCCCACCAGATTACTACGAGCCGTTAACTCTGCGGCCTCCAACGGATTGTCTGCAATGTGTTTACAAGCCACCGCAACACCTGGCGAATAGGCCAGAGCAAGATCACGCTGATTGACCATTTTTTTGGTGGCCGATATTTCAAGCTTGCCAGGCACAGGATACCGATGATAGTCCAATGCAGCTTGCGCGAGTGAATTAGGAGCAACAGCCTCTTCATGCGCCCTTTGTGGGGTGCTCGGTTCGTGGCTTGTTTTGTCAGTCATAAAAATATACCCGCAGCTTTAACTTGAACAACAAAGGACAACATACATCAAAGGGCCTGTTTTAAGTCACTATAATCTTGCAGCTTTTGACGACCTAGTGTTCATCAGTTTGCCCAGAAGGAGTAAGCAGACCATCGTTAACTGCGCGGTTAAACGCACTGCAAACTGCAAATAGCGAAGCTGACACAATGTTGCTATTCAGGGCAGCCCCATAACGAGTCGCCCCTTTACCAGCTTGAACTTCGAAGTAGCAAGCTGACTGTGCATCAGCACCAACACCTGTTGCATGTTGGTGATAATCCACAACGCGAAATTCCACGTTGAACTGAGTCTTGAGAGCATCCACAAACGCATCGATCGGTCCGTTCCCTCGTCCGTGAATAGTCAACGGTGCACCGTTGAATATCACATCTGCGGTTAGCGTTCTCATTGAATCGTCACCACCGTCTTGTGCGCTGGTGTGACGCACAAACGTCAAGGGTGTGTTCGCCTGTAAAAATGTGCTGCTAAACGCATCATGGATACTGGCCGAGTCAACCTCTTTACCCGTGTCTTCACTGATCTGCTGCACGACCTGACTGAACTCCATCTGCATACGCCTTGGCAACTCCAAGCCATGATCACGCTCAAGAATGAAAGCCACTCCACCTTTGCCAGACTGACTGTTGACACGAATGACAGCCTCATAGGTACGTCCTAGGTCAGCAGGGTCGATCGGTAGATAAGGCACTTCCCACTTGGGCGTGTTGCTCTTGCGCATGGCCGCAAATCCCTTCTTGATCGCATCTTGATGCGAACCAGAGAACGCGGTAAAGACCAATTCGCCTGTGTAGGGATGACGAGGGTGAACAGGCAGCTGATTGCAGTGTTCAACAGTACGCATAACCTCATAAATATCTGAAAAATCCAGCTTTGGATCTATGCCTTGCGTATACAGATTCAACGCGAGTGTCACCAAGTCTACGTTGCCTGTTCTTTCGCCATTTCCAAACAGAGTGCCTTCTACGCGATCACCACCCGCTAGCAAGCCCAGCTCGGTAGCAGCAACGGCACAGCCTCTATCGTTGTGCGGATGCAAGCTGACACATAGGCTTTCACGATTTTTCACTTCACGACAGAACCACTCGATCTGGTCGGCGTGGACGTTCGGCATGGACATTTCCACGGTTGCCGGCAGGTTTAGAATAGTGGGATTTTCGGGGGTCGGCTGCCAAACATCAGTCACTGCATTACAAATTTCAACCGCGTAGTCAAGCTCTGTACCCGTGAAACTTTCGGGGGAATATTCAAATTGCCAGGCAGTATCACGATTTTTAGCCGCATAATTGGCTACCATCTCTGCGCCATCCACCGCCATTTGTCGAATACCAGCTCTGTCTTGCCCAAACACCACCCGACGTTGAAGTTCAGAAGTTGAGTTGTACAGATGCAGGATTGCCGAGTGCGACCCTTTGAGGGACTCGAACGTGCGTTCTATCAATGGCTGGCGCGCTTGTGTCAGCACTTGTAGAGTAACGTCGTCAGGAACTCTCTTCTCTTCAATCAGTTGCCTGACAAAATCAAAGTCTGTTTGGGAGGCTGCAGGAAACCCGACCTCTATCTGTTTGAACCCTATCGCTACCAACAAATCGAACATGCGCAACTTGCGCTCACTACCCATCGGTTCAATCAGGGCCTGATTTCCATCGCGTAGATCAACGCTGCACCAGATTGGTGGCTGGGTAAGCGTTTTGCTTGGCCACAAACGCTCACTCATTGGAACTTGGGCAAAGGCGGGGTATTTATTACTTGGGTCATTCATCATAACGATGCTATCAATTTTATGAAACTGCCCGTGCGGGTAATGTCGGTGAGCAGTTTTTGGCTAGGAGGCACCTGGATGTTGGGAAACTACGAATTATCGAAGAACCCGGGGATAATCCGGTGGACGCGCGACTATCACCCGACTCTCTATTACGAGGCCGGGTTGATAAGTCCTAGCAGTAGCGCGATCGCGATCATGGCCATAGGTTAGTCTGGCTAGGCAACAGGGTCAAGCGTGTTGCTGTATTTACAGGTACAGACAGCTCATACCCGTGGAGTACCTTGCCGTTCACTGTTCATCTTGCGCAGGCGTTGCGCACTCTTGCAAGCCTGGCTCGTCATTGTGCTGTTTGTCCAACAATGGCCTGATCAGTTTCTCCAGGCCGTTGGCCTTGATTTCGTACATGAGCGCTAGTCGCTGACCTAACAACCCCGCCGGAAAACCTTGCCCTTTAAACCAGACAACATAAGGCTCTGGCAGATCAATCAGCCGGGTGCCCGAAAAGCGCCCAAAAGGCATACGCATAGCTGCCGCCGCCAGCACGTCAGCTGACAGATCGTTTGTCTCGTTACTCACCTAAAGCTCCGCTGCCGGCACTTCAATTTTCTGCTCGAATTTGTCAGCTTCCGCTGGACTTGTCGCAGGACCACCCGACAAACGGGTATTACGTGTTTGCAGCACAGGCTGTGCAACAGAGGCAACGAGCTCACGCCAGATAAACAGTAGACCAGAACACACGATCACCGCAGCCCCCAACAACACCGATTTATCGACACTTTCATTGAATATCAATGAACCATAGAGTAAAGCCCAAAGCATCTGACTGTATTGCATGGGCGCAACGAATTGGGCCTCTGATGCACGGTAGGCCTGAATCATCAGCGATTGTGCAATCACACTCAAAACACCAACGGCACAGAGTCTTAGTAAGACATCACCAGATAACGGCACATAGACGAACATGGTTGCGATTCCAGTAACCATCACATTGGTTAACATGGGATACAGGATCAAGGTAACACTGTGCTCACGCGAGCCAATTTTACGAGTTACTACTGACACCATGGCTGTGCAGGTAGCCGCACCTAACGCTGCTACATGGCTTAATGCAAGATTGGTATTTCCAGGTCTTAAGACGATCAAAACACCTACCATCCCTAAAAGAATAGCAAACCAGCGCACCAAGCGCACGCGCTCACCTAAGATGGGAATAGCCAGAAGCGTAATGAGTATGGGTGCGGCAAATATCAACGAATAGACCTGAGCCAAGGGTAAATTACCAAAGGCGTAGAACACACACAGGAGGCCAATCACCGAAAACAAGCAACGCAGCGCCACAAGGCGAGGCAGATTGGGCCGAAGACTACGCTCAGTGCCGTCGAACGCTAAGAACAGAGCGAAGGGTACAAAGCTGAACAACACCACAAAAAATACAACCTGAAATATGGGCACCCCTTCAATACTTTTTATCAGTGCATCGTGAAGAGAAAAGGTTGCGAATCCCAGAAGCGCAAATCCAACGCCCCGCATCTTGCTGTCAGCTGTAGAATCGGTCATAAATGCGGAATCAAGTTTAATAGCAATGGAGGCACCATGACGCTCACACACGCACCGTGCTGGTTATTGAAAGTACGTGTTGAAAATTCGATAGTAACTCAAGGATAGATATGAAACTGATTATCCCCGTGTTCATCATATTGCTGGGTATGTTAACAGGAGCCTTTGTCTGCGCCTTTTTTAAGGAAAAAGCGACTGAGCTAAAATGGAGCTTAGTTGCCGGCGGGGTGGGTGCCTTTGCAGGCTTGCTGATCCGAGATTCTATGGACATTTCCTTAGGCGGAAATCTTTTCGGTGCTCTATTTGCCGCCATTCTCGGCGCACTTGCCGCCGCCTTAATGGCCAATTTGCTGTTCGGGCAATTAAACCCTCGTCGTTAAACGAGCAATTGCCTCAGTTTGGTTTACCAACCCACGCTTGTTCTGGAAACACAGTACTAGGCCCGCACAGACGGCCAAAACCGATATCAACTTTCAAGGATAATGCGTATTCCAACTTGGCATCCGTATCAATACCACCTGCGCAAATTTCACAGTTGGCAGTTTGCGCCTGGTCAATGATTGCTTCAAGCTCCATACGCAAAGATAGTGTTGACACCGAATCGTTAATAGCGCGTCCCGATATATGCAAGTAGTCGAACTGCGCAATATCATTCATCATGCGAAATTGGCTGGCAGAACTAACATCTTCCAGCATCAAGCGAATGCCCTGACCGTTAAGTGATCGCAGCAAAGGTGCAACACTCGTGAGTTCTTTGGTTATGGAGTCAACACTCAGAGACAAACACACATCTGATGGGGCAACCCGCATTTGCTGACAACGACCTGCAATCCAGCCGGGAAAATGCACATTTATCTGGTTAGCTTGCATTGGCAGAATTAACTGGCTTTCAATAATGGGTCGAATTTCCTGACGTGGTGTCTCCTGCGTTTTTTCAGTGTTGCGCGACAACGCAAGCGCATTCAACATGGACGCAATCACATCAGTGTCCTGCAAGCTTTGATCGCTTTGCAAAACACCTACTGGCTGCAACCGAAAACAACAAATCAGCGGCTTTCGCTTAATAAGCATGCCAGGCCTTAATCTCCAGGTGGTGTCATAAACCCGCTCACCTAAAGCAGATACCCGATCATTAGCTGCAAAACCTGGAGCCTGCAACTGTCCAGAGTCGTCTTTCTGCTCACGTCTAACATCATTCAACGACACGACCTTACTGGATGACAAGTCAACACGATTGCCTGCTACATCAATTTGCTTCGCTAGTTTGCTGTGATCTAAAACAGCAGGTGCCACGACCAGCCTAGATACGCCTTGACTAGAGCGTCCACCTCGCTCATCCAACGGAATAATTCGGTAGCGCAGGTTTAATGACACTTGCCGTTCGCCAAGTTGAATAGCTATTTTGTTCAGGATGGCCGCAAATTGATCTGCGACAACCACAGCGTCTTCGTCTTTGCAGTTTTTAAGGTATATGCACAATGCATGTGTGGAAATTCGACCCAGCGTATCGCGTGTTCGCAGACGGGTTTCAACAATCGCCAATAAATGCCGCATAGCATCATCAGCATGGTGTTCCTCGTCATCAACCAGTTGCCGAAGAATCGGGAACTGCAGAATCAGCAGGCATCCTCGACGCAGCTGTTTCTTATTCGGTGGAACTGCATTACGAACCTCCTCGAGAAACGCCTGCCGATGGAGTAGTCCTGTTGCCGGGTCAAGTTTTGGGTCTTTATCCATGATCCTTACTCATAGCCGCCGCTGTGTTCGGCATACCCACGAAACAACCAATGCTACATCCATGCTCGTCAGTTGGCACGCACGCGATAGGGTGGCACAAAGTGGCTGCTGGGCGTAGAATTAATGTGCTGGTGCTTGTTGACATGAATTGCAAAAACATGGAAAGCTGGCTTCGATAACTCTTTGTATCGGTCAAGAACGAAATCTCTTGAAACACGATACCAACGCCCTATGCCAGCTTACACCCTGCAACCGTCGGTAAAAGGTAAGCTCCACGCCATACCTCCTACAAAACTGGACATGATATGAGCCTGATACATCTCGTGCGTCATGGTCAAGCATCCGCTGGCACTGACAATTATGATCGACTTTCTGACATTGGCAAAGAGCAAAGCCGTATTCTGGGTAACTGGTGGATGTCGCACGGATTTGCACCTAACATAGCCTTTCATGGCTCGCTGGAGCGTCAACGTGATACGGCCCGGCTCTCGCTTCAAGCATTGGCGCAAAACGCTCGGATTGCCAGCGTAAAAGAGCATGCGGGACTCAACGAATACGACCATCGGATCATTGAGTCGCACTTTGCCCCTGTTGAGGCAAACTACACCCCAGAGGCTATGGGATTTGATGATTACTTCGGTATTATGAGTCGGTGGCGTGATAACAAATCAGACAAAGCTGAAAATATGCAACAAGCTGCATGTGAGCCGTGGAGGGACTTTAAAGCACGCGGCTGGAACACCGTGCAAGAACTCACCAGCACTGGCGACAAAGAGACCGAGTCAGTTTTTTTCACTTCTGGGGGAGTCATCGCAACTATTCTGGCAACAGTTCTTGATCTGGACTTCGAGCATACCGTTGATGCTATCTGGCGTATCCGCAACTCATCAGTCACCTCGATTCAAATCATCAAGGGCAAAGCCAGACTAATTGAATTTAATTCTATTGCTCATTTGCAAGAACAACGTAAACCGCATCTAATCACCATGATTTGAGCTAACAACAAAAAATACGTCATTCCCGCAAAGAAGTGTCATTACCACGAAGGTGGAAATCCATAGTTCACAGATACGTCATTCCCGCAAAGGCGGCAATCCATAGTTCGCAGAGTTAGAGATCGTCACCCTTTGCGGGATGAGCCGCGTCAATCGGTACCTTTCAAACTTGTACAGACTCTTCGTATCCAACACTCAGGCAGCCTGATCTTTACCTACCGTACTTGTCCGGTGATAAGCCAAACCATCTTCACCAAAAAGATAGCAAGTGTGCGCACTGACATGCAAATTCAAGGCATCTCCATGGCGGGTACTATCAATACCGGGCCGCTGCACAACAAAGTGTTCAACACCATGGCACTGCCCGTAGAGAAACGTGGAACCGCCAAGACGTTCTGCCACGTCTACCGCGAGCGGCAACGAAAAATCACCGCTGTCGCCACCTGCATCTTCAGGCCGAATTCCCAGAGTCGCCTTACTGCCTACCTTCCCACGCGAAGCGTCAACTGGAATGGCAACAACAGCCCCAGCTGGCAGCTCAACCACCGCTTTGTCTGCATGCGCCTCTTTTATCGTCACGTCCAGAAAATTCATGCGTGGCGAACCGATGAAGCCCGCTACAAATAGATTATCAGGATGATGGTACAGCTCTAATGGCGTACCCATCTGTTCAACATGACCTGCACGCAGAACAACAATTTTATCGGCCATTGTCATAGCCTCCACCTGATCGTGGGTTACGTAAATCATGGTGGCCTGCAACTGATTGTGCAGCTGCGCTATACGTAAGCGCATCTCTACTCGAAGCTCTGCATCCAGATTCGATAACGGCTCATCAAACAGGAACACGTCCGGGTTCCGAACAATAGCTCGCCCTATAGCAACACGCTGACGCTGCCCACCTGATAGGTTTTTCGGTTTTCGTTCTAGCAGCTGTTCTAGTTGTAGGGTCTTTGCCGCTTTGGCCACCTTGGAGGCCACTTCGTCCTTCGGTGCGCCGCCCATACGCAGCCCGAAGCCCATATTCTCGGCAACGGTCATGTGGGGATAGAGAGCATACGACTGAAACACCATAGCAATACCGCGATCAACGGCCTCAACGTCGGTGACATCACGGCCTTTGATATGAATAGAGCCTTCAGAAATTGGCTCAAGTCCGGCAATCATTCTGAGCAAAGTTGACTTGCCACAACCTGAGGGTCCAACAAACACGATGAACTCGCCACTGGGTAACGTCATGTCGACACCGTGAATCACTTCAACATCGCCATAGCGCTTGAACGCTTTTCTCAGTTCTACCTCGGCCATGACACGATATCCCTCCACTTTTGCGCAAAATTCATTGTTCCATCATTGCGGTTTACGTGCAATCATAGATTGTTAGAACCGTAGCATCGCGCCGCACCCACTACGCGCTACTCGCACCACCACCTCAGCGCACGAGAACCCGCCCCATGCCGATCGAACCAAAACTCTGGCGACTCGATGGTGAGACCACCACTTTGCTGCTTGTACAAGACCACACCGTGCCGCGTCTGGTTTGGTTTGGCGACACACTCAGTTCAGAGGTAGACCTTTCACAGCTGCAAGTGCATGACGATTCAGCACTCGCTTTTGGTAGCCTCGATGACGTCACGCCCCTCTCGCTTTTCCCTCAAGCCAGCACCGGATATGCAGGCTCGCCAGCACTCAATGGTCATCGCAATGGTCACGTGTTCGCGCATTCACTAAGCACAAACAACATACGTCAAGCAGACAACACGCTGTATATCGATATGATTGATGAGCACGCGCAGATTGAAGTGTCTCTCGAACTTTCCTTGCATCGCCAAAGCGATGTGGCATCACTCAAAACCACACTTCGCAATGTCGGCAATAACGCGTACACAGTCGACTGGTTAGCCAGTGCCTCCCTGCCCCTGCCGGGCAACTACCACGACTGTCTAACGCAGCACGGTCGCTGGGGGTTGGAAAATCAAACCCACCGGCGTCACATAGCACCGGGACGTATCGACATATCCAATTTGCATGGACGAACCAGCCATGAACATAGTCCGGGCCTTGTCTGCGGCACAGCTGATTTTGGCAATGACAACGGCGATGTCACATTCGCTCATTTGGCTTGGAGCGGCAACTTCAGTATTCGAGTAGAGCGATTAAGTAATGGCAACATAGCCCTGCAAACTGGCGTGCTATATCTTCCTGGCGAATGCATACTGCAAAGCGGCGAATCACTACAAACCCCAGCCACAAACGTTACACGCGGCTCAGGAATGAATGCGTGTACACAACAGTTTCACTGCTATGCAAGACAAGCCGTCTTGCCGGCATGGACACGCACACAACGTCCCATACACGCGAACAGTTGGGAGGCTTTGTACTTCAATCATGACTCGAAAGAGCTTTTTGAATTAATTGATGCAGCAGCGGGTATTGGTGCTGAACGTTTTGTCCTCGATGACGGCTGGTTCAGACACAGACGCGACGACACCAGCGGTTTAGGCGATTGGTTTGTGGACGAAACAATCTACCCACATGGGCTGAACCCTATCGTTAATCATGTGCGACAACATGGCATGCAGTTTGGCCTTTGGTTTGAACCAGAGATGGTAAATCCGGACAGCGATCTTTACCGAGCGCACCCCGACTGGGCTCTTCAGGTAGACCACATACAAACGCCGCTTGCACGTAATCAATTAGTGCTCGATATCGCGCGTGAAGATGCCTCTGATTATTTGTTTGAACGCATCACCACCTTGGTTCACGAATACGACATCAGCTATATCAAGTGGGATCACAATCGTGACCTTGTTCTACCCGGTGACGGCACTCGGGCTAGAGCTGCTAAACAACCTGAAGCACTTTACCTATTGCTCGCACGCATTCTTGATATGTGTCCCGGATTGGAAATCGAAACCTGCTCATCAGGCGGTGCACGCTGTGATTTGGGCGTACTGAAACACACCGGTCGTGTGTGGACATCTGACAACATAGATCCCATAGAGCGAGCTGGCATTCAATGTGGTTTTCAGCGATTCTTCCCACCAGAAATTATGGGCGCTCATGTAGGTCATAAAAAAGCTCACTTGACTGGCAGAGAAACCAGCCTACACACACGAGCGGTGGTGGCACTGCAAGGTCAATACGGCTTTGAACTGGATGCGCGCAAACTTGACGATCAAGATATCGTGACTCTAAAGCACTACACCGAGCTATATAAAACTCACCGACATTGGTTGGCTGAAGCCGTTTTCTGGCAGCTAACCACCTACTCTAAAGCCTTGCAAGCCAGTGGCAATGTAGATAACCACCAGCAGCAAGCGCTCTACAGCATAGTGGCTATAAGCTCTATGCACAGCACGCGTGCAGGGCATCTGCCTCTATCAGGTCTTGATCCTGATGCCATTTATACACTCGAGCTGGCCAGTCTTAACAAGACTGAGCTGGCAGCCTTCAACAAAGTGTTGCCATCATGGTGTGAACAGACACTGCGCACACGCGGCGAACTACTGATGAAAATAGGCGTGCCTTTACCTGTCATGCCACCGCAGTCCGCCCTGCTAATCTATTGCGAACGACAGACCACATCATGAGCAAGACTTCCTCACCCACAATGGAAACACTGATAGAGCGTTTTCACCAGACATTTGGCGATAGCGAACACGCTCTACAGGCTTTTTTCGCGCCCGGGCGTGTCAACTTGATTGGTGAATACACAGACTTCACCGGTGGGCTGGTTTTTCCCTGTGGCATCTCGCAGGGCACCACCTTGTTAATCAGGCGCACACACAATCTGCAGTATCGTTTTGCCTCCACCAATTTCGACACCACAGCGGAGCTTACACATACCGAGATCAACCAAAAACAAGGAGACCACTGGGTCAACTATCCGCTAGGTGTATTCGCAGAATTTACCAAGCGTGGTATTGAACTCAACGGCTTTGACTGCTTGTATTCAGGCAACGTACCTAACGGCGCAGGATTAAGCTCATCAGCCTCTGTTGAAGTGGTCACCGCCTTCGCTATCAACAGCTTGTTGGACGCCGCGCTGAGCCCCTTGGAACTAGTCCAAATGTCGCAAGCTGCAGAGAATGATTTCGTGGGGATGCAATGCGGCATCATGGATCAGTTTGCTGTTGCCATGGCACAGCAAGATCATGCCATGCAACTCAACTGCCAGACACTTGAATATCGTCAAGTGCCTTTGCATCTTGACGGCGTCTCAATTGTTGTTACCAACACCAATCAACGTCGCGAGCTTAGCGGATCAGCTTACAACGAGCGTGTTCAAGAGTGCCATCGAGCACTGGAACTACTTCGTAGTGTCATACCCATCGATGCTCTTGGGCAGCTGCTACCCGAACAACTCAACGAGCACGAAGCTGTCTTTGCCAAAGATTCAGTAGCTTTAAAACGTGCCCGACATATCTGCGAGGAAAATGCACGTGTTAGGGCAGCAGTGCCGGCGCTCGAATCTGGCAATATTGAACAGTTTGCCCAGCTGATGAATGCATCGCATGACTCACTACGTGATCTGTTTGAAGTATCCAGCGAGCCCTTAAACCAACTGGTTAACCTGGCACGCAAGCAAGAGTACGTACTTGGCTGCCGGCTCACAGGCGCAGGCTTTGGCGGCTGCACTGTAACGCTTGTTGCCAGTGAAAAAATAGAAACCTTCAAATCGGCAATAGCGCCCGGATACACGCAAGCAACCGGTCTTGAAGCTACGTTCTATGTCATTAATCCCGGTGCAGGCGTCAGGCCGCTTGCACTTAATAATACCGCTCAAGGTAACCACTAGCATGGCAGACAATTGGGAGCGGCGCTGGCAACCTCTACTCGAACAATGGGTCATGGTGTCAGCCAGAACAGCAGCCAGACCTTGGTCGGGGGCTATGTCCACAGGGTCTGCCACAACCAAACGAGCACACGACGAAGGCTGTTACCTTTGTCCGCGCGTGATTCGTGCTAATGGCACACAAAACCCAGATTATCAGGGCGCTTTCGCCTTCGATAATGACTTCCCTTCACTGAGCCATGAAGCGCCTGTGCAGGCAAGTGATCATCACGAGAACCTGCTGACTCGAACAGCTCCCGCACACGGTAAAAACCGTGTGCTGTGTTGGTCGGAGAAACACGATGACACACTGGCAGCCCTAACACCTGAGCATATGCGTCAAGTAGTTCATCTGTGGAAAACTGAGTACGCGAGCCTGAGCGCCCAAGAGGACATTGCCAATGTGCTTATCTTTGAAAATAAAGGTGAGGAAATTGGCGTGTCTAATCTGCACCCACACGGGCAAATCTATGCCACATCCTTCGTCACCGACACCGCAAGTAGAATGCGAACAGCACAGGCGAACTATGCTCAAGCACACTCAGGAAGCTGCTTGTTAGTTGATCTACTCAACGATGCTCATACACAACAACACTTGCTGGTAGACAGAGGCAAACACTTCTCAGTGATTGTGCCATTCGCTGCGCGCTTCGCCTATGAAACATGGATCATTCCCCATACACATCTGCCCTCACTTGTACACATGAATGACGACCATCTGGCCGATCTTGCCAAGCTCTATCAACGCCAGACAAGGCGCTACGATCTACTGTTCAAACGATCTGCTCCTAATATCACTTTGTTACATAACGCACCGTGTGATGACACTCAGCGGACAGCGTTTGAACCCGTGGACACAGCCAGAGAAGACAACCCCCATTGGTGTTTTCACTTAGCTTTTCAGCCGCCCTTAAGGGATCCGGAAAAACTAAAGTTTCTTGCAGGATTCGAATCTGGAGCCAACAATATAGTGAACCCCGTGCAGCCTGAGCAAGCAGCAGAGCAATTACGCAATATCAATGTCAATGAGTGGGCTTTATGAAAACCGGCGTTTGTTATTACCCAGAACATTGGCCGCAAGCTCGATGGGCTGAAGATGCCGCACACATGCAACGCATCGGCTTAAGCCATGTGCGCATTGGCGAATTTGCGTGGAGCCGGCTTGAGGATGCTAACGGCCAGCTTACTTTTGACTGGCTTAAAGAGGCCATTGATGTACTGCATGCCCACGACTTAAAGGTTGTTTTAGGCACACCCACCGCAACACCACCGCGTTGGATGGTAGACAAATACCCCGACATGCTGGCTCTAGATGAACATCTGCAGCTACGCGATTTTGGTTCACGCAGGCATTATTGCTTTTCGCACGATGGCTATCTAGCCGAATGCAAACGCATAGTGACGCACCTTGCCGAGGCCTTCGGTGAACATCCTGCTATTGTTGCTTGGCAAACCGATAACGAATACGGTTGTCACGAAACCAGCATCAGCTACTCACCTCATGCTCATACTGCGTTCAGGCAATGGTGTGCACAAAAATACACCACAATTGATGCACTCAATAGCGCATGGGGCAATGTGTTCTGGAGTATGGAATATGACCACTTCGAGCATATTGGATTACCCGTTGGCACGGTCACAGAGAGCAATCCAGCGCACAGGCTGGACTACTGGCGTTTCTCCACTGATCAAATCTGCAAGTTCAATAAAGCACAAGTTGACATCATTCGACAACATGCCCCAGGGCGTGATGTGTTGCATAACTTCATGGGCAACTTTGTTGAGTTTGATCATCATCTGGTATCAAAGGACTTGGACATAGCCACATGGGACAACTATCCACTGGGCTTTCTTACTCGCGACAACCAGAGCGTCGATGACCAACAACGATACCTTCGTACCGGACACCCTGATGGTTCGGCCTTTCATCATGACCTTTATCGTGGTTGCTGTAACGGCCGCTGGTGGATCATGGAACAACAACCTGGGCCGGTAAACTGGGCCCCATACAACCCGTCGCCGCTAGCGGGAATGGTAAGACTCTGGGGCTGGGAAGCCTTTGCTCATGGCGCGGAAGTGATGAGCTATTTTCGCTGGCGTCAGGCACCGTTCGCACAAGAGCAAACACACACCGGATTGCTCTTAAGCAACGGCGATGAGGATGTAGCAGCCCATGAGATCGCTCAGCTCAATAAAGAACTACAACTGCTATCACTGGACGACAAAACATTGAACGTGTCAGCTGATGTGGCCATTGTGTTTAGTTACGAAGGCATTGCCGTGCAGGACATACAGAAACCCGGTGGAGCCACATTCAGTGCTTTGGGTTTTTGCCAGACACTCTACAGCGCTTGCAGAGAGTTAGGGCTGGATGTCGACATTGTGTCGCCAGAGGCTGCGTTAGATCGCTATAAGTTGGTCTTGTTGTGTAACAGCACCATCGATGATCCTTCAATGGCACACAAACTCGAACAATGTGCTGCATCGAAAACAGCCCCCATTATCGTGTTGTTTCCAGGAACCGCAAGCCGCACCTGTGACTATGCCATTCCTGACAACTTACCGCCGGGGCATTTGCAAACACTGATTGACATCAGAGTGGTGCGTAGTGAGTCTCTGCCACCAGATCACATGAGCTTGGCAAGTGATGAGTTGGGTCAAGACTGTGCCTGCAGTCAGTGGCGAGAACAAATAGTCAGTACCATCGAACCACGCATGCACTTTACTGATGGTTGGGGATTTCACTATTCGAGCAACAAGGTCCACTACATCAATGCCTTGCCTATGAAAATTGATTTAATTGAGCTAATGGAGGAGATTGCCGAAGAAGCCTCACTGCGCCCCCATCATCTCGGCTCGGACCTGCGTACCCGAAAAATAGGCCCATACCGCTTAGCATTTAACTTTGGAAATGAACCCGTAGACCTGTTTGAAGCCTTGGGTAGCGCATTCAGACTAACGCCCGACACAGACCTACTCGTTGGCAATTCACAACTGAACCCAGCTGGGGTGGCGGTTTGGCTGGTGGAATGAGGGTTCCAAGTGGTATTGTGAACACTGACAGTTTGTCGTGTCACCTTGGGTTGCTTGTGGAGGACCACGGGTACTGGCAGAATCCCGCCACAAACCTGC
>JALZWO010000223.1 GCA_023300375.1 Granulosicoccus sp. | reverse complement strand
CTGCTCCCGGGCAACGAGCCCTTCTATGAGTTGTCTTTAAAACTCTGGGAAGGTTTAGAGCAGGACATCAACTACAACGCTATGGTGTCGCAACGCGGCATCATCAACCTGTACCACAGTGATGCGCAACGCGATGCTTACGTTCGCCGTGGCAATACGATGCTCATGGCAGGCGCTGACGCTGTTCTACTCGACGCACAAGGCGTTCGAGATCAATACCCCTTCCTAGACTTTGATAACGCTCGCTTCCCAATTAAGGGCGGCCTATGGCAACCCAGAGCAGGCACAGTAAGACACGATGCCGTGGCTTGGGGTTACGCGCGCGCAGCAGATCAGCGTGGTGTAGACATCATCCAGAATTGCGAAGTAGACGGCTTCATTATGGAAGGTGGCCAATGTGTAGGGGTTCGCACCTCACGAGGTAGTATCAAGGCGAAAAAAGTAGCGGTTTGCGTTGCCGGCTCATCTGGGCGTGTAATGTCTATGGCAGGCATGCAATTGCCTATTGAAAGCCATGTACTGCAAGCCTTCGTTTCTGAAGGTTTAAAACCTACCATTCCTGGCGTTATCACATTTGGTGCAGGCCACTTCTACATAAGCCAGTCGGACAAAGGCGGCCTTGTGTTCGGTGGTGACATAGACGGTTACAACTCCTACGCACAGCGTGGCAACTTACCCGTTGTAGAAGATGTTTGTGAAGGCGGCATGGCTATCATGCCAGCGATAGGACGCGCTCGCCTTTTACGGGGCTGGGGTGGAGTTATGGACATGTCTATGGATGGCTCACCTTTTATAGATAAGACTCATATACCAGGCTTGTATTTCAATGGTGGCTGGTGCTATGGCGGCTTTAAAGCCACGCCTGCAAGTGGCTGGTGCTACGCGCATCTGATCGCAACTGATACACCGCACGACACCGCAACAGCGATGCGTCTTGACCGATTCAAAACAGGCTCTGTCCTTGATGAACGCGGCGCTGGCGCCCAACCCAACCTACACTGATATGTTGATTCCACATCCACTACTAGGGCTCCGTGATTCGGCAGAATTTGTCTACCTCGGCGATGCCAAGCTACTGCTCAGGCCAAACGCCGATAGCGAAACAGCTGCCGATGAATTTCACGATTACCTACACCTAAGAGACAACCCGGCTGGGCTTCATAAAGAATTGTGGTTTCACGAATACGGTGATCGCTCGTGGTTGGTAGTCACACGCGACACGCTGACTCACGAGATCAGTGATGTGCAATTGGCTCGCGACGTAGTCATAGCCAATAGCGAACAACAGAATGGTCAAGAGCATGCCTGATCAAACTAATCGAATTCATAACGGTGTACTCGGTGAAACCAAGCCATGCCAATTCATCTTTAATGAACAACGCTTCACGGGTCAAACAGGCGACACTCTGGCATCGGCATTATTAGCCAATGGCCAGCAATTGGTCGCGCGTTCGTTCAAATATCATCGTCCTCGCGGTATTTTCAGTGCAGGTGTTGAAGAACCAAACGCACTGGTTACGCTGCGTACAGGTGCACTCACGGAACCCAACACACGTGCCACCGTCGTTGAAATGTTTGATGGACTAGAAGCAAAGAGCCAAAACCACATTGGCCCTTTATCGTTTGATGTCATGGCAATCAATGACTATTTGTCGCCGTTCTTAAGCGCTGGGTTTTACTATAAAACATTCATGTGGCCAAAGAATTTTTGGGAAAAGCTCTATGAGCCTGCCATTAGACGCGCAGCAGGTCTTGGCTCTTTATCAATGCAAGAGGACCCAGATACCTATGACAAAGGGTTTTTGCACGCTGATCTTCTTATTATTGGCACAGGCCCCGCCGGTATCGCTGCGGCACTTACTGCTGGCCGCGCAGGCGTGCGTGTCATTATTGCTGATGAAGATTTTCTATCGGGTGGCAGACTTAATCATGAGCAGCTGCATATAGACGAACAGCCCGCCTCTGAATGGGCGAAAACAAGTATGCAAGAGCTTGCCAGTATGAGCAACGTTCGCATAATGACTCGCACCACGGTCTACGGCTCATTTGATCACGGCATCTTTGGAGCACTTGAACGAGCAACAGAGCACAAGCTCAACAGTGCTGGCAAACCACGACAGATTCTTTGGCGAATCTACGCAAAGCGCTCACTCTTGTGCGCTGGAGCCACTGAACGTTCAATAGCGTTCGGTAACAACGACAGACCAGGGATCATGCTTGCAGGTGCTGTACGTACCTACCTGAATCGATTTGGAGTTAGCGCTGGCAAACAAGTGGCGCTGTTCACCAACAACGATAATGGGTGGCAGACAGCAATAGACTTACAAAAAGCAGGTGTTGAAGTATCAGCAATCGTAGATTCTCGTGATATCAAGCCGCCTTTTACACTAAGCGATGTCCCTGTCTACATGAACAACCAAGTGGTTGATACCTCGGGCAGACTCGGCCTACAGTCAATTAAATTAGCTAGCGGCGAGACCATTCAATGTGATGTGTTAGGTGTCTCTGGCGGCTGGAACCCGAACGTCCACCTCACGTGTCACCAACGTGGACGCCCTGTATGGAACAACGAACTTAGCGCCTTTGTGCCCGACGACACAATGCCGGCCAGCATGCTAGTGGCTGGAGCGGCCAATGGACAACTCTCCTTGAGCGAGGCGCTTCTAGGGGGCCACGAAAAAGCGCTGGCTGTAATGGATACCTTGGGGGTAAAGCACTCATCAGCCCCACCCGCCAAGAGCACCACTGAAGAGTCAGTAACAATAAGCGCGTTCTGGCAAGTGTCAGGCAGTAGCGCACGCTCATGGATTGATTTACAAAACGATGTAACCACTAAAGACATTGCGCAAGCAAAAAAGGAAGGCTTTCAAGCTGTTGAGCACGCCAAGAGATACACCACTTTGGGCATGGCAACCGATCAGGGCAAAACATCCAATGTATTGGGTCTTGCCATCATGGCTGAACTGGCCAATCAAAGTATTCCACAAACAGGTACCACCATTTTTCGCCCGCCTTACACACCGATATCTATTGGTGCTTTGGCTGGACGTTCTCGTGGCAAACATTTCCGCCCTACCAGGCTTACCCCAACCCATGATTGGGCAACGAAACACAATGCCTCCTTCGTTGAGTCTGGCATGTGGATGCGGGCCGAATGGTTTGTTCAAGATGGTGAATCAGGTTGGCGTGACAGCGTTGATCGGGAAGTACGACAAACTCGCGAATCGGTTGGCATTTGTGATGTCACCACATTAGGAAAAATCGACATACAAGGACGTGATGCTGCAACATTTCTCGATAAGGTTTACGCAAACACCTTCGCAACCCTTAAGCCCGGCAAGGTGCGTTATGGGCTCATGCTCAGAGAGGACGGGTTTGTTATGGACGATGGCACCACGGCAAGATTATCTGATACCCATTTCTTGATGACAACTACCACGGCAAATGCCGTGAACGTTTTCCGTCATCTTGAATTTTGCCGACAATGTCTGTGGCCAGAGCTTGATGTTCACTGTGGTTCGGTCACTGAACAATGGGCACAGGTCGCTATCGCGGGTCCAAATTCTCGAGGTTTACTTGAATCAATAGTGGACAAGCCATTTGACATTAGCAATGAGAGCTTCCCTTTCATGGCTTGTGCAGAACTGACCATTTGCGACGGAACCCCTGCTCGGCTTTTCCGCATTTCGTTCTCTGGCGAGCTGGCCTATGAGTTAGCGGTACCTTCACGATACGGGTCATCATTAATGGATAAATTAATGGAAGCTGGCAAACCGTTCAACGTAGCGCCTTACGGCCTTGAAGCTCTTGGTGTTATGCGCATTGAAAAAGGCCACGCTGCAGGCAACGAGCTAAACGGTCAAACCACAGCGGGTAATATTGGCCTCGGCCGCATGGTCTCGCAGAAAAAAGACTGTATTGGCAATGTATTATCCAAACGCCCTGGTATGAATCCAGACGATTCGATCGCACTGGTAGGCTTTATGCCAGTAAACCCAACTGACACGTTCAGCGCCGGGGCACACTTTATTGCAAAGCAAGCTGAACCCACCCTCGCTAATGATGAAGGCTGGATGAGCTCAGTGGCGTTCTCGCCAAGTCTGGGCTGCACCATCGGTCTAGGCTTTATCAAGCGTGGCACTGAGCGACTCGGCGAGACCGTAATCGCCCACAGCCCTTTGCTGAAAAAAGATGTCGAGGTCAATATTGTGTCGCCTCACTTCGTCGACCCAGAAGGAGAACGCTTGCGTGGCTAGTTCCCGATCTTTAACAGCTGAAAGTCCTTTATCAGGATTTTCACACACCTACGCGCACACACAGCTTAGCGAGATATCTAATCTTGTGATGCTCAGTGTGGCTGTTCCTCGTGGCGGTCTAGAGGCGCTAAACACAGAGCTAAGTGCGCACTTTGAGTTGTCGTTTCCGGCCACGGGCCACTCTGTAATCAATGACAAATCGCCTCTTGATTCGTCCCTGAGTTCGGTCACCTTACTCGGGCTGCAAATGGACCAGTGTTTACTGATCGCCGATCAAAAGACCAACGACAATGCCTCCCACTCGCTGGTTGCAAAAATCAACAGTGCTTTAAATACAGTCGCCTACCTGAGCGATCAGTCAGACAACTACGCTGTGCTGGATATTCAAGGGCCCTCTATGGTTATGGCGATGGAGAGAATTTGTTCTCTGAACTTATCCGAACTAGATACCAACACCGTGAGTAGAACACTGGTGGAACACCTTCAGGTCATTGTTCAAAAACAAAGCCATGATCAAGTCAGACTCTTTTCACCGCGTTCATCGGCCAATAGTTTTCTACACGCTGTAACCACTTCACTAGAAAATGTCACGTTCGATAATGCCGTCCCTGATACCGCATTACCAACGAATAACCCAAGGTAGAATTCAACTTGACCACAGCTTCTGACAACAACAATCAGCGTCAAGGCGTTTGGAAATCGGGCAAAGGCAAAGGCCGGCATCGTCCGAAAGGGCGTGTTATTGACGACGCCGCACTCGCAGAAGTCCAAGCGTTATTGGGCAGCCGTGAGCGACGCAAGGACTTACTCATTGAACACTTGCATCTAATTCAAGATAGTCAGGGGCACATTTCAGCTGCACACATTCGCGCTCTGGCAGAAGAGATGAAACTGTCACAGGCAGAGATTTTTGAGGTGGCCACGTTCTACGCGCATTTTGATGTCATTGGTGACAACGACACACCACCGCCTGCCCTGACCATCAGAATATGTGATTCGTTGTCTTGCGAGCTTAATGGCGCACAGCAACTTAAAAAAGCATTGGAGTCTGAGCTAGATCCCAGTCAAGTTCGCGTGCTGCGTGCGCCTTGCATGGGGCGTTGCGACACGGCCCCCACGTTGGAGCTTGGCCATAAGCACATCGACTGTGCAACAGTTGAAAAAGTTAATGCCGCCATTGCCGCAGGCGACACACACGCTGTCATTCCTGATTATCAAGCCCTTGCACAGTACGTTGCACAAGGTGGCTACGAGCAATTCAAGGCACTGCGCGCTGGCGAGCAATCTATAGATGAGCTGCAAAACGAGATAGCTGATTCAGGCTTACGGGGACTAGGCGGCGCAGGCTTTCCTAGCGCTCGTAAGTGGACATTTGTTCGTAGCGAGGAAGGCCCACGCTATGTGGCTGTCAACGGTGATGAGGGCGAACCCGGTACTTTCAAAGATCGCTACTACCTGGAAAGAGAGCCACATCTTTTTCTGGAAGGCTTAGTGATAGCTGCCTTTGCAGTTGACGCTGCAAAAGCCTACATATACATGCGTGACGAATACCCAGCTGTGTTGCACATCTTGCATACAGAAATTCAAGCGATGGAATCAGCTGGACTCATCTCAGCGGGCTTTATTGAAGTTAGACGTGGTGCTGGTGCCTATATATGCGGCGAAGAGTCCGCCATGATTGAATCGATAGAAGGCAAACGCGGTATGCCCAGGCATCGTCCACCGTATGTGGCGCAAAAAGGCTTATTCGGTCAGCCTACCCTTGTGCACAATATAGAAACACTGCATTGGATTGCACGCGTAGCACGTGAAGGTTCAAACATTCTAAGTAGTGTTGAGAAAAATGGCCGCAAAGGCTTACGTAGTTATAGCGTCTCTGGCAGAGTTAAAAACCCAGGGGTAAAGCTACTACCTGCAGGCTCCACCATACTCGATATCATTGAAGCTGCGGGTGGCATGCTTGAAGGCCACACGTTCAAAGCTTATCAACCCGGCGGACCATCATCGGGCCTACTGCCAGCCTCTATAGATTCAGTGCCTTTGGATTTCGATACTCTGCAAGAGTACGGTACATTTATCGGTTCGGCAGCCGTGGTGGTTTTATCCGATAAAGATAAAGCGCGTGATGCAGCTTTAAACATGTTGCGTTTTTTCGAGGACGAAAGCTGCGGGCAGTGCACACCGTGCAGAGTAGGTTGTGAAAAAGCGGTGCAATTAATGGAAAAAGATCAATGGGATACTCAGCTATTAACTGAGCTATCGGATGTGATGGTCGACGCATCAATCTGTGGTCTGGGACAAGCAGCACCCAACCCCATAAAACTGGTTATGAAACATTTTGCTAAGGAGATCAGTTAATGGCTACTGCAACGTCAAGCGCCAACGCTGACCGACATGCCGCTAACAATAAAAGCGCAAGTCACATCAATGCTCACAGCGTTCAATCTCTAGTTACCATCACATTAGACGGCAAAGAGATGGAAGTTGATGCAAACCAATCGCTTTGGCATATCGCTAAAGAGATGGGCACCACGCTGCCTCACCTGTGCTTTGCCGATGAACCTGGCTACCGAGCCGATGGCAACTGTCGTGCTTGCATGGTAGAGATTGAGGGCGAACGCGTTTTGGCGGCATCGTGCATACGTAATCCCACTGAAGGTATGGTTATTAACACGCAAAGCAATCGCGCATCGGCTGCACGAAAGCTTGTTACAGAATTACTGTTGGCCGATCAACCAGAGCAATCTGTTGCACGAGATAAATCCTCTCAGTTCTGGTCTATTGCCAACTCACAAAATTTGGCTATCAGCCGGTTCCCTAAAGTCACTATCGATAGCGTACCGTTGGTCGATGCCTCGCACGTTGCAATGCGCGTTAACCTTGACGCGTGCATACATTGCAACTTGTGCGTACGCGCCTGTCGTGAGGTTCAAGTAAACGATGTTATTGGCATGTCTGGACGCGGACGCAATGCACGTATCACCTTTGATCAAGCTGACCCTATGGGTGATAGCACCTGTGTTGCTTGTGGTGAATGTGTACAAGCCTGCCCTACGGGTGCATTAATGCCAGCCAACCTACTCGACACCGAGCAAGTGGCTGATAGCGCCGACATAGACCGAGAAGTTGAATCCATCTGCCCTTACTGCGGTGTGGGTTGTCAGGTTAGCTTTAAAGTAAAAGATGAAAAAATCATGTGGGTAGATGGGGTCAATGGCCCATCCAATGAGCAACGACTCTGCGTTAAGGGCCGATTCGGCTTTGACTATATTGCTCACCCTCACCGTTTAAAACACCCACTCATTCGTCGCGCAGATGCGCCAGCGAAAGGGCTCAATGTGAACCCTGATAATCTTGATGAATTTTTCCGCGAAGCCTCATGGGATGAAGCACTTGATCTTGCCGCAGGCAAGATGGCTGCATTGCGCGATTCACAAGGCGGAGAAACCATTGCAGGCTTCGGTTCGGCCAAATGCTCCAACGAGGAGGCTTATCTTTTCCAGAAGCTCATACGACTAGGCTTCAAACATAACAACGTCGATCATTGCACCCGTCTGTGTCATGCATCTTCAGTATCGGCCTTACTGGAAAATGTGGGTTCAGGTGCGGTCACGGCCACATTCAACCAAATTGAGCATGCTGATTGTGCCATTGTTATCGGCGCCAACCCAGTTGAAAATCACCCTGTAGCGGCAACCTACTTCAAGCAGTTCAGTAAACGTGGGGGCAAATTAATTGTCATGGATCCTCGTGGCATGGGCCTTACCCGTTTTGCCACACATGCCTTGCAGTTCAAACCAGGTAGTGATGTCGCCATGCTTAATGCCATCATGCACACCATTGTTGAAGAGCAACTCTACGACAAGCAGTACATTGAGAAATTCACCGAAGGCTTTGACGCCATGTGCGAACATCTCAAAGGCTTCCCTCCTGAAAAGATGTCAGCTATCTGTGGCATTGATGCTGAAACACTCAAGCAAGTGGCGCGTACCTTTGCCAACTCGCCTGCTGGAATGATTTTCTGGGGCATGGGTATTTCACAGCACATACACGGAACGGATAATTCGCGTTGCCTCATCTCATTGGCTCTTATGTGTGGTCATATCGGCAGACCGGGGGCAGGCTTGCATCCGCTTCGTGGTCAAAACAATGTACAAGGTGCCTCTGATGCTGGCCTCATACCCATGTTCTTGCCCGACTATCAGAGCGTTGAGGATGACGGTGTACGAAGCGCCTTCGCTGAGATCTGGGGCAGCGATGATTATTCGCGAAAGAAAGGCCTCACTGTAGTGGAGATCATGGACGCAATCGCTGACGGAGACATAAAGAGCCTGTATGTACTGGGCGAGAATCCAGCCATGTCAGACCCAGATGTAGAACATGCTCGAGCTGCGCTGGCCAAACTTGAACATCTTGTTGTGCAGGATATTTTCTTAACCGAAACGGCGAACTTCGCCGATGTCATTCTGCCAGCCGCTGCCTGGCCTGAGAAGATGGGTACTGTGACCAACACTAATCGTCAAGTACAGATGGGCAGACCAGCCGTAGCACCTCCTGGTGAGGCGAGTGCAGATTGGTGGATAACCACAGAACTTGCTAAACGTCTTGGTCTTGACTGGACATACAAGCATCCCAAAGATGTGTTCGCAGAGATGAAGCTGTCTATGAACTCTCTGGATAACATCACTTGGGAACGGCTGGAAACCGAAGCGGTAACCTACCCCTCTCTACACCCAACAGACCCGGGCCAAGCGATCGTCTTTGGCGATGGCTTCCCACGGGCCGAGGGACGTGCGAAGTTCACACCAGCCTCAGTGATAGCGCCAGCGGAGGTTCCTGATGAATCCTATCCCATGGTGTTGATAACAGGACGACAACTCGAACATTGGCACACAGGCTCAATGACCAGAAGAACCGCAGTACTAGATGCGCTGGAGCCCGAAGCTAATTGTTCTGTACACCCTGCCACCCTGCGCGCACTAGGTGCAAGCGCCGGAGATAAGGTGAGTATCAGCACACGCAGAGGCACTATTACGGTTATGGCACGAGCAGATCGAGCTGTTGCCGAAGGTCAGATATTCATGCCGTTTGCTTATGTAGAGGCAGCAGCGAACACACTGACTAACCCTGTTCTCGATCCGTACGGCAAAATTCCGGAATTTAAATACTCTGCAGCCAAGCTCAGCTTGGCTGAAGTTGAGGCGTAACCCGAACAACAACCCACTGGCCCACACACAAAGGCCAAACACCAGGACGACACAAGCATGGCTCAACTTTCCGACATCGAAATTGCACGGGCGGCAAATAAAAAACCCATTCAGGAAATTGGTAATAAGCTGGGGATCGATAGCGAACATCTTCTGCCTTACGGTCACGATAAAGCCAAGATCTCCGCCGAGTATATTGCCCAACAAAAAGGCAAACCCAATGGCAAGCTTATTCTGGTAACAGCCATTAACCCAACGCCTGCAGGCGAAGGTAAAACCACGACTACAGTTGGCTTAGGTGACGGATTAAATGCAATAGGCAAAAAAACTGCCGTGTGTATACGCGAAGCCTCACTGGGGCCTTGCTTCGGTATGAAGGGTGGTGCAGCCGGCGGTGGTTATGCGCAAGTTATCCCGATGGAAGAAATGAATCTGCATTTCACTGGCGATTTTCACGCGATTACTTCTGCGCATAATTTGCTGTCAGCAATGATTGATAACCATATTTACTGGGGCAACGCGCTCGAGATCGATTCACGTCGCGTAGTTTGGCGTCGCGTTGTTGATATGAACGATCGCGCACTGCGACAGATCACTACCAGCTTAGGCGGTGCAACTAACGGTTTTCCACGCGAGGCAGGCTTTGACATTACTGTGGCATCAGAGGTCATGGCAATTCTTTGCTTAGCCAATGACTTGCAGGATCTAGAGAAACGCCTGGGCGATATCATCGTAGCCTACAAACGTGACCTCACACCTGTCTACTGTCGAGATATTAAAGCTGACGGCGCAATGACTGTGCTGTTAAAAGATGCCATGCAACCTAATCTTGTGCAAACTCTGGAAAACAATCCTGCGTTCGTACACGGTGGACCATTCGCCAACATTGCACACGGCTGTAATTCGGTAGTGGCGACAACCACAGCGCTGAAGCTTGCAGACTTTGTTGTCACGGAAGCAGGTTTTGGTGCTGATCTGGGTGCTGAAAAATTCATGAACATCAAGTGTCGCAAAGCGGGTCTAGCACCCGATGCGGTAGTCATTGTAGCAACGGTCCGCGCCATGAAAATGAATGGTGGAGTTGCTAAGGAAGACCTTGCTCCAGAAAACGTTGAAGCTGTAAAAAAAGGTTGTGCTAACTTAGGTCGCCACATTGAGAACATAAAGTCTTTTGGTGTACCTGCGGTTGTGGCTATCAACCATTTTGTTACTGACACTGACGCCGAGGTGGCAGCGGTCAAGGCTTATGTGGAATCACTAGGCTCAGAGGCCATCTTGTGTAAGCATTGGGCAAAAGGCAGCAAGGGCGTTGAAGAGCTGGCGACGCGCGTTGCAGAAATTGCCGAAAGTGGAGCTTCACAGTTCAGCGTGTTGTACCCGGATGAAATGCCACTGTTTGAAAAAATTCAAACTATTGCCAAACGTATTTATCGCGCTGACGATGTGCTGGCTGACAAGAAAATACGCGATCAGTTACGTCAATGGGAAGAAGCAGGTTACGGTAACTTGCCCATCTGCATGGCCAAAACACAGTACAGCTTCTCCACCGATCAGAATCTTCGTGGTGCGCCTACAGGCCACTCTGTGCCAATACGCGAAGTCAGATTGTCAGCAGGCGCTGGATTTGTGGTCGTGGTTTGTGGTGAGATCATGACTATGCCAGGGCTACCTCGTTTGCCATCAGCTGAAGTTATTCGTTTGAACAATGCAGGAGAGGTCGAAGGTTTGTTTTAGGCCCAAGCCATTACCTTACGCCTTATCGGGTACTAGCCTGATAAGGCGCTATTTGTAACACTGAACAACAGCTTTCGCGCTCGAAAGCTAGTAAAACAAGCTATCCTCGTGGTTCAAGCTTTGACGTATCCCACCCCCCACGAGCTCGCTGTAATATCAAAACTTCAGACATCATCCGCCAATTCCCTTCCGACTTTGTTTTTGGTGTGGCCACTGCGGCCTATCAGATTGAGGGGGCTGCCAATGAGGACGGTAGAGGCGCATCGATTTGGGACACTTTTTCCCACACGCCCGGTAAGGTACTCAATGGTGATACGGGCGATCATGCCTGTAACCACTATCATCTTTGGCAATCAGACCTAGACTTGATTAAATCGCTAGGCGTGGATGCCTATCGACTGTCTATAGCGTGGCCAAGACTGTTTCCCAATGGCGACCTTGAACTCAACAAAACCGGACTCGCTTTTTATGAACAGCTGATTGATGGATGCGTTGCGCGTGGAATTAAGGTACACGTGACACTCTACCATTGGGATCTTCCTCAAGCTCTGGCAAATGATGGGGGCTGGGCGAACCCAAAAACAGCCAGTCATTTCGCGCACTTTGCAGCCACTGTGACTAAATTCCTAGGTGATCGTATCGATGCAATATGTACCTTTAACGAACCTTGGTGTTCGTCTGTATTGAGCCACCTATTGGGCATTCATGCTCCAGGCACTAAAGACCTCAACACTACACTCGCCGTCATTCACGGGCAACATAGAGCACATGGGCTAGCGGTTCAAGCTATTCGAAGTGAACACCCTGAGTTGCCCACAGGTATTGTTTTAAACACTCAAGCAATACGGCCCGCAGGCTCTTCGCAGGCTGATAAAGACGCAGTTATACGGCACCATAATTTTCATAACCGCATGTTTTTAGATCCGCTTTTCAAAGGACAATATCCGCCTGAGGTTATGGAGGCCATCGGTGTGCGCATGCCCAAAAACTGGCAAAACGACATGGCGACAATCTGTCAGCCCTTGGACTACTGGGGCGTAAACTATTACACACCCGAGTACGTTACCAATACTGACAATAATGACGCCGCATACCCAGCAACTCGGGGTGTACTCCGTGAAAACGTTGCGCGCACCGATATAGGCTGGGAGGTCGACGCCACAGCGTTGAGTGAAATGTTGATCAATCTCTACAATGAGTATTCACTTCCTCCCTGCTTCATCACTGAAAATGGCGCCGCTTACAACCAAGGCGTTGTTGATGGCGTAGTCGATGATCAAGCCAGAATTGATTACTTGCAATCTCATATACTTGCCGTACAAAACGCGATGTCCAACCACGTGCCGATACGTGGTTACTTTGCGTGGAGCCTCATGGACAATTTCGAATGGGCTGAAGGCTATACCATGCGCTTTGGATTAGTTCATGTTGATTACAAGACCCAAAAGCGTACCCTGAAAAATAGTGCTCATTGGTATCGCGATTTTCTCACGGAACGAGATATGTGTCACGATTAGGCAAGGATTGCAGCAACGACGTTATTCGGAAAGGCAGACTGGCAAGCTATGTGTTAACAAAAATACACGCTCAGAATAGGTCCATAATCCCAGCTTGTGCTAATGCCATGACATCAATACTTCTAGCCGACAGCGATTCGGTAAGTCGAACCAATCTGGTAAACAGTATTCAGAAACTGCGCCCACAGTGGCAGGTCGCAGGCTGCGCTGAGGGAGCTCAAGCTTTACTTCACATAGGCCAGAACAGCGTAGACTGCTTAATCTGCGACAGCACCCTATCTGACACGAAGGCTACTGATCTACTAACGTCGGTCCAAAAGCTCGCCCCACAGACTATTCGTTTTATTGCTTGCGCAGACGTTAATCATGAAATGGTCTTGCAAAGCACAAGCGTCAACCATCGCTTCATCGATCGACGGGTTGAAGATGTTGTATTGGTAGAAGCCATTGAAAACTCACTATTGCTCAGTAACACTCTTAATTCAGAAATACTACGCAACTACATCAATGGCACAACAAAACTTCCAGCACTGCCTTCAATCTATCAAAAAATGATGAATATGTTGGCCACACCATCAGGCTGTCTTACTGGCGTGAGCAAGCTCATTGAAACCGATGTTGGGCTAAGCGCAACAATTTTGAACGTGGTCAATTCCGCGTACTACGGCCTCTCTCAAAACATTGCGTCGATTGCTCAATGTGTTTCGTTGTTGGGCGTGCACATGGTCAAGAACATCACTCTCACAACCCACGTATTTGCTCACTTTGAGGAATCTGGCTTAGACGTGGCTAGAGTTAAGCAAATCAATGAACATTCTATGCGTACAGGCGCCCTAGCAAATCATTTTGCCAGAGCGTCCAGAGCACACAAGAGAGTGGTCGATCAGGTGCAAATTGCCGGTATGCTTGGGAGTATCGGTGAGCTCGTACACATGTGCTCTGAAGAATTCAGAGTCGACGTTGACCCACCCGTTGAAGTGGAAGAATTAGGAGCTTACTTACTGCGTTCTTGGCACATGCCAGATCCTGTTATTGAAGCTGTGGCACGGCAAAAAAAAGGACCAACGCATGTATCAAACGATAACCAAGTTCTACACATACTGCATGGCTTGAGGTTTCTTGAATCAAACTTGATAGACGTCCTAGACGAAAGACAAATAGACGCCTGTAAAGAATACCTCTTGCAATGGACTAACGAGAACATCGTTGATCAATGGATTGAAGCCTATACAGACGTGTGCCTGTTAGAACCTAGCGATTCTCATATACGTCACAACGCAGCGTAACGGTATAACTCAACCGTATTTTTTATGGGTAAAGCCTAAATAGCTTTACCTGATTTTCTCAAGTCAGCTGCATGTGATCCCTACCGTGCCTTGTCTTAAACTTTTCCTTTCCAAGGTACCAGCCAGGTTTCAAGGGCTCGAACACCCACATCAATAAGGAAGCCGATAATTCCGATCAGAATAATACCGATGATAACTATATCGGTGAGCTGAAAGCGAGATGCCGCAACAATCATTTTACCAAGCCCTACTTCAGCAGCGACCAGCTCGGCCGCCACCACCGTGCCCCAACAAACACCCATGGCAACGCGTGCGCCAGTGAATATCTCTGGCAACGAATTGGGCACGATAACCTTACGCAGTATTTGCCACTTGGAGGCACCCAGCGAATAAGCCGCATGTACCTTGGTTATAGCAACACCCGATACCCCAGAGCGCGCCGCTATTATCATGATCCAGAGCGCTGCGAGAAACAACAGAATAACCTTCGATTGCTCGCCAATGCCGAACCAGATAATCATCAGAGGGATCAGAGCCAATGGCGGTACGGGCCGCATGAATTCAACGATGGGATCAAACCAGCCTCGCGACCAATTAGTCAGGCCCATCGCATAGCCAATAGGAATACCGATCAGTGCACCCAATACAAACCCAATGAGAACACGCCTCAATGATGTCCACGTATGCTCCCAAAGCGTGAAGCCTTGGTAGCCCTCCGCGTTTAAGCGTAGAAAGCGATCCATAACAATTTCTGGTGCCGGCAGATACAGGCGAGGCATTCGTAAGCCTGGTGATGGCGCGAAAGTAGGCGTGCCTTTGTCGGTCAAACCGATCCTACCAGCCGATGTCTTTACAGAACCACCGGGTTCAATGGTTTGGCCATTAATAGCTGTGATTCGCGAGCCTTCTTTTTTGCTCACCTCATCGTTTTTCCAAACATTGATGACTTCAAAGCCGTAGCGTGCCGCTGTTAGCGTATCGTTCTTTGCAAACCCATCGCCTGCGTCTACTTCAGGAACCTCAGGCTGCTTACCAGCAACACCCGCCTCGTCGACAGTCAGCTGGATATCTTCGCGGTAAACCAAGATCGATACGGTTGCGTCGTCAGTGGTGCCATCCTCCTGAGTTGCGGTATACGTGAAGCTGGTTTCGCCTGCGAAAGGCCCCGGCATTTTGGGCAATGGAATAACTGAATTAGTAAAAGCGACCCAGATCCAGAAAATGGTCAGTACAGAGATGACTGATGCCATCCTGTTCCCATTAACAGCGCTCTCGTCGCCAAACGTAACTGTTTTGATTTTGTTAAAGCCACGCGGAGCAAAGGCCCCACTGAACAGGCGCGACAGAATGACTTTCGCGCCAAAGAAGACACCAAGATAAAGCGCCAGTACGAGTAAACCGGTCATGCGCTTTCGTCCGTCCGGCCCATGATCTCCTCTTCCATGTTCCAGATCATTTCCAGAATCTCCTCTCGTGTGTTGCTGTAATCGGGGTGTTTCTTGACTTCGCGCAAGTCGTTACCAACACCCAAATCTGCAAAGGGTAAGCGATATTCTTTATGCACTCGTCCGGGGCGCGGTGCCATAACCAGTAGCCGCTCGCCCAGAAGCAGCGCCTCTTCAACAGAGTGCGTAATAAGGATGATTGTTTTGCCAGTCTCTTTCCATAGATCGAGAACCAAAGATTGCATCTTTTCGCGGGTAAGCGCATCTAACGCACCCAGTGGCTCATCCATTAATATGACGTCTGGGTCATTGGCCAAGCAACGGGCTAAAGCCACACGCTGCTGCATACCGCCAGACAATTCATACACTGCCTTCTCTTTGAAGTCTTGAAGCCCCACTACATCGAGAAGATGCTCCACATTCTCAGAACTCTCTTTACGACTAATGCCCTTCATGTCAGGGCCAAAACTTACGTTCTCGCGCACGCTCATCCACTCGAAAAGCGCGCCTTGTTGAAACACCATGCCACGTTCCGCACCAGGACCTAGCACAACCTTGTCATTTAGCACAATACTACCTTCACTGGGAGCCAGAAACCCAGCCACGATATTCAGCAGTGTTGTCTTACCGCAACCTGATGGACCAAGAACACTTAACAGCTCCCCAGTTTTAATATCAAGAGACACGTTTTTGAGAGCTTGGATACTGGTACCGTTTGGCAAATCGAAACGCATCGAAATGTCATTAATCAAAAGTTCTGACAAGGGATCTCTCTTTAATTTTTGTTGTGGCGAAAGTCACTTACAAAACGTAAATATGCTGGGTGGCTGGCGATGCTCAACCACCCAGCACTTTCATATCAAACGCTTACTTAGCAGACGCTTGTGTGAGCGGCTCAGCGTTAACATTGTCTTCATAAGACGTTTTGGCAGCATCTATAGAACCGTTTTCAACGAATACATCTGCCACACCTTTCATGAAAGTTTGAGCGTTTCCACCAAACCATGCTGTAGACAATTGCTCTTCAGCTGTTGGGAACTGCATAGTTGAGATAGCGCTTCTTGCACCTTCCAGATCCATACCAGACTGCTCAGCAATCACGGCAAGAAGCTCATCGCTAGGATCATCTGCCCAAGCTTGGTTGGCATCTGCTGTTACTGCGAGAAAGCTGGAGACCAGATCAGAGTTCTCAGCAATGAAATCTGTAGGGGCAGAAGTCACATCGAATACTAAAATGCCAAGTTCTTCTTTCTCAGGGCCAGTCAACAATACATTGCCATGATCTTTCATGCGAGCCAGACCACCACCATAACCACAAGCGAAGTCAACCGCGCCTTGATCAAGAGCCGCTGCTCCTTCTGGTGGAGCCATATCAACAATACTTAGTGTGTCGATATCAATATCGAAATGGTTCATCTGTCGTAGAAAACCGTAATGCGCTGCTGTGCCCAAAGGAACTGCGACTTTCTTACCAGCCAACTCACCCGCACTGTCCTTATCGATTTCAAGAGCTGCTGCTACTACGCAGTTGTCGTTATCAGAGTAAGAAACCGCAACGTCTAACACTTGAAGGCTTTGGCCCGCTGAAGTGGCAACCACGAAAGGTGGAACACCCTGGCTTAAAGCAATATGAACGTCACCTGAGGCCATGGCTGCTGACATTGCTGTGCCAGTTTCGAAAGCCACCCAGTTAACCGGCATGCCTAGTGCTTCGGCGTACTTACCTTCGGCCTTGGCAACCATCATTGGCAAAGGCCATTCCAGAAAATAGCCAACGGTTAGCTCTTCGGGCTGCGCAGACACCTGAGCGCTTGCAAGCACTGTTAAGCCGGCGATCGCACTCAGTAATTTTTTGTTCGTTTTCATTCTATCCATCTCCATTAATTTGAGCAGATGCTCGGTAGGCTACTGCGTTTTAGAACTGCTTTTCACTTGCCGCAAGAGTAATGAAAGCGCCGCCAATACGTCAATTGATTTTTGACGCATTCGCACGATACTTTATCATTCTAGCAATATAATGCAGGATACACGACACTAGGTGTGAAAATCAATATGGCTGAGTTTGATATGACCATTGAAAGTCAGCTAACCTCACACCTTTAACTTACACGTACTTTAAAGACACACACGGTTGGCAAAGTTCGAACATACAGGCGCTAATTGATGTCGATTGACGCAACACCGCATGACATACACTGGCATAGAACGGCCCCACCGCTGTCGAGCCAACTCACTCTCAACGTTGAGACCAGTGCAGACTTTGTGGTCGTAGGTGGCGGTCTTACCGGAACACGTACCGCCCTAGGCCTTGCCGAGAGTGGCGCACGCGTTATCCTGCTGGAAGGAAAAACTATCGGCTGGGGCGCCTCAGGACGCAGTGGTGGACAATGCAACCCTATGTGGCGCGCAACCCCTGATCAGCTGGCAGAACGTATTGGAGATTCTTGTGCGAGCCGGTTAGTGGAGACCACCTTAGCTAGCGCAGATGCGCTTTTTGATGACATCACAAAATACAATATCCGTTGTGATCACGAACAGGCAGGCTGGGTACAGGCGGCGCACTGCAGAACCGCGCAACGTGATTTAGAACAGCTTGCCTCAGCCTGGAATGCAGTTGGGGCAAACATTGAACTACTCGACCGTCCTGCCACAGAGGCAATGAGTGGTTCTACAGAATACGGTTTTGCACTCTTCCATCCACGCGGTGGACATGTTCACCCTCTTTCATTGACTCGAGGCTTTGCAGAGACTGCTCAAGGATTTGGTGCACAAATTTTTGAGAACAGCCCGGTATGCGGCATTAGAAAGGATGGGGATAGGTGGATTGTCAGCACGCCACAAGGCGCGGTGTCTACCGGTCAAATTATTCTTACCACTAACGCGTACACAAAAGATATCTGGCCAGGCTTACAGCAATCATTTTTTCCACTAGTCAGTATTTCCTTGGCAACAGCCCCGCTCTCACATAATCTTCAAGAAACCATCCTGCCCAACGCTGTCACTCTTTCAGACACGCGCCGGGCCATTTACTATTGTCGCTTCGACAGAGACAGACGCTTGATTTTCGGTTGTGTGGGTAGTACCGACAATGCCGCCACACTGGGTGGGATAGGCCGACTAAAGCGCGGGCTTGCCACTGTTTTTCCGCAGCTAGCCGATATAGACATAGAAGCCACTTGGGCAGGAAGGATAGCCGTAACACCAGAAATGATGCCGCACTTGCACGAGCCAGACACGGGCATTATTGCTGGCCTTGGTTTCAGTGGACGTGGCATTGCCATGACTTCGGTGATGGCACGTACCCTAGTCAAAAAAGCACTGGGTGCGCACGACAACACCTTACCTTTTCCAGTAACACAAATTTCACGAATACCGCTTCATTCGGTTGTGCGCAGAGCAATACCGTTAGCCGCACCTGCTATGACTCTGCGAGATAAATTGGATACTTGGGTTGATGCCCTGTAGCTTATTTTGTAGCCGATAAACCGGCTTACTCAAAGCTGTGCTGTCGGTCGTTTATCAAACCCAGACATTACAATTCAAAAAGCGCTGCGCACAAACTCATTGACTTTATCCGTAATAAGTTCGTTACGTTTGTACCGTATTGCTGCTCAACAAGCCAGCAAATAAGCAAATAA